>VGPU01000023.1 GCA_016882525.1 Cyanobacteria bacterium M_surface_10_m2_119 | reverse complement strand
GCTGGCGGGGGTGGAGGTGGAGGCCCTGCGCTTCGGCTTCCCGCTGGTGATGGCCGGCACGCTTGCCGCCGGCGCCGAGCTGCAGATTGAGATCGAGCCGGCCACCTGTCACTGCGCCGCCTGCGATGCCCCCTTCCCCGCCCCGCAGGGCTGCTGCGACTGCCCCCGCTGCGGCACGATCAGCCGCCGGCTGCTGCGCGGCCGCGACCTGCGCCTGCTGGCGCTGGAGGTGGAGTGAGGGGCGTTGTCCTGAGCCCCTGGCGATGGGAAAATCGGACTCTGCGGGGGGTAGATGATGAAAGTTCCGGTTGAGCTGTCAGATCAGGAGATGGCGGAAGTCATAGAACTCACCGGGGAGCGTGAAAAGGGCCCCGCCATTCGTCGGCTGATGGCGGAGGCCCTGCAGCAGCGCCGCAGGTCCCGGATCGCCGAGCGCTTTCTCAGCGGCGACTGGGGTGTGGACCTGGAGGGCTTTGAGGCGGAGCAGGAGCGAGACCGCCAGCGGGATGCGGCCCTCGCACCGTGAAGCTGCTGCTCGCAGCTGTGGCCTTGCACCACAGCGCCCTCCTGGTGAGTTTTGATGACGACTTCGAAGCGATCGCGGCTGTGAGCGAGCTCCAGCTGCGGCGACTGCAGCGTCCTGGTTGAGCCAGGCTGCCAGGGGCAGCCGCCGCTCCTAGCTTGAACGTGGCCCCCACCCGTGCCGCCATGTGCCGCGACTGCGCCTGCGGACAACCGGCCGTTGAGCTCCCGCCTGAGCCGCCAGCTACCACCCGTACCCTGCCCCTGCACAGCGCCCTGCTGCACCGCAACGACGCCGGCGCCGCCGCCCTGCGCCAACGTTTCGCCGCCGCCGGCGTGCTGGCGGTGAACCTGCTCTCCTCCCCCGGTTCCGGCAAGACCGCCCTGCTGGAGGCCCTGGCCCGGCGCCTGGCGGAGGGTGGCGACGACCGGGAGCGCCTGGCGGTGATCGTGGGCGATCTGGCCACCGACAACGACGCCCGCCGCCTCCAGGCCGCCGGCCTGCGCGCCGCCCTGATCACCACCGGCCAGGCCTGCCACCTGGAGGCTGCGATGGTGGCCGAGGGGCTGCACCGCCTCGCGCACCAGGGGGTGGCGCTGGAGCAGCTGGAGCTGCTGGTGATCGAGAACGTGGGCAACCTGGTTTGCCCCGGCGCCTACGACCTGGGCGAGGGCCTGCGGGTGGTGCTGCTCGCTGTCACCGAGGGCGAGGACAAGCCGCTCAAATACGCGCCGATCTTCCACGGCGCCGATCTGGTGCTGATCACCAAGGTCGACCTGGCCGAGGCGGTGGACTTCGACCGCGCCGCCGCCCATGCCGCCATCGCCCGCGTCGCCCCCCACGCCCGCGTGCTCGAAACCTCGGCCCGCAGCGGTGTGGGCCTCGATGCCCTGCTCGCCGCCCTCGGCCTGGCCATCCCGGCGTTGCGATGAGCCAGGCCCGCCTGCGCCTGCTCTGCCGCGGCGTGGTGCAGGGGGTGGGCTTCCGGCCGCTGGTGCACCGCCTGGCCCGCGAGCTCAATCTGGTGGGCGAGCTGGAGAACGTCGCCGGCGCCGTGCGGCTGGAGTTGCAGGGGGAGCGCCGGTCGCTGGAGCGGCTGGTGCGGCGGTTGCCGGTGGCGTTGCAGCCCCCCGGCGCCCTGGAGCCACTGGAGCCCGAGTGGCTCCCGCCCCTGGTTCCGGCGCCGGCTGGCCTGTGCATCGCCGCCGCTGCCGGCCAGCCCCTGGGCCCCGGCCTGTTCGCCCCGTCCCTCGCTGCCGATCTGGCCCCCTGCCCCTGCTGCCTGGCCGAGCTGCGCGACCCCGCCAACCGCCGTTACCGCTACCCGTTCATCAGCTGCAGCCGCTGCGGGCCCCGCTATTCGATCGCCACTGCCGAGCCCTACGCCCGTGCCCACACCACCCTGGCCGCCTTTCCTCTCTGCCCGGCCTGCCAGCGGGAGTTCGACGACTCCGCCGATCGCCGCTTCCACGCCGAGACGATCGGCTGCCCGGCCTGCGGCCCCCAGCTGCGGCTGCTGGCACCCGATGGCGCGGCGATGGCGGGCGATCCCCTGCGGGCGGCGGCGGCGTTGCTGCAGCGCGGCGGCATCCTGGCCCTGCAGGGGGTGGGCGGCTTCCAGCTGCTGGTGGATGCCACCGCTACTGAGGCGGTGGCCCGGCTGCGCCAGCGCAAGCGCCGGCCCCACAAGCCCTTTGCTCTGCTGCTGGCCGAGCTGGCCCCGTTGGAGAACCAGGTGCGGATCACGCCTGAGGAGCGGCGCGAGCTGGAGGGCCCGGCAGCGCCCATCGTGCTGCTGCGCCGCACGTCCACTGCCCACGCCGCTGCCGACGTCCCTACCCCGCTGGACGCCGCTGCCGCTGCCGTTCCGATTGCCGTCGGCGTGGCCCCCGGCAGCCCCTGCCTGGGGGTGATGCTGCCGGCCTCGCCCCTGCACCTGCTCCTGGCGCAGGCGGTGGGCCGGCCCCTGGTGGCCACCAGCGGCAACCCCAGCGGTGAACCCCTGTGCACCGATCCGGACGAGGCCCTGGAGCGGCTGGGGGGCAGCGCCGATGCCTTTCTGGTGCACAACCGGCCGATC
Organism: Cyanobacteria bacterium M_surface_10_m2_119; assembly: GCA_016882525.1. GTDB lineage: Bacteria > Cyanobacteriota > Cyanobacteriia > PCC-6307 > Cyanobiaceae > NIES-981. The sequence continues at coordinate 32,810 of VGPU01000023.1, read as the reverse complement.
GCCCGCCCCCTCGACGACTCCCTGCTGCAGCTGATCGACGGCCGCCCCGCCCTGCTGCGCCGCGCCCGCGGCTATGCCCCGGTTGCCTTGCCCTTGCCGGCCAGTCCGCCGCCGGCCCCTGCAGTGGCAGGTGCCTGCGCGGTTCTGGCCCTGGGCGGCGATCTCAAGGCGGCGCCGGCCCTGGCGGCGGGGGGGCGGGTGTGGGTGGCGCCCTACCAGGGCGATCTGGCCTCTCCTCGTTTGCGGCAACGCCTGCAGCACGGTCTGGAGGCGCAGCTGGAGCGCCACCTGCGGGAGACCCTGTCGGGCGGGCCCTGGCTGGTGGCGGATGGCCATCCCGGCTACATGGGCGTGCGGCTGGCCGAGGGCCTGGCGACGCGGCACCATCTGGCGCTGCTGCGCGTGCAGCACCACCAGGCCCATGGCCTGGCGGTGGTGGCTGAGCACGCCCTGTCTGGCCCCCTCTTGGTGTGGGCCGCCGATGGTCTGGGTTACGGACCCGCCGATGCGGCGGCCGGAGGGCACCAGCTGTGGGGCGGTGAACTGCTCTGGCTGGAGCGGGCCGAGACGCCCGTTGCCGCCTGCGGGGCGCTGGCGATCGAGCGGCTGGCCTGCCTGCGGCCCTGGCCCCTGCCCGGCGGCGAGCGGGCGCTGGTGGAACCCCGGCGGGTGGCCCTGGGGCTGCTGGCTGAGGCCGGCTGGCTGGAGCACCCGGGGGCGGCCGCCTGCCGGGCCGCCTTCGCGCCCGATGAGCTGCGGCTGCTGCGCCAGGCCCTCGCTTCCGGCTGCAACGCCCCGCGCACCTCGGCCCTGGGGCGGCTGTTCGATGGGGCCGCCAGCCTGCTCGATCTGGTGCAAGAGCTCAGCTACGAGGGCCAGGCCGGCCTGCTGCTGGAGGGGCTGGCGCGTCAGGTGGCACCGCCTTCGGATCCCCTGGCGCCGGCGGTTCTGGAACCCCTGGCGAGCGCAGCCCCGGCAACGCCAGCTGCTGCCGGTCTGCCCCTGGGCTGGCTCGACTGGACGCCCCTGCTCGCGGCGTTGCTGGAGGGGGTGGCGGCGGGCCGCCCGCCCGCTCAACTGGCCGCGGCCTGGCACCGCCAGCTCTGTGAGGCGCTGGTGGCCCTGACCCTGCGGGCGGCCCGGGAGCGCGGCTGCGCCCAGGTGGCCCTGGCGGGCGGCTGCTTCCAGAACGCCCTGCTGCTGGAGGGCTGCATCGCCGGCCTGCGGGCGGCCGGGCTGGCGGTGTTCTGGAACGGGCACGTGCCGTGTAACGACGGCGGCCTGGCCCTGGGCCAGGTGTGGGCAGCCCTGCACGCCATCTCTATAACGAAAACGAACGGCCCTGCCGCGCCATGTGCCTCGCCACCCCTGGGGTGATCCTGGCGATCACCACGGCTGGCCCCGCCGAGGCCGCCCCACTCCACGCCGCCGCCACCCCCACCGGCCCAGACTCCCTCTGGCGCAGCGCCGAGGTGGAGTTCGGCGGGGTGCGCCAGCAGGTGAGCCTGGCCTGTCTGCCGGAAGCCCGGGTGGGGGATCGGGTGCTGGTGCACGTGGGTGTGGCGCTGAGCCTGGTGCACGACGACCCATGAGCGATCCCCCCGCCACGATCACCGTGGATGGCAACGAGGCGGTGGCCCTGGTGGCCTACCGCCTCAATGAGGTGATTGCCATCTACCCGATCACCCCCGCCTCGCCGATGGGGGAGTGGGCCGATGCCTGGGCGGCCGAGGGCCGGCCCAACCTCTGGGGCACGGTGCCGGCGGTGGTGGAGCTGCAGAGCGAGGCGGGGGCCGCCGGCACGGTGCACGGCGCCCTGCAGGCTGGGGCACTCACCACCACCTTCACGGCCAGCCAGGGGCTGCTGCTGATGATCCCCAACCTCTACAAGTGGGCCGGGGAACTCACGCCGGTGGTGCTGCACGTGGCGGCCCGCTCCCTGGCGGCCCAGGGGTTGTCGATCTTCGGCGACCACAGCGACCTGATGGCCACCCGCGGCACGGGCTGCGCCGTGCTCGTGTCCGCCTCGGTGCAGGAGGCGGCCGATTTCGCCGCGATCGCCAGTTGCGCCAGCCTGCGCAGTCGGCTGCCGGTGCTGCACGGCTTCGACGGCTTCCGCACCTCCCACGAGATCCAGAAGCTGGAGCCGATCAGCGACGCCCTGCTCCAGGAGCTGATCCCAGCGGCGGAGATCAGCGCCCACCGCGCCCGCGCCCTCAGCCCCAACCGGCCGGTGATCCGCGGCACCGCCCAGAACCCGGACGTGTACTTCCAGGCGCGGGAGTCGGTGAACCGCTTTTACGACGCCGCCCCCGGCCAGGTGCTGGAGGCGATGGAGCGCTTCGCCGCCCTCAGCGGCCGCGCCTACCGGCCCTACGAGTATTTCGGCCCCGCCGACGCCGAGCGGGTGGTGGTGCTGATGGGCTCGGCCTGCGAGACGGCGGCCGACACGGTGGAGCGCCTGAACCATGACGGCGAGCGGGTTGGGCTGCTCAAGCTCCGTCTGTTCCGCCCATTGGGGGCCCGGATGCTGGTGGAGGCCCTGCCGGCCAGCACCCGGGCACTCGCCGTTCTCGATCGCTGCAAGGATCCCGGTGCCCCAGGCGAACCCCTCTACCTCGACGTGGTGGCCGCCCTGGCCGAGCAGTGGGCGGCGGTGCACGGGCCCTCAGCCGCCGGCGGCCCCCCGTTGCCTCGGGTGCTGGGCGGGCGCTATGGGCTGTCGTCGAAGGAGTTCACCCCGGCGATGGTGAAGGCGGTGCTCGATCACCTCAAGCCGCTGCTCAGAGGCGATGGGGTGGCCTCGGCTGATCCGGCCGTTCCCGAGCCCTTCAACCACTTCACCGTCGGCATCCACGACGACCTCACCCACCGCTCCCTGCCCATCGATCCGGCGTTCGTGATCGAGGACCCAGGCACCGTGCGGGCGGTGTTCTACGGCCTCGGCTCCGACGGCACGGTGGGGGCCAACAAGGCGGCGATCAAGATCATCGGCGAGGGCACCGACCTGTTCGCCCAGGGCTATTTCGTCTACGACTCGAAGAAATCGGGTTCGGTCACGGTGTCGCACCTGCGCTTCGGGCCGCGGCCGATCCGCGCCACCTACCTGATCCAGCGGCCCAGCTTCGTGGCCTGCCACCAGTGGGATTTCGTGGAGCGCTTCGACCTGCTGGCCGGCATCGAGCCGGGCGGGGTTTTCCTGCTCAACAGTCCCCACGGCCCGGCAGGCAGCTGGGCCCGCCTGCCCGAACGCCTGCGCGCCACGATCCGCAGCCACACCCTGCGGGTGTTCGTGATCGACGCCACCGCGGTGGCCCGCCAGGCCGGCATAGGGCCCCACATCAACACGGTGATGCAGGCCTGCTTCTTCGCCGTGAGCGGCGTGCTGCCGCGCCAGGAGGCGATCGCCAGGATCCGTGCCTCCATTCACAAGACCTATGGCCGCAAGGGGGAGGCGGTGGTGGCCAGCAACCTGGCCGCCCTCGACGCCAGCCTCGACCACCTAGAGGAGCTCAACTGGCAGGAGCTGGATGCCGCCGGGACTGCCGCTGGTGGCGCCGTGGTCGCAGATCAGTCGACTGATCCCTCCCTTGGCGACCGGCTGGCGCCGGCCCCGGCCTTCGTGCGCGAGGTGATCGCGCCGATGCTGGAGCGCCGCGGCGACGACCTGCCGGTGAGCGCCCTGCCCTGCGATGGCACCTGGCCGGTGGGCACCGCCCGCTGGGAGAAGCGCAACATCGCCGCCGAGGTGCCGGTGTGGGAGAGCGACCTGTGCGCGCAGTGCGGCAAGTGCGTGATGGTGTGTCCCCATGCCGTGATCCGCGCCAAGGTGGCCGCGCCTGAGGCGTTTGCCCAGGCGCCGGAGGGCTTCCGCACCGCCCCCGCCCGCGACCACGCGTTTGAGGGCCAGACCTTCACCATCCAGGTGGCCGCCGAAGACTGCACCGGCTGCGCCCTGTGCGTGGCGGTGTGTCCGGCGCGTGACCGCAGCGAGCCGAAGCGCAAGGCGATCAACATGGCGCCGCAGCGGCCGTTGCGGGATCAGAGCCGTGGCTATTGGGACTTCTTCCTGCAGCTGAGCGAGGCCCCGCGCGCCGGGCTCAACCTGCACAGGATCGGCCAGCAGCAGCTGCAGCAGCCGCTGTTCGAGTTTTCCGGCGCCTGCGCCGGTTGCGGCGAAACGCCCTACCTCAAGCTCGCCAGCCAGCTGTTCGGCGATCGGATGCTGATCGCCAACGCCACCGGCTGCAGTTCGATCTACGGCGGCAACCTGCCCACCACCCCCTGGAGCGCCAACGCCGAGGGGCGCGGCCCGGCCTGGAGCAATTCCCTGTTTGAAGACAACGCCGAGTTCGGCTACGGCATGCGGGTGGCGCTGGATCAGCAGCGCCAGGCGGCCCTCGATCTGCTGGAGCGGCTGGCGGGCCAGCTGCAGCCCGAGCAGCTCCCGCCCCCCCTGGCCGCGGCGATCCGTGGCGCCCACCAGGGCGATGAGGCCGGCATCGCGGAGCAGCGGGAGCGGGTGGCCGAGCTCAAGGGGCGGCTGCAGCGGCTGGTGGATGCCAGGGAGGCGGAGCAGGGGCAGGCTGCCGAGGCCACTGGCGACGACCGCCGCGCCACCGACATCCGCTCCCAGGCCCGCCAGCTGCTGGAGCTGGCCGACGCCCTGGTGAAGATCAGTGTGTGGCTGGTGGGCGGCGACGGCTGGGCCTACGACATCGGCTTCAGCGGCCTCGACCACGTGCTGGCGGCCGGCCGCGACGTGAATGCCCTGGTGCTCGACACCGAGGTGTACTCCAACACCGGCGGCCAGGCCTCCAAGGCCACGCCCCTGGGGGCGGTGGCCAAGTTCGCCGCCGGCGGCAAGCCGGCCGGCAAGAAGGATCTGGGTCTGATGGCGATGAGCTACGGCACCATCTACGTGGCCAGCGTCGCCATGGGCGCCCGCGATGAGCACACCATCCGCGCCTTCCTGGAGGCCGAGAGCTACCCGGGGCCGTCGCTGATCCTGGCCTACTCCCACTGCATCGCCCACGGCATCGCCATGGCCGAGGGCATGGCCCACCAGAAGCTGGCGGTGGACACCGGCCGCTGGCCCCTCTACCGCTTCGATCCCCGCCGCGCCGAGCGGGGCGAGAACCCGCTGCAGCTCGACAGTCCCGGGCCGCGCCGGCCCCTGGCCGAGGGCCTGGAGGCGGAGAACCGCTTCCGCATGCTGCGCTACAGCCAGCCGGAGCGCGCCCGCCAGCTGGCCCGCGCCGCCCAGGCCGACCTCGACCGCCGCTGGGCCACCTACCGGGCGATGGCCGCACCGCACCCCAGCGCGCCCCAGACCGTTGAGCCGCAGGAGGCCCTGCCATGAGCGGTTCGCTCCCCACCCCCGATCTCACCACCACCTACCTGGGCCTGCCCCTGCGCTCGCCCATGGTGGTGGGGGCCGCCCTGCCCCTCAGCGAGCACGTGGAGCAGCTGCGGGAGCTGGAGGAGCACGGCGCCGCCGCGGTGGTGCTGCATTCGCTGTTCGAGGAGCAGATCGAGCAGGAGCAGCTGGCGCTGCACTGGCATGCCAGCCAGGGGGAGGAGAGCTACGGCGAGGCCCTCAGCTACCTGCCCCAGGGGGCGGTGGTGCACGAGGGGCCCGACACCTATCTGCGCCTGATCGAGCAGGCCCGCCGTTGAGGCTGGCGATCCCGGTGATCGCCAGCCTCAACGGCAGTCACCCCGGCCGCTGGGTGGAGACGGCCCGCCGCATCGAGGCCGCCGGCGCCTCGGCCCTGGAGCTGAACATCTATTCCCTGCCCACCGATCCCGAGCTCAGCAGCGCCGCGATCGAAGCCCAGGTGGAGGAGATCGTGCGCCAGGTGCGCGCCGAGGTGCGCCTGCCCCTGGCGGTGAAGCTCGGCCCCTTCTTTACCAATTTCAGGGCGCTGGCCCGCCGCCTGGCGCTGGCGGGTGCCGATGGCCTGGTGCTGTTCAACCGCTTCTACCAGCCGGACATCGACATCGAGGAGCTGGAGCTGCGCCCCAACCTGCTGCTCTCCACCCCCCACGACCTGCGCCTGCCCCTGCGCTAGATCGCCCTGCTGCACGGCCGCGAGCCCCTCGATCTGGCTGCCAGCAGCGGCGTGCAGCGCGGCAGCGATGTGGTGCGGCTGCTGATGGCCGGAGCGGCTGCGCGGCATCGAGGATGAGCTCAGCACCTGGCTGATGGAGCACGACTATGGCTCGGTGCGCGAGCTGCAGGGCTGCATGAGCCAGCAGCGCTGCGCCAACCCCGGCGACTACGAGCGGGCCCAGTATGTGCGGGAGGTGCAGGGCCCCTGGCCCGGGCTGGTGCCATGAACCAGCGAGCGGGGGTGCAGGCCCTGGCGGCGGAGCTGGCGGCGATCCCCACGCGCCCCTGCACCCTGATGGAGGTGTGCGGCGGCCAGACCCACGCGATCGTGCGCTGGGGCCTCGACCAGCTCCTGCCGCCGGGGATGCGGCTGATCCACGGCCCCGGCTGCCCGGTGTGCGTGACCCCGGCGGCCACGATCGACGCGGCCCTGCGGCTGGCCCGCGGCCCCGAGGTGATTCTCTGCTCCTACGGCGACATGCTGCGAGTGCCGGGCAGCGCCAGCGGCGACGACCTGCTGGGCGTGCGGGCCGCTGGCGGCGACGTGCGCCTGCTCACCTCCCCCTGCAGGCGATCGCGCTGGCCCGCGCCCATCCCGAGCGCCAGGTGGTGTTCCTGGCGGTGGGCTTCGAGACCACCGCCCCGGCCACGGCCCTGCTCGCCCGCCAGGCCCTGGCTCTGGGGCTGGAGAACCTGTCGCTGCTGGTGGCCCACGTGCGCGTGGTGCCGGCGATGGCCGCGATCCTGGCCGACCCCGCCAACCAGGTGCAGGGCTTCCTGGCGGCGGGCCACGTGGGCGCGGTGATGGGGCTGGCGGAGCTGGAGGCCCTGGTGGCGGCCCAGCGGGTGCCGGTGGTGGTGAGCGGCTTCGAGCCGCTGGAGCTGATGGCCGGGCTGGTGGCCGGTGTGCGCCAGCTGGAGGCGGGCCGGGCCGTGGTGGGGAACGCCTACGGCCAGGTGGTGCGCCCGGCGGGCAACCCCGCTGCCCAGCGCCAGCTGGCCGAGGAGTTCGCCGTGGTCGATCAACCCTGGCGGGGCCTCGGGGTGCTGCCGGGTGGTGGCCTGGCCCTGCGCGGCCCCTACCGCCGGCTTGATGCCCGCGAGCGCTTCGGCATCCCCACCATGCAGGGCAACCGAACCGCCGCTGCGGACCCCTGCATCAGCGGCCGGAGCCTGCGCGGCCTGGCCAGCCCGCCCGACTGCCCCGCCTTTGGGGTCACCTGCACACCGGAGCACCCCCTCGGCGCGCGGATGGTGTCCAGTGAGGGGGCCTGCGCCGCCTATTACCGCTACCGGCCGCCCGTTGATGGGGCGTCGATCCGCCCCTCACCGCGGGGCACCCAGGGCATCCTGGCCAGCCCCAGCTGAGCGAGCTGTTCCAGCGCCACCTGCTGCAGGCTGCCGATCCGCCCGGAGAGCCCCGGCAGGCTGAGGGGATCGAGGCCGTTCCACGGCAGGTAGGGGTTGCGGCGCAGGGAGGCGTAGAGCTCCACCCGGCAGCCGGGCTGCTCGCTGGGGGTGCGGCCGTGGAAGCCGCGGGTGTCCGCCACCACCAGGGTGTTGGCCTTCACGGCGAAGCGGCGGGCCGGCGGCAGTCCCATCGCCCGCAGGTCGTCAGCGCTGACGCGGAAGGAGCCGCGGGCGTGGTACTTGATCGGGTGATCGGCGGCGCTGAGGCTCTGCTGCTTCTCCCAGGCCAGCCGCTCGGGGGTCATGCGCTGTGATCCGGGCACGTAGGCGAAGGGGCCGGCGCTGGCCTCCACGTCGTGCAGGAAGAACCAGGCCTTGGCGAGCGAGTGGAAGGTGTCGGCGTGCAGATGGGTCTGGGGGTCGGCCGTGGCGCTGGGCAGGCCGCTGAGGATCGCCTGCAGGGAGAAGATCGGCTCGGCGCCGGTGCCGGCCACGTAGCGGATCAGCCGGCGGATCTCCGCGTCGGCTAGCAGGGCCGCCAGGGTGGGATGGCTGCTGGCCAGGGCGGCCCGGTCGAGCACCACCCGGCGGGTGATGGTGCTGCCCTGGCCCATCTCCAGCAGCGGCCAGCTGCTGCCGTACACCTCCTGGCGCAGGGCGGCGAACTGCTCGGCGGGCAGCAGGTTTTCGCGGATCAGATAGCCGTGCTCGGCGTAGTGGGCCCGGTCGGCGGCGCTGAGCTGGCGGCCCAGCCGCGCCCGCCGCTGGGCGGTGAGGGCGTCGGCCAGGCGGATGCGACCCACATGCAGCCCCAGCCGGTTGAGCCGGCGGCTGCCGATCACCGCGTTGTCGCGGAACGACTTGGCTCCGCTGAGCAGGGTGTAGGGGGCCAGGGAGATCTGGGCCGCCCGCTGAACTGCCGATCGCATTGCTGATCGCGCAGCCATGGCATCTGCCCCGAACGTCGGTGGCCACTACAGAGTGTAGCATCCACCCCTCTGGGGGCCCCGCGACCCCTCCTGCCGCGATGAGCGACCGGATCCTCCTGGCCCATGGCGGCGGCGGCAGTGTGATGCAGCAGATGATCCGCCAGGAGCTGCTGCCGCTATGTGGCCGGCCGGAGGGATAGGGGCAGCCGCTGCTGTACGACGCCGCCCTGCTGGAGCTGCCGGCCGCCGCCGGCACCCTGGCTTTCACCTGCGACGGCTACGTGGTGCAGCCGCTGGAGTTTCCGGGGGGCGACATCGGCAGCCTGGCGGTGATCGGCACCGCCAACGATCTGGCCATGGCGGCGGCACGGCCCCTGCACCTGAGCGTGTCGCTGATCCTGGAGGAGGGGCTGCCGCTGGCGCTGCTGCGGCGGGTGGTGGCCTCCATGGCGGCGGCGGCGGCCCGCTGTGGTCTCACGATCGTCACGGGCGACACCAAGGTGGTGGAGCGGGGCAAGGCCGATGGCCTGTTCATCAGTACCAGTGGCGTGGGGCTGCTGGAGCTCCCCGACCCCGTCGATCCCACCGCCATCCAGCCTGGCGATGTGCTGCTGGTGAGCGGTGATCTCGGGCGCCATGGCGTGGCGATTCTGGCGGCTCGCCACGCCCTTGACCTCCAGCCGCCGGTGCAGAGCGACTGCGCTCCCCTCTGGCCCCAGGTGGAGGCGCTGCTCGCAGCCGGGGTGCGCCCCCATTGCCTCAGGGATCTCACCCGCGGCGGCCTGGCCAGTGCCCTGGCGGAGCTCGCCGAGGGCAGTGGCTGTGACCTGTTGCTCGAGGAGGCGGCGGTGCCGGTCTCCGGGTCGGTGGCCCGCACCTGTGATCTGCTGGGGTTTGATCCGCTGCAACTCGCCAATGAGGGCCGGTTCGTGGCCGTGGTGCCCGCCGCCCAGAAGGACCAGGCCCTGGCTGTACTGGGGGCATCCGGGGGAGCCCTGGTGGGATGCGTGAGCAGCGCAGCACCGGCCGGGATGCCGCGGGTGCTGCTGCGCACCGCCTTCGGCACGGAGCGTCTGCTGCTGCCCGGCAGTGGTGAACTGTTGCCGCGCATCTGCTGAGGCGGCAGGCGCTGAGGACCTGAGGGCCGGCTGCGTTACGAAGTCGCCTGTGTTCCACGTCCCCAAATGGGGGTAATTGGGCGGGGGATCCGCGTGCGGGCCTGCCGTTGGTGCAGGATCCAGGTCAGAACCCGGCCCAGCCGGAGGCGGTTCGGTGGACCTCACTCCCTTTCTCGGCAGCCTGGAGGGCACCACCCTCGACCAGGTGCTGCTGTCGGTGGCGATTCAGGGCAAGGTGGCCATTGCCATGAAGGGGCGCTTCCTGCTGCGGGCGGTGTGTGAGAGCTTCCAGGACCGCACCCGCATTGGCTGCGCGGTCACCGATGCCCCCACCTGCCTGGAGTACCTGGGCCGCGAGCCCTATGAACTGCTGATCTGCACCGATTATCTGGAGACCGGCAGCGGTTTTGAGCTGGCGCGCAAGGCTCGGGAGACCCAGCCCCAGCTCAGGGTGGTGGTGCTCGCTCTCGGGGATGTGATCCCCGCCCAGTACGTCGATGCTCCCTGGTTGGAGGCTGTGGTGGCGGAGGCCGATTTCATCGGTGACCAGCGCCCCCTGCAGGCCGCCGTGATGGCGGTGATGGGACACCACAGCTACCGCAGCCCCTCACTGCGCTCCGGCAATCTCCCTTACCTCAGCTGTCCGCGACTGACCCCGCGGGAATATGAGGTGCTCGATCTGTTGGCCAGCGGCCTCAGCGACAAGGAAATCGCAGAGCAGCTTGTGGTGAGTGAAGAAACCGCAAAAATCTATACCAAACGGCTGCTCAAAACCCTCGATGTGAACAACCGCCTGCAGGCGGTGCTCAAGGGAATGCGTTGCGGGATGGTGCAGCTCTGAACGGCGATTGTCCCCGGATGGGGGGATCGGTGGTCCTGCCACTGGGCGCAGAGTGACACCAAGGTCAACCAGGCTGGCCAACCAGGCCGGTCTGCGGGTGTCACGACCCAGGAATCAGCGCCATGACTCTCAGCTCACCGGAAGCCCCACGCCTCACGATTGCTGAACTTGAGGCGAATTACTCTCTCTACTGTAAAGCGCTGCGCTTGTTGATTCAGGAGGGAAAGACCATCGCCAAGGTGAGGCGAACGGTGTGCTGGCAGCGTCTGGCAACGCTGCATCATTGTCTGCCCGGTCACTATCGCGATCCTGACTATCTCTACACCCTGTTGGCCCGGCAGTTGCGCGGCTGACGCGCCAGGAGAGGCGTCACCTTCAGGGGCAACGCCAGCGGGCCAGGCCGCCCCCGCGGCCCCGGGCCAGCAACCAGGGGCCATCCCCGTCCATGCCCCGGGCGATCAGGGCAAAGAAGGGTTCGCCCCCGGGGGCGGGTGCGGCCAGATGGCGTTGCCAGAGGAGTCGGTTTCCCAGGTGAAGCTCCAGTTGCTGGAAGCTGAAGCGCAGCAGGGGCCGCCGCCCCGTGAGCCGCCCCTCACCGCGGAACTGCAGCCGCAGCCCGCCCACCCGCACGGCATTGCCCACCTCCAGAGCGCGGCTGTCGCCTTCGCCGTGGGGCGTGAGTTGCAGGCTGGCCCCTAGCCAGGCCAGTGCGGAGGCCTGACGTGGCAGGGGCGTGCCTTCCCGGCTCCACAGCTCCACCAGGCGCCATCGACCCGCCAGGTCACCGGCCTCGAGTCCCGATCCCTGGCGGCGGCTCTGGCGTTCCCGCTCCAGGATGGTCTCGGGCGCGAGGCTGTTGGTCATCGCTGGCTGGACAAGGGGGGGTCAGGTCTCGAAGCGGGCCTGCAGGTAGCGCTCCAGGAAGGTGCCTTCGGGCAGCATGCTGGGATCGGTGAATTGCAGCCCCAGATAGGTCTGGAACTCATCGGTCGCAAACCAGCGCAACTCGGCCTTGAAGAACATGCTGCCCAGCCCCACCACTTCATAGAGGGACACCTGCAGCTCGCAGCCCAGGGTCAGTTCAAATGACTGGTTGGCCACCAGGCAGAGGCCACTGCGGCTCACATCCCAGAGGGAACAGTGCCAGTGCTCCCCGTCGGCGGTGCGCACCTCGCCGCGGGGGGCGACCGAAAAGGGGATCACCCGGCGCTCATCGCGCCGGTTGTGCACGCTGCCCCGGCGCTCGCTTGCGCTGCGCCGGTCGTTGCCGCTGCGGCGATCCTCCCGTTCCTCCTCGCTCAGCCAATCGAGCACACCGCGTTCTTCGGCGGCGGCATCGGTTTCGTCCTCCGGGCGAAAGCGCGATTGGCCGCGCCGGTCGCTGCCACTGCGGCGATCCTGGCTGCCGAGTTTGAATAAGCCTCCGTCCATCAGCTCACACCGGCGGCATGGCCCGGGCCCCGCAGGAACCCAGGGGTTGAAATGACAGCAACAGGAGCTTCACGGGGACTGCGGGCGGCGCTGGCCTCCATGGGCCAGATCTCGACTGTAGAGATTCAGTGCAACTCCACCAACCCATTGCATCCAGCCGTGATCACGACAGGTCATGACGACATCGGCCTGGGGATGCGGAGCCATGGGGAACGGTCCCCGTGCCGGTGGATACCCTGGGAGCAATCCGAGGCTTTCGAGCGTGTCCAGCCGTCGCCGAATCCTGTTCACCGCCTTGGTGATTCTGGTGACGCTCCTGCTTGCTGCCTCCCTGGCCAGTCTGCTTGCCGTTTTTCCCACCTCCCTGCTGATCCCGTTGCTGCTGATGGTGGTGGCGACCATTCTCTTCTATGTGTGGACCTGAGCCAGCGGCCGCTGCTCCCGGTTCGTCCAGCCGATCCATCCGTGCCGTCCGCTGGTGCCGCCGCTTCACAGTCTGTGACCTCAGCCTGAGTATCCCTGCTCAACTTGCTTGTGCAGGATTCCTGACAGGCATACGTTGATGGTCTGTTCGCGGATCAGCCATGACCATCCACCGTGCTGACTTCGGGAGTGATCGGCACCTTGCCGGCCAGCAGGGAGTGGGCTGGTCTGGACTGGTGGGTGGCTCTGGCGCTGAGCCGGTGCACGCCGATCCCGTGGAGGCCTACTTCGAGTGCATCACCACCTGCTCCCTCGATGATGGCGAATGTGTGACCACGTGCACTGAAATTCTGCGCCAGCACAGCTGACCGCCGGCCCTTGCTTCAGTGGTGATCAGCACCCTGGGCCAAATCAACCTCGTCATGCCTCCAATGGCTGGGGCCGACGAGGTTTTTTGCTGGGCCCGTCTGCAGAAGGCCCTCAGCTGAAGTTGATGGAGCCGTCACCGCGCACCACCAGGATGCCGCCCGAATCCAGGGTGATGCGGTCTTGGCGGTCGCCGTTGATGCTTCCCACCTGGTCAAAATCAAACAGTTCAAGGGTGTTTTCGCCCCGCTCCACCCTGTAGCGGCGCCGCGAGTCGCGTCGAATGGTGTAGGTGCCCTTGGGTAGCAGCAGCCTGTCGGTGTCGACGCCCCCGGCGTAGAGGCGGTGATTGCCGAAGCCGATGAAGGTGTTCAGGCCACCGCCGAGATCGATGAAGCCACCGCCGCGAATGCCGCCCTCGCGCACATCAACGGTGTCGTCGTCCCGCTGGAGGAAGATGAATCCCCGGTTGCGGATGGCGGTGGTGCCTTCACCCGTAATCAGGTCGCGTCCAGATCCTGTGAAGATGAATCCGCGATTGTCAATGCCAGGGGTGTTCTGGCTGACTCCAGTGATGGTGTCGTTGTTGTCTCCGAGCTGTAAAAAACCACGTTTCTCGCCTTCTTCCCGGCCCCTGGGAATGATCACGCCGGGATTGTTCTTCTGCTCACCCCGGATCACATCATTGCCCTTGAGGGCATCAATGAGATCGCCTCCCCGGGTGCGGACGCCGTTCTTCGTGTCAACAACGACATTGGCCCGGTTGTTCCAGGTGCCGCTTGAACCGCCTGACCAGCCCTCGGCTGTGAGCGTGGTGCCTGCCATACCGTCAATTTTTAGGCATTATCCCACCGCCTTCTAGGGCTGGTCAAGCTGCCTCGGCCCGCCGGGGCGGGGTGCACGGCCCTGGGAGGGGCAGGGTGAGAGAGCGCCACCCCAGGGTTCACGTTTTGTTTCTAAAGGCTGGCAACATTCGTCGGTTGTCTGACCGAAATACCGCATCTGGTGTTTAGCCTGCTGCCTCAGGCATGGATGAGGACAACCTGCTTCCCTTCTGTCGCAACTGGCTGGGTTCTGGTCCAGCTTTCGCCAGCTCTGGGGTCGCCCGGGTGACAGCATCCCCCGGCCAGCCAGGTTCGGCGATGCGGCGTGTCCGTGGTCTGTTGGCCGGGCTTGCGGGCGGGTTGGTGCCGCTGTCCCTGGCGGCGTGCAGTGGGTTGGGCGGGGCTCCCGACAAAGACCTGCTCACGATGATTGATTGCGACTTCCGCCAGCAGGGGGCCGTGCATCTGCATGTCTCCGAGCAGCGCGGCACCGCCAGCGTGGTGAGCGACTACAAGCTGGGCGGGGGCGAGCACGCCGATGCCCTGCGCGAGGGGCGGGAAAGCAAGGGCACCCTCGCCTCGCCCGGTGCCAGCAGATACCGCATTGATGTGTTCTTGCGCAACGATCTGTTCGGCAGTCGCCCGAACGAAGTGCTGCGCTTGATTCTCGAGCGTGACGGCCAGGCGCGATTTGAAGCCCAGGCTCCCGGCCAGCCCGTGCGCCTGCTCGACCGTGGCAGCTGTATCGACGCCGACTGAGCAAGGCCTGTGGGCTGGGGGTCGAGCTTCCCTTAACGTATGTGAGGCATCAAATGAGGCTCCTGCATGCCTGAGCGGCGGCGCTGGCCCGACCTGTTGCACGCCTTCACCCCCGGGGTGTGGCTCCGCCGCCTCCGCCAGCTGGTCGTGCGCCCGGACGCGGTGCTGTGGCTGTTGCTGGCGAGCCTGTTGCTGCTGCCGGTGGTGATGTTTCAGGCCGTTTCCGGGGCCACCGTGGCCCAGATGGAGCTGCAGGCCGATGAAATCTCCACTCTGGCCACCGGCATCCGCGCTTACTACGCCGACAACGTGATCGCCCGCCTGCAGGCGGCGGATGGTAAGGCCATCTACACCGAGGACTATCGCAATGTGCACGGCGGGATCCCGATTCCCGCCACCCTCTCGATTGAACTGGGGGCTCTGTTTGACAACGCCCACAGCGATGGCCGCATTGCTTACGAATTCATCTCCGATTATCCCTTCGCCAAGCGGGTGTCGCGGCCTCTCGACACGTTTGAGCGCGAAGCCCTCGAGACCTTTCGCACGGACCCTGAGCGCAAAACCTTCACCCATCTTCAGGGCAATGGACTTGGCCGCTCCGCCTATCGCCTGGCCACGCCGGTGTTGATGCGTCAGGCCTGCGTGACCTGCCACAACGCCCACCCCGATTCCCCCAAGCGGGACTGGAAGGTGGGCGATGTGCGTGGCATCCAGGAGGTCACCGTCCGTGGGCTGCGGGTGGATGGTTTCGGACGCCTGAATTTCCTGCTCGGCTATGTGGGCCTGCTGGGGTTGGTATCGCTCGGGGCGACCAGCGTCTTCCGCGGCCAAAGCCGCAAGCTCGAGCAGGCCAACCGCAAGCTCGTGGATGCCAATGAGCGGGAGTCGGCACTGGCCGCGCGCATGGCCGATCAGCTGCAGGAGCTCGCCATTTTCGGCAGTGTGGTGGATTACTCGATCGTGGGCATCTCGGTGGCGGACATGCGCAAGCCCGATGCACCGTTGATCTATGTGAATAATGCGTTTACAGCCCTGACAGGCTATTCCAAGGATCTGGCAATCGGTTACAACTGCCGCTTCCTGCAGGGCCCTGATACCGACCCGCGGGAGGTGAGCAGGATCCGAGAGTCCATTGCTGCTGGAGATCCCTACACGGGAGAGCTGGTCAACTACAGGCAGGATGGCACACGCTTCTGGAATCGCCTCACCCTTTACCCCGTGGGAGGAACACAGGGGAATCCCGATTTCTATGTGGCCAACCAGGTCGATATCACCACCCTCAAGCAGCAGGCTGGTGTCCCCATCAGCGCCTTGCGTGGTCTGGAGAGCGAGCTCGAGGCCGCCCGTCAGGCCCTCAGCGATGCCGATCGTTTCGGTGAGGCGCTGCGCCAGCGCCTTTCCCAGGTCGATGACGGGAAGCCGCTGGCGTTGGTGGAGCTCGAAGCCTTCCTCCTCTCCGAGCAACAGGCCCATCGCAAGCTCGACGGTTCCCTGCAGGACATCGTCGGCGTGATCCAACGCCACACCCGCCAGTGATGATTCGCCTGCCCAGCTTCCTGCGACAGTCGGCGACTTTCCTGCGTGGCCTGCTGATCGCCTACGGGGTGGGCAGTGTGACGTTGATCTTCCTCGCCCTGGCCACCATCGATCTGGTGGAGCGGCACCGGGAAGTGATCCAGGAGGGGGAGCAGGCGGCTCAGGTGGTGGAGGCCTCCCTGCGAGCCCCGATGAGTGACGATGCCCGCCAGGGCCTGCTGGAGGCCTATGGCCAGGCCAGACCGTGCGGGCCGACCGCCTCGATGGCATGAATGTGTTGCTGGTGGTGGATGCCCAGGGCAGGATTGCCTACGCTTCCCGTCCCGCCTGGCGCCGCCTCAGAATCACCGACCCCATTGTGAGTCGGGTGGAGACCGACGACGTTGATTTCCGCCAGGTGGTGGCCTGCTTCAGCCGCTCCCAGGCCGAGTGCCTGGAATTTCGCTCCTCGGATTTCGTTCTGCGCACCGGCAGCTTCACCGTGGTACGGCCGGTGCAGCAGCCCCCCCGCGACCTGGGTCTTCCCAGTCAGCCCTTTCTGGTGATCGCCAACTTCGACACCGGTGTGGTGATGGCGGATTTCGCCCAGGATCTGGTTGCGCTGATGGTGCTGGCTCTGCTCCTGGGCGGCTTGCTCACCGGCACCCTCTGGTATGTGCTCACGGCCCGGCTCCTCCCTCGCCTGAACCAGGCCGCCCAGACCGACGGCCTCACCCAGCTGGCCAACCGCACGTCGTTCATGGAGACGGCGATGGAGATTTTGGCTGAGGCGGAGGAGAGAGGCGCAGACCTGGTGTTCGCGATTCTCGATATCGATCACTTTAAACGGATCAACGACACCTACGGCCACGATTGTGGGGATGTGGCCCTGGTGTCGGTGGCAGCAGTGCTGGCCACGGTGCTGCGACCCGATGACCTGGTCTGTCGCTTTGGTGGGGAGGAGTTTGCCCTCCTGCTCTCCAGCTCGAAGGAGGGGGGGCGCAAGGTGCTGGAGCGGTTGCGTCTGCAACTGGAGATGAACCGGGTTGGCTACAACGGCCGCCAGTTGCCGATCACCGCCAGTATTGGTGCAGCAGCAACGGCAGACTGCGGCTACAACCTTGATTACCTCTACACGGCGGCCGACAAGGCCCTGTATGCCGCCAAGCACGCCGGTCGCAACCGTGTGGATTGGACTGATGCTGAAGCGCTCTCCCGCCTGCAGCTCAGCCGGTGACCTTGCTGCCTGAGAGACGCCTGCCTGCGTGATGTCTGTCTGAGATGGAAGAACCCCGGATCCCCGACGACGAGGCAGCCAGGCTGCAGGAGCTGCACAGCTATGCCGTTCTCGACACCGAGGCGGATGCCAATTTCGATGACATCAGTGAGCTCACCCGCCGGGTGGCTGGCACCGAGATCGGCATTGTCAGCCTGGTGGATGCCGAGCGCCAGTGGTTCAAGAGCTGTGTCGGGGCTCCCATGGGCCAGCAGGAGACACCGCGCCGGGTCTCGTTCTGCGGGCACACGATCCTGCAGCGCGATCCACTGATCATCAACGACGCCCTGCTGGATCCCCGTTTCGCCGACAACCCCCTGGTGACCGGTGATCCTCAGGTGCGTTTCTATGCAGGATTTCCCCTGCTCACCGCCAAGGGCTTTGTGGTGGGCAGCCTGTGCGCCATCAGTCGTCGGCCCCACCAGCTCAACGAGGAGCAGATCGACAGCCTGCGCCGCCTGGCTTCCCTCACTGTGCAGCAACTCCAGTATCTGCGCGAGGCCGCGTTGCTTTCACGCAGCCAGCAGGGGTTGGAGCATGAGCGCCTGAGGGACTCCCCCCTGGGACGACTGGCTTCCCTGGAGCGCCTGATCAGCCGCGATCAGATGGTGCAGATGCTGGAGCTGATGTTCGGCATGGAGCTGGGCTCGCCCTTCACCCTGATGCGTTGCCGTTTCCGGGACTACGAGCGGGTGAACGCCACCCTGGGCGGCACGGTGGCAGAGGAGTTCATGGATGAGGCGGCGCGGCGGGTGCTGGCAGCCGTGCCCAAGGCGGCTTCCGTGGCGCGCTTCGCCGATGCCGAACTGGTGGTGCTGCTGCCTTACGAGGTGGAGGAATCCGATGTGCAGCGGGTCTCGGATCGGGTGATCGCCTTTGCCAGCCAGGTCTATCGCAATGGCGTGCAGTCCCTGTCGATGGGCGTCTCCATCGGCATTGCCACCTACCGCCAGAACTACGAGACGGTCGAGGCGATGCTGGCCGACACGAGCATGGCCGTGCGCATGGCCCGCCGCTCCAGTGGCAGTACTTCCCGCTTCATTGATGCGGAATCGCGGGGGGCGGCCCGGGAGAGTTATCGCCTCGAATCGGCTTTCCGTGAGGCGGTGGCCGGCAAATTGCTCGAGCCCCATCTTCAGCCGATCGTCGACCTGCGCAGTGGCGATCCGATCGGCTTTGAGGCCCTGGCCCGCTGGCCCCATGACGGCACGCTGCTGCAGCCGGGCAGCTTCATTCCCCTCTCCACCGAGAGTGGTCTCACCGGTGAGCTCGACCTGCTGATCATCGAAAAGACCCTGGCGGCGATGCCCCTGCTGGCCCAGCCCATTCCCCGCCGGGAGATGACGATGAGCGTGAACCTCTCCGGGATCCTGCTGGAGGATCTCGAGCTGCGCAGCCGTCTGCTCAGCCTGATCGACGACAATCCCTGGCCTCCAGCCTGGACCCTGCAGGTGGAATTGCTGGAAGACAGTTTCCAGGACACCACCGCAGCTTTTGACCAGTTTCTCGACGAGCTGGTGGCCCGCGGGGTGTCCATCGCCATCGACGACTTCGGCACCGGTTACTCCTCCCTGGCCCGCCTGATCTCCCTGCCTATTCAGGGGGTGAAGGTGGATCGGGCTTTCGTCGACAGGATTGATGGCCGCGACGAATCCCCCCGTACCCTGCTGCGCACCATGCTCACGAT
Organism: Cyanobacteria bacterium M_surface_10_m2_119; assembly: GCA_016882525.1. Lineage (GTDB taxonomy): Bacteria > Cyanobacteriota > Cyanobacteriia > PCC-6307 > Cyanobiaceae > NIES-981. Next base: position 14,116 of record VGPU01000023.1, on the reverse strand, counting down.
GCTCACCGATCTGGGCCTGGGCGTGACCGCTGAAGGGGTGGAAACGGCCAGCCAACGCGACTGGTTGATCCAGCAGGGCGTGGCCAAGGCCCAGGGCTTTCTATTTGCCAAGCCCCTCTCGGTCCCCGAGGCGATTCAGCGCCTCCAACAGGTGGACTACCGCCCCCGGGCCATCCCGGTGGATCCCAGCCGGCTCAAGGCAGCCCGCAAGCGACGGTCACGACTGCGGTTCTGGCCCTTTCCCGGCGGTCGTCGCCGTGAGGGCGAAGCTTGAGGCGGTTCCGGGCCTTCTGAACCCAAAGCGGAGGGCGTCGCCCTAGCTTTTCGGGCCACTGCCTCGCAGTGCCCCCCCCGTTGCCTGCCCCATGACCGTCACTGCACTCCAGGCGGCCTGGCTGATCCCCCTCTATCCGCTGCTGGCGGCCGTGGCCTCCCTGGCCTGGTCGCCCGGGGTGATTTCCCGCACGGGCCCGCGCCCCTGCGGTTACCTCAACCTGCTGATGGTGGCCGTGGCCTTCGGCCACAGCCTGGTGGCCCTGACGGCCCTGCACACCAATGCCCGCGCCGGCGCTGAGGCCCTCTACAGGCCAATCACCTTCAGCTGGACCTGGCTGGACACCGCCGGTCTGCACATCGGCTTTGATGGCCTGGTGACCGAGCCCGCCCTGATCGCCATGGCGGTGATCACCGGCCTGCACCTGCTGGTGCAGGTGTATGCCATCGGCTATCTGGAGATGGACTGGGGCTGGCCGCGGTTCTTTGGCTGCCTCAGTTTCTTCGAGGCGGGCCTGTGCGCCTTGGTGCTCACCGACTCGGTGTTCTTCAGCTACGTGATCCTGGAGCTGCTCACCCTGGGCACTTACCTGATCGTGGGCACCTGGTACAACCAGCCCCTTGTGGTGAAGGGGGCCCGCGATGCCTTCCTCACCAAGCGGATCGGCGACCTGATCCTGCTGGCCGGCGTGATCGCCCTGTTGCCGGTGGCCGGCACCTGGAACTTCCACGGCCTGCAGGGTTGGGCCGCCGACCTCAGCAACAACGGCACGCCTCTGCCGCCGGGTTTCCAGCTGATCCTGCTGGCCCTGATCGCTGGCCCGATGGGCAAGTGCGCCCAGATCCCGCTGCACCTGTGGCTGGATGAGGCGATGGAGAGCCCCCTGCCCTCCACCATCCTGCGCAATGCGGTGGTGGTGGTGGGAGGTGCCTGGGTGCTGCTGCGGCTCGAGCCCCTGCTGGAGCTCAGTCCCCTGGTGCAGAGCGTGCTGGTGGTGGTGGGTGCCTCCACGGCCGTGGTGGCCTCGCTGATCGCCCTGGCCCAAGTGGATGTGAAGCGGGCCCTTTCGTTTCTGGTGAGCAGCTGGCTCGGGCTGTTGTTCGTGGCGGTGGGGCTGGGGGGCTTCGCCGTGGCGGAGCACCTGCTGCTGGTGTACCCCCTGCCGATGGCCCTGCTGCTGATGTCGACCGGCACGATCGTGATCAGCAATGTCACCCAGGACCTCACCCAGCTCGGGGGCCTGTGGGGCAAGCGTCCGCTGGTGGGGATGGCCTTCCTGGCCGGAGCGGCCGGCCTGATGGCCTTGCCCCCCTTCACCGGCTTTGCCGCCTTGCGCGAGCTGCTTGCGCTCACCGCTGCCAGTGCCAATCCCCTCCTGCTGGGCGGGGTGGTGCTGCTCACCAACGCCCTGGTCAGTGCCGGCCTGATCCGCATCTTCGGCCAGATCTGGGCGGGCCGCCCCACCCCCTTCACGGCCCGCTCCCCGGAAGTGCTCTGGTTGATGGTGCTGCCCACCACCGTGGTGATGGGCCTGGTGCTGCACCTGCCCCAGCTGCTCGTCCGCAACGGCGTCTATGCCCTCACCCCCCTCCCCGGTTGGGGGCCGCTGGCCTGGCCCCTGTTGCTCTCCACCCTGGTGGGCGGTGGTCTCTCAGCCGCCTTCTACCTGCGCCCCCACGGCCTGGCCCAGTTGCCCGCGTCCCTGGCAGGCCTCCAGGACTGGCTGGCCCACGACATGCAGACCGAGCGCTTCTACCACCGCACCGTGGTGGCGTTGGTGCTGGCCCTCGCCCGCTTCGGTGCCTGGAGTGATCGCACCCTGGTGGATGGGTTCAGCGGCGGCACCGGTGCCGCCGCTCTGGCCGGTGCCCGGCGCCTGAGCCTCACCACCTCCGGCCGCTCCCAGGCCTATGCCTTCACCCTCGTGCTGGGGGTGCTGCTGATGGCGGCCTGGCTGATCGCTGGGGATCCGCGCCCCGTGTCCACCGTGCTGCCCTGAGGACACCGCCATGACCCTTCTGTTGCTGTTGCTGCTCCCCCTGGTGGCGGGCCTGGTGCTGCCACTGTTGCCTCAGAGCCGTCCGCTGCTGGTGCGGGGCGTGGCCGCGGCCACCGCTCTGACTCAGCTGGTGGTGGGCTTGGTGGCCTGGCGTCAGCCGCCCGCCGATCTCAGCCTCACCTGGCTGCCCCGGCTGGGCCTCAGCCTGGATCTGGGCCTCGATGGGCTCTCGCTGCCGATGGTGCTGCTCGCCGGCCTGATCACCGCCATGGCGGTGCTGGCCTCTCCAGCCGATCAGAGCCGCCCGAGGCTCTATTTCGCCCTGATGCTGGCCACCAATCTCGGTGTGGTGGGGGCCTTCCTGGCCCGCAATGCCCTGCTGTTCGTGCTGGCCTTCGAGCTGGTGCTGATCCCCACCACCCTGCTGGTGGCGATCTGGGGCGGTGAGCGCCGCGCCGGCGCCGCAGTGCGCTTTCTGCTGTTCGGGGCTGTATCGGGCCTGAGCCTGCTGGGTGGCGTGCTGGCCTTCGGCTGGTTCGGCCAGGGCGCCTCCGGTGCCGACAGCGCCGTGAGCTTCAGTTTCGAGGCCCTGGCGGCCACACCGCTGCCTCCCTCAGCGCAGATGTTGGTGCTGGGGCTGCTGCTGCTCGGTTTCGGCATCAAGCTGCCGATCGTGCCGGTGCATGGCTGGCAGCCGATCAGCTACGCGGAGGCGCCCGCACCGGTGGTGATGCTGCTGGGTGGTGTGGTGTCGAAGCTGGGGGCCTACGGTCTGCTGCGCTTCGGGGTGGGTCTGCTGCCCGATGCCTGGAGTGCGTTCTCCCCCTGGATCGCTGCCGCCGGTGCCGTCAGTGCGGTCTACGGCGCCCTGAACGCTGTGGTCGCCACCGACATCCGCCGTCTGATGGCCTACAGCTCCCTGGGCCACATGGGCCTGCTGGTGTTGGCCCTGGCTGCCGCCACACCGATGAGCCTGCAGGGGGCCGTGGCCCAGGTGCTGGCTCACGGTCTGATCGTGGCCCTGTTGTTTGACTGCGTGGGGCTGATTCAGCGCAAGACAGGCACCACGGCGATCGCCGAGCTCTCCGGGCTGCTCAATCCGATCCGAGGTCTGCCCTTCACCATGGGCCTGATGCTGCTGGCTCTGATGGCGGCCGCCGGCATCCCTGGCCTGGCAGGGTTCCCGGCCGAACTGCTGGTGTTCGAGGGCAGCTGGACAGTGTTCCCGCGCGCCACCCTGATCTGCCTGGTGGCCTCGGGCTTCACCGCCGTGTATGCCGTGCGCCTGTTCAACCGCGTGGCCTTCGGCCGGCTCGACAACAACCGCGCCGACTGGCAGAGCACCCGACTGAGCGAACGGCTGCCGGCCGTCGTGCTCACCACGCTGGTGGTGCTCGCCGGTATCTGGCCCGTCGGCCTCACCGCCTGGAGTGAGGCCAGTACTGCTGCCATCGCCCTGCGCCACAGCGATCCGGTGGTGCATCACCTGGCCCTGGCTCCTACGTCGCCGTCGTTGTCCTTGCCCGCATGACCACCACCACCCCTCCAGCGGGCATCAGGACGCCCCTGATTCCGCCTTCCACCCACCCCTATGCCGAGGTGATCCACCGGCTGGAGGCCGGCGGTTCGATGCTGCCGGACACGCCGGAGAACCTCCAGCAGATCATCGGCATCTACAAGGCCTACGCCGTGCCGATGGATTTCTATTGGCGCGACCTGCTCTACATCGCCGAGCAGGTGTTTCTCAATCCGCTGCCCGCCTTCAAATACTTCATCTCCCAGGAGTATCTGGATCGCCCAAACAGCTATGCGGGCGACCAATCCCAGCTGCGCATCTGGCGAGGCGGTGAGAAGGCCCATCCCGAGCTGCTGGCCTTCATGGAGCGCGGCGAAACCCGCCGCATGCCCAAGCTGCTCCATCACCTCTGGCACGACCGGGTGAACATGGAGTTTGCCGAGGCCTGCATGCGGGCCATGCTCTGGCACCAGGGCATGGGCGGCCGCTTCAACGACTACCTGGAGAGCGAGGCCTACAGGGCCAACGCCGACCGCGCCATCAAGGCCTATTTCCGCGGGAATCCCCTGATGCTGGGGCTCTATGCCCTGTTCCCGGAGATGTTCCTGGAGCAGGTGCGCCAGCTCAGCACCACCGCCAATCTCGGCCTGTTCTGGGAGGTGATGGCGCCGGTGTTCTTTGAGATGAGCGACCTCTACGACGAGGGCCAGCTCACCTCGGTGCCCCAGGCGATGGACTTTCTGGTGAACGGCATCTTCGCCGTGGCGGGCCGGCCGATCTACCACCACGTGTTCATCCGCGGGGAGTGCTTCGAGATCATTCCCATGAGTGAGGGCTTCACCTGGCTCTATGAAGCGGCCCTGCCCTACGTGGAGGCGGTGTTTTACCGCACCTCACCCTTCCGCGGCACCAAGAGCTACAACGCCCAGGCCGGCCAGGTGCCGGCCGATCAGGCCGATTTCCATTACGGCATCCTCTACGCCGATGTGTTTCCGGTGGGATCGGCCGGGATCCCCCCCACCCTGCTGATGCAGGACATGCTCCACTTCCTCCCCCCCTACCTGCAGGAGCTCTACAGGGAGCACCGGCGCGGCGAGGAGGACCAGCTGGTGCAGCTGGGCATCACCTTCCAGCGCTCGATGTACAACGTCACTTCGGCGGTGATCCAGGCGCTGCGCTGTGCCCTCCTCTACCCGCTCGACGACACCGATCCGAAGCACCTGCTGGCCAACCGTCAGTTCTTCGAGGCCCAGATGGATCGCTTCCTGCGCCCCGAAGCCCGCCTGCCCGACATCCAGAGCCAGGACTACCGCTGATGGCCACCATTCTCGAAACCGCCGCCGCCGTGGGCTGCTTCAACACCCTGTTGGCGGCTGTTGATGCGGCTGGCCTGCGTGGGGCCCTGGAGGGGCCTGGCCCGTTCACCGTGCTGGCGCCGGTGGATGAGGCCTTCGCCGCCCTGCCGCCCGGCACGTTGCAGACCCTGGTCGACAACCCGCCCCAGCTCGCCCGGATCCTGAAGTATCACGTGATCGCCGGGGCCCACAGCCGCGCCGCGCTCTGCGCCCAGCCGGAGTGGCCCAGCCTGGAGGGGGCGCCGATTCCCATTCGCAGCACCGATCCCTTCGAGGTGAAAAACGCCACGGTCGTCACGGCCGACGTGGCCTGCGACAACGGCGTGGTGCACGTGATCAACCGGGTGATCCTGCCGGGCTGACACCCGCCGAATCAATCCTTTGCAATTGCGAATCGCTTGCAAAAGGCCCGGTGGTCTGCGTAGGTTGCGGATCCGTTGTTTGGCGCGTCCGCGCCTCCTGTGCGTCTCGATGGCTGGTTCCTGGATGGCTGCTTCCCAGTGCGCTCCCCAGGCCGTGCGCACCTCCGACAGCCTGTTGGCCAGCCTCTGCCGGGAAGTGGAGGCCGTGCGCCAGCGCAGCCAGCAGCTGCGGGCGGCGATCGATCGCTGCCAGCACCAGGGTCTGCTGGCCCGGCTGCGCGCCGACCTGGCCGGTCTGCAGGCCCGTCGCCTGGAGCTGCAGGCCTTGGCGCGGGGTTGGCAGCGGCGCGGCGGCGCCGACCCCCTGGCCCTGGCCTTTCTGGTGGAGATCTCCAGCCGTCCCCTCGCCGTTTGAGGCAAGGCGGATCCGATCGAGAGGACAGATCCAGGTTCGGTGCCGAAATGCGAACGGCTGCGGGCAGGCAAGGCCGGCGTGCCTATGGTTCGGCCAACTGGCCTGATCCTGTGACCCGTCTGTTCGCCCCCCTGGTGTCGCTCCTGGCGGTGGTGGCGTGCCTGGCTGCCGTCGCGCCTGCCGGCGCCTGGGCCTGTGAAAAGCACCTGGAGGGCCACCACACCGGCAGCGACACGGGGGCAGAGGCCTCCGGCCGCTGAGGAGACCAGGGCGCGGGCTGCCGGTGCCATGACTGGAGCTGGAATCGTTGCCTCGCGCAACGACGGCTCTGACGCATGGGCGCAAGCCGTACCGATGCGCGGAATGATCGACCGGTCCTATCTGCATCACGGCTGCAGATCAGCGGCGCCCTGTTTCGTTTCGCCATGGCCAGCGCTGGCAGTGCGCATCCGGCGTGCCTACCGTCCGGCCGCCTGCGGCGCCATGTCCCGCCCACCATGCAACTGTCAGCCGCCGAGCCGGTGTGGTCGCTTTCCCGGGAGGCCCTGGAAGCCGCCCTGCAGACGACGGCTGAGGGCCTGAGCGGGGAGGAGGCCCGCCGCCGCCAGGAGCGTTTGGGTCCCAACCAGCTGCCGGCCCTGCCCCGTCGCTCCCTGCTGCTGCGCCTGGCGGATCAGCAGGTGCACTTCATGGCCCTGCTGCTCTGGGTGGCGGGGGCGCTGGCCTTTGCCGCCGGCACCCCGCAGCTGGGTTGGGCGATCTGGGCGGTGGTGCTGATCAACGGGCTGTTTTCGTTCTGGCAGGAGTTCCAGGCCGAGCGCACCCTGGCGGTGCTGCGGCAGGCCCTGCCTCGCCAGGTACGGGTGTGGCGCGATGGCCAGCTGCAGGAGTTGGCGGCCACCGAGCTCGTGCCCGGCGATCGGATTGCTCTGGAGGAGGGGGATCAGGTGCCGGCGGATGCCCGGCTGGTGCAGGCCGCCGGCCTGAGCCTCGACCTGGCCGTGCTCACCGGAGAATCCCTGCCGGTGGCACGGCATGCCCAGCCGATACCGCCGGAGCGCGGCAGCCTGCCGATGCGCGAGCAGGCCAACCTGGTGCTCGCCGGCACCACCGTGGCCAGTGGTCGTGGCGAGGCCTTGGTGTACGCCACCGGCGCCGAGACGGAATTCGGCCACGTGGCCGGTCTCACCGCCGCCACCGCCCGCGGGGCCAGCACCCTCGAGCAGCAGGTGGGGCGGATCGTGCGCACGATCACCGCCATCGCCCTGTCGATGGCGGTGCTGAGCTTCACCCTCAGCTGGCTGTTCGTGGGCATGGAGCCCCTGGAGAGCCTGGTGTTTGCGGTGGGCATCCTGGTGGCCAACGTGCCCGAGGGCCTGCTGCCCACGGTCACCCTGGTGCTTGCGATCACGGTGCGGCGCATGGCCCGCCGCCAGGCCCTGGTGCGGCGGCTCTCGGCGGTGGAGACCCTGGGCTCGGTGAGTGTGATCTGCAGCGACAAGACCGGCACCCTCACCTGCAACCGCATGGTGGTGGAGGCCACCTGGCTGCCGGATCTCCCCACCGGCGATGCCTCCAGCGCCGACGCCCTGCTCCTGGAGCAGGCCTGCCTCTGCTCCAACGCCCATCTGGAGCGGGGCCGGGGCGGCCTGCGCACCATCGGCGACCCCACCGAATCGGCCCTGCTGATGGCGGCCCTCGAGCGGGAGCTCGATCCCCAGCAGCTGCAGCAACGGCACCCCCGCCAGCGGGAACTCCCCTTTGATTCCCACCGCCGGCGCATGAGCGTGGTGGTGCGCGATGGGGAGGCCGGCCTGCTGCTGATCACCAAGGGGGCCCCGGTGGAGGTGATCCGCCACTGCACGGCGGTGCACACGGCCCTGGGCCGCCAGCCCCTCGACGAGGAACGGCGGGGCCAGGCCCTGGCGGCCAACGACCACTTCGCTCGCCAGGGCTACCGGGTGCTGGCGGTGGCCCAGCGCCCCCTGGCGGCGGCGGACGCGGCGCCGCGGCATGAGGAGCTGCGGGCCGAAGAGCTGGAGAACGAGCTGGAATTGCTCGGGCTGGTGGGCCTCTACGACCCCCCGCGCCCCGAGGTGCCCGAGGCCATCCGCCAGTGTCACCAGGCGGGCATCCGGGTGACGATGGTCACCGGCGACTATGGCCTCACGGCCCAGGCCATCGCCCAGCAGATCGGCCTGCTCGAGCCGGAGGGCGCAGGCGGAGGGCCGGGCCAGCTCGATCCGGTGCGGGTGATCGAGGGCAGCCATCTCGACCGCCTCAGCGCTGTGCAGCTGCGCCAGCTGCTCAAGTTCCGGCGCCGCCTGGTGTTTGCCCGCATGGCGCCGGAGCAGAAGCTACGGCTGGTGCAGGCCTACCGCGCCCTGGGGGAGGTGGTGGCCGTCACCGGGGATGGGGTCAACGACGCCCCGGCCCTGCGGGCGGCGGATGTGGGGCTGGCGATGGGCCAGGTGGGCACGGATGTGGCCCGCGAAGCCGCCGACATCGTGCTGCTCGACGACAACTTCGCCACCATCGCTGAAGCGGTGCGCTACGGCCGCTCGGTGGTGGCGAACATCGCCAAGTTCATCACCTACATCCTGGCCTCGAATGTGCCGGAGATCGCCCCCTTCCTGGCGATGGTGGCCCTGCGCATCCCGGCTGCACTCACGGTGCTGCAGATCCTGGCGGTCGACCTGGGCACCGACCTGCTGCCGGCCCTGGGCCTGGGGGCCGAACCTCCCGAGCCCGGGGTGATGCGCCGGCAGCCCCGCCGCCGGGACCAACCCCTGCTCGACCGGCGGTTGATGGCGCGGGCCTACGGGGTGCTGGGGGGCACCGAAGCGGCCTGTTCGATGGCGGTCTACCTGCTGGCCTGGCGGGCCCAGGGCATCGACGGGTCGGCCCTGCGGGAGCTGGCCCCCAGCCTGTTGCAGGGCACGGCCACCGCCAGCGTGCTGGCCATGCAGCACCAGGCCTCGGCGGCGGCCTTCACCACCATCGTGTTTGGGCAGTTCGGCGTGCTGTTGGCCTGCCGCAGCACCACCCGGCCCGTGCTGGCGGCTTCAGGCGTGGCAGGGCTCCTGGCCAATCCCCTGTTGCTGCTGGGAATCGCCTGGGAAACCTGCCTCACCGTTGCTCTGGTGCTGGTGCCTCCCCTGGCCGCCTTGATGGAGCTGGCGCCCTTCCCTTCTGGCTGGCTGGGCTGGATGGTGCTGGCTCCCCTGCTGATCGTGCTGGTGGATGACACCCGCAAGCGCTGGTTTCGGGGACGTGGCGCCATCCCGGGCTGACCTTGAACGTCAACGAAACCATGCAGATGCGGTTGATTGACGTTTGGTTTCAGCGCGGCAGGATATTTTGTAAGCCTCTCTAGCTTTGGGGTCAATGCATCTCTACGACGTGCTAGATCTCGAACCGATCGCGTCGTCGAGGCTGGCCCGGGAGGGTGCGTCCAAGGGACGCACGATTTCCCCCTTTCAATACAATGCCTTCGCCGGTGATCGGGCCGTCACCTATCTGCAGGGCCTCAAGGCGGGTGATCAGCCGGGCACGTTCCTGCTGGTGGGCGCCAATGATTCGCCGGGGCCCAAGCCCCTTGGCCTCTCCTATCTCGGGCCGCTGGATCGCTCGACAAATTCCGCCGCCAACAACAGCAACGGCTCTGGTGACTGGTATGAGATCGCCGTTCCCGGCTCCTATGGGGCGGCGGGTACCAGCGTCTATGGCCCCGACAATCTGGGTGGTGGGCTCGTCAACTACGTCGGTGCCTACACCAGGAATCTGGGGCGCAAGACCCCAACGCCTGACAATCCCAGCATCGTGGGCTTTGCCTACACCGGTGCTCTTGATGGTTCCACCAAGCGTGGCTTCCGCAAGGTGCAGGGCAAGGTGGTGGATCAGGATGGCGACAAGGTGGGCGGTACGTACACCTTTGTTCACTCCGTGGACGGAGGGCTCGCGGTAGGCAATACGGATCTTGCCGATGTGGACGGCAGGACCGGTTATTTCAGTCTGAAGTCCACGGCATTCCTGGTGAGCCTCGCCACCGGCAAGCAGAAGCGCATTGCGTTCCCCAGTGATGATCAGGATGATCGAGACCTGATCACCCATACGGCCTACGGCATCTGGTACAACGGCAACGGCAGCTACACGATTGCCGGAGGGGCTGGCAAGGTGCTCCAGTCCGGGGATGGGGTGCAGGCAGGGGCCGGCTACCTCATCGATTACGACAGCGTGACCGGCACGTTTTCCAACTACACCCAGTTCACATACAACAACCGCAAGCGCACCGATCTGGTGACGCATTTCGAGGGCATTTACCGCGATGGCAGGGGGCGTTATTGGATGCCGGCTACGTCGGTTTCGCTCAATGATGACGATGACCTCAGCCAGGCTTCCGTGGTGATGGTGAAGCGCCGCAGGTCAGGGGGATTTCGCGATGAAGCCCGCTGGCAGACGCTGGATGTGCGCGAGGACGGAACCAAGACCGAGAGCGTGCTCACCACGGGGAATTCCTTGTATGGCAACACCGTTGTCGGCTTTGCCAACTATCCGAAGTCCAACGGCGGTGTGCGCCAGGCCGGTTATGTCTTCAAGGGTGACTGGCTCGATCCCGGCCTGGGGCTCTGAGGGATGCGCGGATGGTGCGCTCCCACGGGTGCCCGACGCCGGAGGTGATGGCACTCCAGCACCAGGAGCTGGTGGGGCCTGGTGCCTTGCCCGCCCTGGTTTCTGAGCGCGGTTGGAGCTGGTCGCTCTGCCGCCTCGACCGCGGGGATCCGCTGCCGCCGCTCCGACAGCCCGGTCAGATCCTGGTGGTGCTGGGCGGCACGATGGGCGTGGGTGATCGGGATCAGCCCGCCTGCCCTTGGATGCGCGATGAGTTGGCGCTGATCCAGGCGCGGCTGGAGGCAGGCGACCCGGTGCTGGGTCTCTGCCTGGGGGCGCAGATGCTGGTCCACGCTGCCGGTGGCACGGTGGAGCCCCTCCTGCAGGGACATCCCCCCCAGGCCTTGCCTGAGGTGGGGTGTGGGGCAGTGCAATGGCTCCCCGCTGCGCAGCAGGAGCCTGCCTTGGCGGGTCTCAACGCCTGCGAGCCGGTCTTTTTCTGGCATGGCGATCGTTGCCGGTTGCCGCCCCAGGCCACCCTGCTGGCCTCTTCCCTGGCCTGGCGGGAGCAGGTCTTCCGGCTGGGCCCCGCGGCATGGGGGATCCAGTTCCACGCCGAGATCACCCCCGCCCTGGCCCGCGCGTGGGTGGAGGCCGTGCCGGAGTTTGTGCAGCGGGCGCATGGTGCCGGTGGCGTGAGCCGACTGCTCAAGGATCTCGACAGCTGGGGCCCCCTGATCCAGCGCCGCAGCCAGCTCCTGCTCGGCCAGGTGCTCGACGCCCTGGCAGCTCGGGTGGATGCTCGGCCCTCACTCAACGCCCCCTGATGGATTCGAACCATCGACCGGCTGCTTAGAAAACTCAGGGTGTAATCCCTGTAATCCCATGCCGCATCTGGCAAGTGTGGCTCTAGTGCTTTGGGTGTGAGAAGGTATGTGAGAAGTTTTCCTGGTTTCACGCGCTCCGGGCGCCTGGGGAATCTCTGGACTTCGAGCAGCTGCTTCCGGGGCAGCTGCTCGATAGAGGGGGTTGGAGAGGCATGCGCGCATGCGCCCCGGAGGCTGCGGCGGAGCTAGAGGGCTGCGCTGGATGCGCTCACGCCCCCTCCCCCTTATTCAATGGAAGGGCCGGTTCCTTGAGCAAGGCGAAGGCTTGATCAAGGTTCCCGCGGAAGTGCACCTTTCGTGGTGCGGCGCCAAATCGCCAATCGCTTTGATCGCTCTTCTGCACAGCGTCGGGCTTGCCGATGTCAGCCGTGCCACAAGTTCTGCGGGCACCGACAGGGCTCCGTTCGGCAACGGCCGTCCTTCAGCGTGCCACGGCTGTGCCGTGGCGTGCATCGGCCAGCCGCCGCCGCCCTCCGCTCTGGGGCCGGTGTGGGGTGGTGGGCTCAGCTGCTCTCCCGCGGCTGCGGTGGCCTTCGGGCTGGTCACCGGCGGTGGCTGCCATAGGTGCCCCAGCGTTTCTCTCGCAGCTGCGCGGCGGGGGGGTGATTCGGCCCAGATCTGATGGTCTTGATTCTCAGCGAGCCGAGGCTCCGCTATGGAGCTCAGCTTTTCGTAGATCCATTGCATTGCAGTGGTTCTGCCGCCTCCAGAGTGCATCTGTACTGGTAGAATAAGGGTTGCGCCAAAGGCCCCGAGTCCATCGCCTGCGGCAACTTCAACCCCTGATCTCGCCATCTCTGCCCTGTATCTCTGAGCGGTTGTGATGCCCCGATCAGTTGTCACTTTTGGCAGCTGATTCCATGGCTATCTGTCATTTGCTCGAGCCACATGCGGGCTCTGCTCATTCACTTTTGATTGCGGCTGGTGGCGGCCGCGATCTGGCCTGGCCGCATCAGCGGGTCGCCGCTGAGCTGCTCGCCCGTAGCGGCGGCCGGCTGGTGCACCTGCTGCTCCATGGCGGTGCCCGCGGCGCCGATGCCGCCATCGGCCGAGCGGCCCATCAGCTGGGCTGGTCGTCACTGGTGATGCCGGCCCAGTGGGAGCGCCGCGGCCGGGCCGCCGGGCCAATCCGCAATCGGGAGCTGCTTCAGCAGGCCATTGCCCGGGCGGAGGCTCACACCTCCCCTGGCTCGATCGCCTCGGTGCTGGTCGTGGCCTTCCCCGGTGGAGCAGGCACCGCCTCGCTTGTGCAGCAAGCCCGCCGCATGGCCGCCCGATCTCCGGTCCCGATCTCGGTGGCCCAGGTCAGTCCCTCGGCAGGGCTCTGGGCTGTTCCTGTCTCCGCCCGCTCCTGAAGCCTTGTGCGCCATCGGCGCTCCGTTCTGTTTCCGATCCGTTCATTCCCCCACACCCTCATGGCTGTTCTCACCCCCATCCCCGCCTCCGCGCTGCCAAGCGCACCTCACGGTGCGACTGCAGCCGTTCAATCGGCTCCATCAGCGGCAGGTCTGGCCTGCTCACTCCAGCGATCTGGCTCTCTCTGGCAGCTGGGCATCGAGGCCCAGGAGCTCACCACCGCCATCGGCCAGCTGGCCGAGCAGCTGGAAACCGATGACCCCGAACAGCGGGCTTCAGCTCTGGCTGAGCTGGAGGCGGCACTCCTGGCAGAAGAGGGCAACAAAGTGGCCCTGGCCGCCAAGGCCGATGCCACCTGTTGGGTGATCGAGCATCTGCGCGGCCAGGCGGCCTACCGCCAGCAGCAGGCCAAGCGGCTCACCGATCTGGCCCGCTCTGATGCCAGTCGGGCCGATGCCCTGGAGGAATCGCTGGTGTTTGTCATCACCCAGCTGCAGCCAGCCGCTACCCGCTTCTCCTTCCCGAATCACGAGCTCAGCAGCCGCAGGTCTTCGGCTGTCGTGATCGACGACGAACAGGCCCTCGATTCCGAGTGGCTCACCGTCACCACCACCAGCAAGCCCGATAACACTGCCATCAAAGAGGCCCTCAAAGCCGGCCGCCAGATCACCGGCGCCCAGCTTCTATCCCGCCGCTCCTGGCGCATCCACTGAGGGGGCCGAGCCCCCTTTCACGTGGGTCCGTTTCAGGTACGGGCCCACACCCCTTCCACCCAAATCCCTTCTCACATCGCAGCATTTTCATGGCCACCGCTGTCTTCTTCCCTGAACAGATCGCTGCCCTTTCCGCTCCACTCGATCGCGCCAAGGTCCAGACCCGCAGCCAGGCCGGGCGGTCCCTGGCCTACCTGGAGGGTTGGCAAGCCATCGCCGAAGCCAACCGCATCTTTGGCTTCGACGGCTGGCAGCGCGAAACCATCGCCGTGCAGTGCGTCTCTGAACGCGAACGCACCCTGGGCAGCGGCAACCGCGCAGGCTGGGGTGTCACCTACACCGCCCGGGTGCGCATCCGCGTCGGCGATGTCATCCGCGAGGGCAGCGGCGCTGGCCACGGCATCGACGCCGACCTGGGCCAGGCCCACGAGTCCGCCCTCAAGGAGGCCGAGACCGACGCCATGAAGCGGGCGCTGATGACCTTCGGCAATCCGTTTGGGCTGGCGCTCTACGACAAGCAGCAGCGGGAGGTCACCAGCTCAACCGCTCCCACGTCAGCTCGCCACATGCCGGCACTTCAGCGCAACAGCGCCGCTACCGAGCAAACAACAGAGGTGGGCCTGGAACC
>VGPU01000022.1 GCA_016882525.1 Cyanobacteria bacterium M_surface_10_m2_119 | reverse complement strand
GCCAATAGTCCGGCTGAGGCCAACAGCCCCGGCTGAGCCAAGCAGCACGCGAGTGTTGACAAGGGCTCCAGAGCGGAGCCCTGACGGAATCCCGAGAGCCCCCTCCGCAAGGTGGGGGCTTTTTGTTTGTGGGTGGGCCAGGGCTGCCTCCTGGGCAGCTCCAGCCGCTCAGCGGGGAGAGGGGGTAACGGCGGATCCTTCTTGCACGCCATCCAGGCTGGTGCACTGGCCGGTGCGGATCTCCCTCGCCATCTCCGGGCCCATGTCGATCTGGAAGGCCTCTTCCCTGCGGTAGGCCAGGGTGCGGCGGTCGATGCGATGGCTTTCGCGCGCGAACTGGGGGCGGTACATCCGTTCTTCCCAGGTCACCTCCTCCGCTGAGATGGTCACGCTTGTGTCGTCGATGATGCCGCCGCCCAGCTCGGGAGGCGGTTCCCGGGTGGTGATCGTGTTCACCACATCGCCGCTGCGTGGATCGAGGGTTTCCACCTGCTGCAGCGCCGGCGAGACGCGCAGCACAATCGGCGCGTCCCCCTCGAGGCGGCAGGTCAGGGTGAACGGCAGGCGTGTGGGTTCCGACCGGGCTCCGGCACAGCCGATCAGGGCCAGCACGCCGAGGGGCACCAGCGCTCGGGTTGCCAGGGCTCGCTGCGTTGCTGCCGTCATGGCCCAATGGTGCTGGTCGATGCGGTGTCCCGCCACCAGCGCCATCCCTCCAGATTGATCAACACGCCGAAGAGCACCAGCGCCACCATCAGCACAATCTGATCCAGTCTCCGGTCTGGCACCAGGATGTCGGCGAGGAGGTGCGGCAGGTTGGTGATCGTGTAGACGACGCTGAACCAGAAATGCAGCCGACGCCAGGGTCGCCAGCGCTGTGCCGGCGCCTGGGAGGTGCAGGCATAGGTAATCAGCACGATGGCGATCAGGGGCAGCAGGAAATAGCCGAGCATGGCGGCAAACAACCAGGGCAGGGCTTCGCCGGGCACGTGGCTGTGGATCTCTGGTGACTGGCCGTGGAAGAGGGGCATCAGACCCAGGTCCACGTGAAAGAGCATCGCCAGCAGCCACACGACCCAGAGGCTGATCAGGCGCAGTCCGTGGCGCAGGGATGCGGTCATGGATGGTGGGTGCGGTGGAGCCTGCTCATGAACAGGAGATGGTGTGCGTCAGCCTGGCCGGCAGGCCTTGCCCTTCTGCATCAACCACAGCTCCATGGTCGCGGGGGGAACGTGATTGGCATGCCGCCATGTCGACAGGTTGCTGAGCAGGATGCCCGGTCTCTCATTCCCCTCACCCTCCAGCAGCTTCTAAAGGGAGTGATCGCGGCGCTGTTCGTTCTGATGCCTGGCGATGGACTGCACGAGCTCCTTGGCCAGTGGTAGATCGCTGTCTCGGAAGAAGCGCACGGAGCTGTGGGATCCGCAGGATCATTCGGTGGCGGCCACGGTGCGGATGCCGGCAACAATGAACCACCTGTCCTTGGAGAGTTGCCCGATCAGGCGCTGCAGGGATGGTGATTCCGGCGCGTGATCCACGTGGATGGTCACGACACCCAGGCTTGGCAGTGCATTGGGGTTCTTTTGCCGGGCCTGCTCAATCGTCAATGTGCTGAGCTTGGTGTTGATCCGCGATTGGACCAGCGCAGAGCGCGCGGCGTCCGCATCCCACTTGTCGGCATGGGCCAGTTGGGATGGGCTGATGGCCTGCTCGCCTGTTGTGGTGGTTCCCTGGATCGCCTTGTTCAGGGTGGTCATCGCCAGCTGCCCTGCCGGTCCGCAGGTCTCCAGTAGTGCGCCCGCTTCGGGTGTTGCCTCGGTGGCCGCGCCCTGGGTCTGCTGACTGGTCTGCCGGATGCCCTTCAGCCGGTCGAGGCTGTTGTAACTGGAGTAAAAAGTCTCGCAATCGTCGCCGGATGATGTGATCAGTCGCCTCAGCACGAGGGCGGCATGGTCCACGCTGTTGTTGAAGTCTGCCGAGTCCTCATTCAGGGATCCTTCGATCAGAACAGTTGCAATCCTGGCCAGAAGGATGCGGCTGCGGACTGTCTGGTCGATGCCGCTCTCAGGATTCAACGTGTGTTCCAGGGCAAGAAGAGAGACGTCTCTGCCGATCTTTTTGGAGATCAGGCTGTCCGTGAGGTCGCCGATCAGTCTTGCCGAGTCCTGTTGCTGGGAGAGGTCCTTGATCTGAAGTGAGGTAATTGACGATACAACGATTGCTGCGATGCCTGCCAGGGCAGCCAGCCCTGAGTAGATGTTGTTGAACCAGTTTCCCCAGTTGTTTTCGGGATCATCCATGCAGAGCCCTCCTGGATGTCTGATCAGCGTAGGTAGACAGTCAATGCCTGGAAGTTCAGGCAGGGATCGCTAGGCCGCGTGGCATCTTCATCGCCAGCGGTTGATCGAATGCAGGTGGCTCCGCAGGCGGGTCTCAGCATTTGGCCCAGCCCGCGACGACGCTCCCTGCCTTGACGATGCATGTGAGTTGCCTCCGATGGTCAAGGGTGTTGCTGTTGCCGCCGGGGCCGGTGTGCTCATGCTGGCCGGCTGCGGGCGGCCCGATGGCCAGGCTCTGCAACGGCTGGCCTGCGAGCAGGTTGCCAACTCGATCGACCTGCAGTCGGTGGCCCAGCTCGATGCGCTGCGCAAAGCCCTGGGTGTCGCCCCGGGGGTGGATCCCCTCCAGACCTGCCGTGATCTCGGGGTGACGATGCAGCCCACGCCCCAGGACGTCGAGGCCGGCAAGCGGGAGGGCCAGGGGAACGGCGAGGAGCAGGGCAATGGCGAGGAGCAGGGCGAACCCTGACGCTCCCGGCCACAACAAAGCCCGGAGCGTGGGCCCCGGGCATCTGTCTGCTCAGCCGCGTTGCCGCCGCAGGGGGCGGGCACGTCTGCGCGAGGTTTTGGGCGTGGAAAGGGGTCTGATCGTGAACGGATCAGGAGTCTTTGGTTGTAGGCGGAGCTGCCGGCGCTGGCACCTGGGGCCAGGTGTCGATTGGGACGTTCCGTGGGGTCCGGGGCACCTGAGGCTGGGCCGTTAACGATGCAGTGGACGGCGGCAGGGCTGCTCGAGGACAGCAGCGGCGCCAGGAACGTCAGAGATCCGTCGAGAAGTGTTGGAGCAGGGGCCGGATCGTCAGCGCGCTCCTGTTGGCTGGTGCGGGGGGGTGTCATCCATCGGTGGAGCCTCCGAATCCCGTTGCAGCCACCATGGATCGGCCACCGGGTGGCGGCAAGGGCGGACGCCCATTCGACATCGCTCTTCACCAGCGGTCATGGGTGTTCATGAAGGGGGCTTCACCTGTTCGTCCAGGCGGCGCGGCGTCACCCCCAGGCCACCAGTGCCGCGCCCACCGCCATCAGCACCACCCCGAGCCAGGCCCGCGGATCGAGCTGCTCTCCGAGCACCGCCAGCCCCAGCAGGGCGATCAGCACCACGCTGAGCTTGTCGAGGGCCGCTACCCCTGCCACCGGCCCCAGCTGCAGCGCCCGGTTGGTGCAGAACCACGACACCCCGGTCGCCAGGCCGGAGAGGGCGAGGGCCCCCAGGCTGGCTGCGGGGAGCTGGCGCAGGGCATCCCACTCCAGCCGGCCGCTGCTCAGCAGCACCAGCGTCAATACCGCCGCCACCACCAGTGTGCGGAACAGGGTCGCCAGGCCCGCATCCACCCCCTGCACGCCCACTTTGATCAGCAGGGCGGTGACGGCTGCAGACAGGGCTGATGCCACGGCCCATAGCTGCCAGTTCTGCACGGTGCGCCTCGCCCAGAGATGCGGTGGTCCGAGGCTAGGGAGCTGCGCGTGGGGGGAGGTGCATTCCGCCATCGCCGCCGCCCTCCCTTGCGGTGCGAGCCCCATGGGGTTCGGGAACCGTTACTCCCGCACGCCCCCCACCACCGCCCCGGAGGCCTACGTTGTGGTTGAGGGGAGGCCCGGTAGCCAGCCCGAACCTCACCCTCCAGCAGAGTCCGGCCAGGGATCAACCGTGCCGGTGCCAGCAGCGGAGGTGCGCCCCAGATGCGTGAAGCCCGAGTGAACCCGGTGGCGCGGCGCGAACGCCGTCCGGATGCCGCCGTGAGCCAGATGCCACACCTGCGTTATCCATGTTGAAATCCCGGGCAGCTCTGCCCGGGCCGGGATCACAGCCGAGACGGCCAAGCCCCGAGCATCTCGTCTCCCCAACGTGATCCAGTCCTTGCCTGTCAGGCTCCAGACAGGTGATTCCTGAACCTCCAGACACCCGACCGGATCGAGCCCCTGCGGCCGCAGCGAAGATCCGCAACCGGTGCAAAGGCGCCCCCCACGGGGCGCCTTCCGCATGCCTGCACCCGCCCCCTGCCCCGCCCGGGCCGCGCCAGCATGGGCCCCGTCTGACGTCCTGCCGTGTTGCCTCCCCCCTTCTGCCCCTTCGGTGCCGCCCGGGTGCTGGCCCTCAAGGCTACGGTGGCGTTGCTGCTCACGCTGCTGATCAAGGCCAGGATTCGCATCACGGCCTTTTCGGCCCTGGGAACGGCCCTGCTGCTGTTGCAGACCCTGGCCTTCCTGGCCATCAGCGCCGGGCTGGTGGTGGTCGCCGGCCGGCGGCGGCCGGCCGCCTGACCCTGCCATGGCCGTTGAGGTTGCCCTGGCGATGCTGCAGCGGGATGACCGCTGGCTGATGCAGTTGCGCGACGACATACCCACCATCGTGGCCCCGGGGTGCTGGGGCCTGTTCGGCGGGCACCTCGATTCGGGGGAGACGCCGGAGCAGGCCCTCAGGCGGGAGCTGCAGGAGGAGATCGGCTGGCAGCCCGCCACGCTGCAGCTGGCGATGGTGCATCACCTCCACCGGCGCACGGCCCACGTCTTCTGGGCCGAGCTGGCGGTACCCCTGCAGGAGTTGCAGTTGCAGGAGGGCCAGGACATGGCCCTGGTGAGCGCGCACGAGCTCCTGGTCGGATCGATCTGGAGCCGCCACCTGGGCTGTGATCGCCCCCTGGCGGACGGGCTGGCGGAGGTGATGCGGGCGTTGCTGGGCGCACCCTCGCAGCCGCCCTGCTGACCCCGCGGATCCCGCCTCCACCCCTGAGAGGCAACGCCGACGCCTGCGGCTCGCCAGAGTGCGGCCGCGTTCCCGTACTGCCATGACGCCCACCCGTGACCAGATCCTCGCCGCATCCGCCGGTTGGGTGGCCGTGGTGCTGAATGTGGTGCCGGGCCTGGGGGCCGGCTATCTCTATCAACGTCGCTGGAAGGCCTACTGGCTCACCTCGGCACTGGCCACCAGCTGGTTCGTGGCCGGGGCCGTTCTGGCCCGGAATGCCGATGCCGCCACAGAGGCGCAGAACCAGTGGGTGGGATTGATCGGATTGCTGCTGCTGGCGGCCGTCACGGCCACCGAAGCCGGCCTGGCGGTCCGCAAGGTGCGCCTGGGCCACTGATGGCTGGCCGCCCCCTGCCGCCCCCTCACGCGCTGCGCCCTGAGCCACCGGACGACGACCCCCTGGAGGATCGGGGCCGTGGGCTCGGCCTGCGGCTGCTGGCGCTGCTGGGGGCGTTCTCGTTTCTGATGCTGGGGCTCAGCAGCATCGCCCCTTTGCTGCAGCCCTCACAGCCGCCATCCCCGCCACCGCAGTTGCCGCCCTCGCCGCTGGCCACCTGAGTGGCGGCAGTTGATGTTGCGATGGCGTCCTCTGATGGTGGATCGATGCGTCATGCAGCCATCTGCCGGCAGCGACCGGGAAGCATCGCTTTTCGTGCGAACGATGGGAAAGCGGACCCCTGAAATGCAGGGGGCTTCGCGTGCTTGGAGGCCCTCAGGAGCGATTGGTTTGTAGCTGCATGTGGCCTGCAGGATCGCCACTGGATTGCATTGCTAGGCTGTGGATGTTGATGGGTACAACCATGCTGACCGGATCGGAACTCCTGGCCAAGGTCAAGGAGCTCGGCGACGCATCCAAATCGGAACTGGTGCGCGAGTGCGGCTACGTGAGCACCAAGAAGGATGGCAGTGAACGGCTCAACTTCACCGCGTTCTACGAGGCTCTGCTGGAAGCCAAGGGCCTCAGCCTCGGCGATGGCGGTGGCAAGGGTCGGGGTAAAGGGGGGCGCAAGCTGAGCTACATCGCCAAGGTGCAGTTCAACGGCAACCTGCTGGTGGGCAAGGCCTATACCGCCATGCTTGACCTCAAGCCCGGCGATGAGTTTGAGATCAAGCTCGGCCGCAAGCAGATCAAGCTGATTCCCGTGGGTGGAGCTGACGAGGAGGAGTGAGTCGCTGCGCCAGCGGCGATGATGCCTCCCGATCCGGCGTAAGCCGACGGGAGGTGTCTGTATGGGTGATGGGTCTGATCGCGCTGCGGCCTCCGGCGAGGAGATGGGCCGCAGTCGTGCCCGCAAGGGTCCTTGGGAGCGTGCACGCACGCGTCTCTCCAAGGCCGTGGGGGTGCTGCTGCTGGTGGTAGCGGGCATGACCCAGAGCAACTGGGAGCTGCACCACGAGGCGGTCGCAACCTTCCTGTTTGCCCTGGGCCTGGTGTGTGTCGCCGTCGCCTCGTCGGGCCGGATCTGGTGCTCGTTCTATCTCTCGGGCCGCAAGGATTCCGTGCTGACCACCGAAGGCCCTTACTCGCTCTGCCGGAACCCCCTCTACTTCTGCAGTGCCCTTGGCGCGATCGGCATCGGCTTCTGCACGGAAACCCTTGTCTACCCCTTGCTGTTTGCGCTCGTCTTTGCGCTCTACTACCCCGGCATCATCAGGCGCGAAGAAGGGCGTTTGCTCCAGCTCTTCGGCGAGGCCTATGCGCAGTATCAACGCACAACGCCGCGCTTCTTTCCCGCGCTGAAGGGTTTTTCCGAGCCCGCCCAGTGGTCGGCCAACCCGGTGCTGTTCCGGCGCCACATCATCAACGACACCCTGTTCATCTTCCTCGCGGCCCTGCTGGAGGCCATCGAAGGGCTCAGGAGTGCCGGATGGATCCCGCACCTGTTTCACGCCTGGTGAAGGAGGGCCGTGTGCCCGGGGCCGCGGTAAAGAGAGGGTTAAGTCATCAACCCCCTCTCCTGCGGCATCATCGGCCGATGCCGGCCTGGGGCCGGAAGGTTCCCAGGAGGTCGTGGCTCGTCCTTATCAACCGTCGCTGCTGCGGGTTCTGCATGCCGCCATGGTGGCGCTCGTGCCACTCGCCTGGTTGAGCGGTCTGATCGTGTATGCCAATCACGATGGCCGCTGGGGCCGACTGCCCTGGTGGATGCCAGGCGATTGGATTGATCTGCACGGCACCCTCGGCGTGTTGCTCTGGCCCCTGGCGCTGCTGTTCGTGCTCTATGCGCTCACCCTGGGACGCCACCGTCTGCGTCAGCCCGCCAATGCCGCAGCGCTCATCGGTCTGGTGCTGGCCGTAGGGAGCGGCAAGGGGATGAATGAGGAGTGGCTGCGGGAGGGGGCTCTGGATCACACCCTCTACAGCCTCCATTTCACGGCCTGGCTGTTGATCGGCGGTGCCGTGCTCTGGCATCTCCAGGCGATCCTGCGCCGTGGTGGCCCAGCCCTGGCCCTCTCGATGTTCCAGCTGCAGGTGCGCAGCAACGACCATCCCGCCCACTGGCCTTCCCTGGTGGGGCGCTGGTTCCGGCGCTCTGCCTGAGCGGCGCCAGCAGAAAGCCCCCGGCCGGAGCCAGGGGCGGGGGTCTCGTGGGGTTCTCATGGCGAGGGGCTCAGCCCCGTGGCTGCTTCCTTCAGCCCTCCACCTGCACGGTCACGGTGCTCACGGTGTTGAGCTTCGGGGCGGTCACGGTGAGCAGCCCGTCGCGGTACACCGCCTGCAGCTGCTCGCGGTTGATTGTGTGCGGGAAGCGGAAGCTGCGGCTCCAGGTGCCGTAGCGGAACTCGCTCAGGAGCGGACCCCGGGCCTTCTCGGCCTGGGGCTGCCCCTCGCCGGCGTCGGCGCCGGGCTCGGGCTGCTGGCGCTGCTGGCGGCGCTCGGCGCTGATCAGCAGGGTGCGCTCGGTGGCCTTCACCTCGATGGCGGCTTTGTCGACGCCGGGCAGTTCGAGCACCACGGCATAGGCCTCGGGGGTTTCGTGCACCTCGGCGGCGGGGACCCGCTCGGCGCTCTGCAGCTGCTGGCTGAGCTGCTGCTCCAGACGATCGAACAGCTCGAAGGGGGAAGAGGAACGGAGAGACAGCATGGTTCGGATGGCGAAGATGCGGTGGAGTGGCGGGGTCGTCGTTCGCCCCCGGTGAGTGCACTGTCGCCGCCGCCACCAGGCCCCAGGGAGGGGCGAGCCGAACCGATCGTTTCGGCCCTCCCCACCCCTGGGCGGCAGGCCGTACCGGCTGGCCGTGAGAACCGATCCAGCCGGCGCCAGCAGGCCACGCGACCTACTCCGCGTCGCTCCCCGGGGCCAGGGCTGTCCCCACGTCACCGGGGAGCAGCCGGGTGGTGTCCACGCCCGCAAGGGTGACCAGCAGGGCGGCGGCAGTGCCGCCTGCGCCATAGATCCCGGATCCGGCGAAGACCAGGTCTTCGACACCAACACCGCTGGGGAGCTCCAGCCGGTCGGACGCCGGGTTGGAAATCGGTGATCACATCCGCCTCGCCGTGGTCACCGGCGCCGAGCACGAACACGTCGGCCCCCAGGCCGCCGGTGAGCCGATCGGCAGCACCGCCGCCGATCAGGCGATCGTTGCCGTGGCCGCCGATGAGCAGATCCGGCCCCATGCCGCCGTCGAGGAGGTCGTCGCCGTTGCCGCCCTCCAGGCAATCGGAGCCAGCCTCACCCCAGAGGCTGTCGTTGCCATTCAGCCCGCTCAGATGCTGGCTGCCCCCGGAGCCGAGCAGGGTGTCGGCTCCATTGGTGCCCTCGATGGGCGGCAGCAGGCAGGGAGTCTCCGCATCGGACTCTCCACTCTCCTGGCTGGAATCCAGAAGGTTGGGTGTGGCCATGGCTCTGCCCTCCAGCGCTAGAGCAAGCCCGCCAGGGCTGCCTCGCCACCGCCGCCCACGGAGGAGGGCACGCCCACCAACATCGCCAGCAGGCCGTTGTGGGTGTCGCCGGTGTTGCTCAGGGCCCCATCGCCCACCACCTGGGTGAGGCGGCCCTCCAGGAGATCGAGGGGTTGGAAGCCGGGTTGGTCGGGATCGTCGTTGCGCACCAGGGTGTTGGCGTCAAGGGCGATTGGGCTGCCATCCTTGAGGGCAAAGGTGATCAGATAGACGCCGTCGGCGGTGAACTTCCAGGGTTTGCCGGAAGCGCCCACGTTGTAGGTGCCCGAGACCGTGAGTTCCGGCCCGAATTTGGCCGTGCTGATGTTGGCACCAACCGTGATGTTGTCGCTGCTGCTGCTGTCCACCCACTGGCTGCCATTCCAGAGCAGGTCGGTGATGAAATCGGCGCTGTCGTTGTTGGTGCCATTCACATACTGCGGCAGCAATCCCTCCACTTTCTGGATCGACAGCTTCATGTACGACTCCACGGTCTCCCCCTCGGCGCTGCTGGCATCGGCGGCATACACCGAGGCATAGGGCGTGTCGTAGGTGATGCCCTTGGCCGTGCTCTCTGTGGAAGCGATTCCCGAGACCGGTCCGCCGCTCCAGTCGGCGGCCGGGTAGCGGGCCCCCTGGCTTTCCGTGGGGCCGGTGGTGGTGGGGCTGCCGCCCCCCTTTGCGCCCCCCAGCAGGGTCATGGCGAAGCCCGTGAGCACATCGCCCGGAACGCCGGTGACATCGGCGATCTCCTCAAAGAGCGTGAGCTCCAGGCGCACATTGCGCCCCCGTTGAATGGGTGCGGATTCCAGTGCGTCGCCGATGTTCACGTAGTCGAGAACGATCGGGTTCTCGCCGGTTGCCTGCACCGAAATGTTGCCGGCCTGCCACGTGTTGCCCGACACACCTTGGGCAAAATAGAGATAGGCGTCGTCGACAGGAACGGTTGGCGTGGCGGGTGTGGTGAATGTGTAGGCCCCTTCGCTGCCGCGCAGGCTGGGGGCGACGCCGGGAAAAATGGCCGGAACCGAGAGGTTGTTGCCCGCCGTGGTTTCACCCGGTCGGCCACCACCACCTCCTCCTCCCGAGCCACCTCCTGAGCCACCGCCTCCCCCGGATCCGCCCCCTCAAGGGGAGCCGCCACCGCCGCCAATTCCACCTCCCATGCCGCCACCTCCGGCAGCAGCCAGGAGTTCATCAATCGTGCTGGATCGTTTCATGGCTTGGATCTCCGCTTTGCATCAAGAACAAGGGGGAATCACCCTGCTGAACTCAGACCATGGGGGGTTCCTGATTCCAGGCTGAAGAGCTCGCCAAGGCTTGGAACGCAGTGCTGCAGAACCGCTGCCGATGGGCCGCTGATCTGCACCACGGCCCACCGAATGGGTTCAGCGGACGCTTGCCCACTCCGCGCTTCTGGGCGAGCATGGCTGCGGCGTCGCCGGAGTGGAGCAGCCGCGATGCAGGGAAAATTGATTCAGTCGGCCCTGTTTGCCGGGTCGGCGGCCCTGCTGCTCGATCCGTCGCAGGCCCCCTGGCTGCTGGGGCCGTTGCGGGCGGCCCTCAGCTGGGGGGAGACTCAGTGGCCCGATCCCGGCTGGGCCAGCCTGAGCGCGCTGGCGGCGAACCTGCCGACGGCCCTGGCGGTGTTCCTGCTGCTGCTCATTCCGATCACCTGGCTCAAGCCCCATTGAGCGTGCCGCTGGCCCGCCCGGTGGTGGGCTCGCAGCGCTCGGCCAGGCCGGCCACCGGCACCATCACCAGGATGGAGATGCTGCAGATCAGCCACTGCTGGGTGCCGAGAGGGGCGGTGTCGAAGAAGCGATTCATCCAGCCCAGCTGGCTGAACCCCAGCTGAAGCGCCGCCGCCAGGGCAATGCCCGCCAACAGCACCGGCGTGCGTCGCCAGTGGCGCCAGCCGAGCTTGCTGGCCTGGCTGATGCTCACTAGGTACACGATCTGAGCCAGCACCAGCGACTGGATCGCCATCGTGCGGGCGAGAGGCAGGCTGGTGCCATGGGAGCGGGCCCAGAGGAACACCCCGAAGATGAAGCACCAGTAGAAGGCCGACACCAGCAGCACCTTGCGCACGAGCCCGCCGCTGAGCAGGGGCTGGGCCGGCGGCCGCGGGGGTTGCTGCATCAGCCCGGGCGGCCGCGGCTCGAAGGCCAGCGGCACCGACAGGGAGAGCGAGCACACCATGTTCAGCCACAGCACCTGCAGGGCGGTGACTGGCAGCTCCAGCCCCAGCACGGCCCCCAGCAGGATCGTCATCGAGGCGCCGCCGTTCACCGGCAGCACGAAGGCAAGGGCCTTGCGCAGGTTGAGGTACACCGCCCGCCCCTCCTCCACGGCCGCCTCGATCGTGGCGAAGTTGTCGTCGGTGAGCAGCATGTCGGCCGCTTCGCGGGCCACCTCCGTGCCTCCCCGTCCCATGGCGATGCCGATGTCGGCCTGCTTGAGGGCCGGGGCATCGTTGACGCCATCGCCGGTCATGGCCACCACCTCGCCCCGGGCCTGCAGGGCTCGCACCAGGGCCAGCTTCTGGGCCGGCGCCACCCGGGCGAACACATCGGTGTCGTGGGCGATCGCCGCCAGCTCCTCCGGGGAGCAGTGCTCGAGCCGCCGCCCCTCCAGCGCCCGCACCGTGCCGTTCCTGCCCAGGCCCAGCTGGCTGGCGATCGAGCGCGCCGTTTCCAGGTGATCGCCGGTGATCATCTTCACCGTGATGCCGGCCTGCTGACAGGCCGCCACCGCCGCCAGGGCCTCGGGCCGCGGCGGATCGAGCATCCCCTGCAGGCCGAGGAAGTCGAGGCCGGCCTCGAGGTGGCTGGGCTGCAGCTCGGCCTGGCTGGCCTCGGCGCTGCCGATGGCAAACGCCAGCACCCGCTCCCCCTGGCGGGCCATCGTCGCCACGGCGGCCTCGATGGCCGCCCGGTCCAGCGGTGCCCGGCTGCCATCGGCCTGCAGCTGGCGGCTGCAGCGGGCCAGCACCGCCTCCACCGACCCCTTCATCAGGATGCGGCGGCTGCCGTGCAGGGTGGCCATGAACTGCTGTTCCGGGGCGAAGGGGATGGCATCGCGGCGGGGGTGCTGGTCGAGGGCTGCCTGCCGGTCGAGGCCCACGGCCGCCGCGGCCTGGAGCAGGGCGGTCTCGGTGGGATCCCCCACCAGTCCCTCCGTCTGGCTGGGGCGGGCATCGTTGCAGAGCAGGCCCGCCAGCAGGGTTTCCCGCAGGGCCAGATTGCGGCTGAGCGGATCGTCGTGGCCGCCGCTCGGCCGGCCCGCCGGCCAGAGCCGATCCAGGCTCACCAGCTCGCCGCCGGCGTGAATGTGCCGCACCGACATCCGGTTCTGGGTGAGGGTGCCGGTCTTGTCGGAGCAGATCACCGTGGTGCTGCCCAGGGCCTCCACCGCCGGCAGCTTGCGGATGATCGCGTTGCGGCGGGCCATGCGGTTCACGCCGATGGCCAGGGTGATGGTGACGATCGCCGGCAGTTCCTCCGGAATCGCGCCCACCGCCAGGGCCACGGCCCCGTCGAACATCTCCGCCGGCTGCCGGCCCCGGGCGAGACCCACCAGGAAGGTGAGCCCGGCCAGCACCAGCACCAGGCGCAGCAGCGTGTGGCTGAAGCCGCGGAACTTGCGCGTCAGCGGCGTGCTCAGGTTCACCTGCTCGGCCATCGAGCGGGAGATCGAGCCCACTTCGGTGGCGTTTCCCGTGGCCACCACCAGGCCCCGGCCTTGGCCCGCCGTCACCAGGCTGCCGGCGTAGGCCATGCCGAAGCGCTCCGCCAGCGGCGCCTCGACCGCCACCGCCGTGCTGCCCTTGCTTACGGGCAGCGATTCCCCGGTGAGGGCCGATTCATCCACCTGCAGCTGGCGGCAGGCCAGCAGGCGCAGGTCGGCGGGCACCTTGTTGCCCGCCTCGAGCAGCACCACGTCGCCGGGCACCAGGTCGTCGGAGCTCAGGCGCTGGCGCCGGCCGTCCCGCACCACCTCCACCTCGGTGCGCACGCTGCGGGCCAGGGCGGCGATCGCCGTTTCTGCCCGGCTCTCCTGGAAGAAGCCGATCACGGCGTTGATCACGGTCACGCTCCAGATCACCCAGGCATCGCTGGCCTTGCCGATCAGCACCTTCACCAGGCCCACGCTCAGCAGCGTGTAGAGCAGGGGATCGTGGAACTGGCCCAGGAAGCGCCGCCAGGTCGGTTTGCCGTGGCTCTGCTCCAGGCTGTTGCTGCCCCAGCGCCGCTGGCGCTGTTCGGCTTCGGCGCTGCTCAGGCCCTGCTCGGCGTCGCTGCCCAGCGCCTGCACCAGCTCGTCGGCGGCGATGGCATGGGGGCTAGGACTCCAGGGCGGGGCCACAGCTGCCGGGGGCGAGGCCATGGGGATCCTTGGGCTGCACCGACCCTATTCAGCCTGGGCCCGCATCGCCCAGCTCTGCTTGGCCCAGCTCGTCGGGCGGGCCACTGATCGAGTACTGCACCCGCTGTGGGAAGGGGATCTCAATGCCCTGCTGGCGGAAGGCCTGCCACACCGCCGTGTTCACCGCACTGCAGATGCTCACGTTGTCCATGGGATTGGCGATCCAGAAGCGGAGGGCGTACTGGATCGAGGAGTCGCCGTAGCTCAGTACCAGGCCGCGGGGCGGGGGGCTGGCCAGCACCCCCTCCACTTCCCGGGCGGTGTGCCCCAGCAGGGCCACCACCTCGGCCGGGTCGTGGCGATAGGCCGCCCCCACCAGCACCTGGCTGCGCCGCAGCCGGTCGCTGCCGGTGTAGGTGGTGGTGGTGGTGGTGAAGAAGGTCTGGTTGGGGATCACCAGTTCGGCGTTGTCGCGGTCACGCCAGAGCACGGCGGCCCGCAGGCCCAGGCTCCGCACCTCACAGGGATCGCCGTCGACGAACAGCACCTCCCCGGGACGCACCGACCCCTCCAGCAGCAGCCACAGGCCGCTGATGAAGTTGGAGAACACCTCCTTGATGCCGAAGCCCAGGCCCACGGAAAGGCCGCCGGCGATGGCCACGATCGCCGTGGCGTTGAACCCCAGGTGGTTGGCCACCCAGAGCAGGCCGATGGCCACCGTGAGGTAACGGAGCATCAGGCCGAGGGCCCGGCGGCTGCCGTCGCTGAGGGCCAGGGCCCGCTGCAGAAACCAGGCCAGGCCCTGGGCCGGCACCGCTGATCCCACCGCCACCAGATAGATGATCAGCACCGAGCGGGCCAGCTTGCCCAGGTCGAGGGGGATGCCGAACCACTGGCCAACGGGAATGATCGCCAGGTCCTGCACGCTGTCGAGCTGGCGGATCACCCCCAGGGCCGCCAGCACCAGGAAGCCGGGACGCAGCAGGCGGCTCTCCAGCAGATGCAGCAGCTCGCCCCGCACCAGTGGCCGGAGCACCAGGTGGAGCAGGTTGAGCCCCTGCCAGCCCAGATAGAGCATTCCCAGCGTCAGGCTGAAGCGCCAGGGATGGCCGCTGCCGGCCAACAGCCCACTGACCAGGGCAATCACGGCCACCGCCGCTGGCCGCAGCCAGCGCCGCAGTGCCAGGGGGGTGCGCCGGTTGCGCCCCAGCACCACGGCGGCCGTGACCGGCAGGGCCACCAGCAGCAGCTGGGCCACCACCGCCCCGCGCTGCAGGTAACCCAGCCAGCCGAAGATCTCGTGCAGAAGCTGATCCATCAGCGCGGCGGGGGCTGGAGGTCGTGGATCAGGGTGTCGACGGCGCCGCGCGGATCCTGGTCTCCGAAGATCACCTTCGCCAGCACCGCCGACAGGGCTTGGTCGACGGCGGGATTGGCCACCAGGGCCAGCACCAGGGGGTGGGCCGCCAGGGCCTGCTCGGCCGACAGCACCATGCTCTTGAGCACGGTGGAGCTGGCTATTGGTGCCGGCACGAAGCGGTTCACGGGCAGCAGGTCCTGCGACTCGAGGGTGAGGTTGCGCTGCACCAGCGGATTCACCGAGAAACGGGCCATTTCCATGGCGATGCGCCGCTGGCCAGGGCTGGAGTTGGCCCCGAAGGCCAGCACCCGCAGCCGGTTCACCGGGGTGGCGGCTCCCTGCGCTCCCCCGGGCAGGGCCGCCACCCCCAGATCGGCGCCCAGCTGCTTCTCCAGCCGGGAGATGGAGGAACTCCGGCAACTGATCCAGTCGAGTTGGCCCCGCCGCAAGCCATGCAGCAGCTCATCCTGGGTGGCGAAGAAGGTGATGTGCTGCTGGAACGAGGCGTTCTGGAGCCAGCCCAGCCAGAGCACCAGCTGGCGTCGCTCGGCGTCGCTCAGGGGAGTGCCCCGGCTGGCCTTGAGCAGGGCATCGCCGGCCCCAAGGCCGCCCAGGGTCCAGAAGAGTTGATGGGGGTCGATGCTCAGGTCAAAGCGCACCCCTTCGCTGCTGCGCCGCAGAATGCCTGCGAGATCCGTGGGGCTGCCCTCGGGCAGTCGCTGGTGGTTGAAGCAGGCCAGCTCGGGTTGTTGCGCCACCGGCAGGGCGGCCAGGCGCCCATCCGGCAGGCGGAGGCGGGCCAGGGTCTCCGGCTCGAGCTGGTTGAGGGTCTCCGCCGGCATGGAGAGGGGGTGCACCTGGCCCTGGCGCTGCAGGCGCATGGCGGTGGCGGCATTGATCAGCAGGAGGTCAGGTCCCAGGCCTGCCTGCTGCCGCCGCGGAAGCTGGGCAACCAGCTCGGCTTCGGGGAAGGCCACCAGCTGAATGGAAACGCCGGGATGGAGCGCGCGGAACGCCTTGCTGAAGCGCTCCACCTGCTCGGTGCTGCGCTCGCGCAGTTCCCGATCGAGCTCTCTTCCGAGGGAATGCCCAGGGCCAGGTACACCGTGCCCCGCAGGCCTTCGGCCTTGCTCGGACCCGGGGGGTCGAGGTTTCCGGCGGCCAACCAGGTGAGCAGACCACTCAGCCCAGCCAGGGCGCCGGCGGCGAGGGCCGCCGCCAGCGGCCTGACGGGCAGCCGCTTCACTCCTCGGGATAGAGCAGGCTGGCGAGCTCGTCGGGGTCCACGTCGTAAACCCGGGCCAGGGTGGTCTCGACGGCGCTGGTCACCACGTCGGGCAGGAAGCGCATGGCGTTGATCGCATCATCGACGATCTCGTCGTTGAGCAATGGTTCGCCCCCCAGCTTCTCGTCGTTGATCACGGCCATCACCCAGCTCTGGTAAGCCGTGACCAGATCGGAAAATTCGAGCTCCGGGTCGTTCAGATCCAGGGCCATGGAGGCGTCTCCGGGGACGTTGCCTCTGCAGTTTGCCCACGAACGGCGCCCTGCCCACCGGTTGGGGCCCGGCCCTGAACCTGGTTCCCCCGCCGGGGCTGAATCGTGCGGGGTGGGATGGGCGATTCGTGAGGATGGGCTGACGTTCACCGCCCCGCGGCCCGTTGCCGATGGCCACTTTTCTGCCAGACGCCGCACCGGATGCCGCACCGGATGCCGCGCGCCTGCAGGCCACCCTGGTCGACTTCGCCCTGGCGGAGCTGGTGCGCCAGCACCGGGAGAGCTTTCAGCCCCTGTGGTCGGCCGACAGCTGGGCCAAACTGCTGATCTGGCTGGCGCTCAACTGCGGCTGCAGTGGCGATGAGGCGGGCCTGCGCCGCTTTGCCGAGGCCCTCGGCCCTGCCCTGGCCCTGCGGCTGCGGCGGCTGTTCTTCGAGCGGGAGCTGGCCGACCTCGACCTGCAGGTGATGGCCGATCCGGCCGAGCCCCAGGTGCTGGTGCTGCCCCTGGGTGCCGGGCAAGACCAGCTGCCCCTGGCCCAGGTGGCGGAGGCCCTGGAGCGGCTGGGTCTGGGGACCCAGCTGGTGGAGGATCAGGACCACTGGCGCTGCCTGGAGCGGGCCGTGGCCATTCCCTGGCGAGGGCCGCAGACAGCCCCGTCTGCAGCCCAGCCGGCCTAGCGGCCGCAGTCCGCCCTGGCCTCTGCCCCTGCCCGCACCCTGCCATGCCCGATCTGATCGCCGCCTATCGCAATGCCGGCTTCGAGGCCCTGGCCGATGGCGTGATGGCCTTCTTCGAGCGCCGTCCCGACCTGCAGCGCCCCGGTGTGGCCTTCGGCCCGGAGGCTGCGGCCGGTGCCGGCGGCGCCGCCGAGCCCGCCAAGGTGTCGACCGACATCAGCCTGGTGGCGATCGACCGCTCCGATCCCGAGGCCTTCGCCCTGGCGAAGGTGATCCTGCGGGGCGTGAGTGCTGCTCTGGACCGCTACCTGCAGGAGCGGCCGCTGTTCCGTGACTGTTGCCCGGAACAGGAGCTGTTCGTGAACCCGATCTTCAACCTGCAGCGCTACGCCCCGGGGGAGGGCTTCAAGCGCTGGCACTGCGACTGGACGATCAGCGACGAAGCCACCGAACCGGTGCACCGCGTGCTGGCCTGGATCCTTTATTGCAACTCCGTGGAGGAGGCCGGCACCGAGTTCCTCTGGCAGCAGCACCACGAAGCAGCCGAGCGCGGCAAGCTCGCGATCTTTCCAGCAGGCCCCTCCCACATTCACCGCGGCCGGGTGAACCACAGCCACAGCAAAACGATCGCCACCGGCTGGATCAACGCCGGCAGCCGCGAGGGCTATCTGCAGCGGCTGGCCAGGGGGTAGTCAGGCACCGCTGCCGGGCGGCGTGTGCGGATCCTGCGGCGGCCAGGGCAGTTCGTACTGCACCTGCTGGGGGAAGGGGATCACGATGCCGTGCGCCTGGAAGGCCGCCCAGATCGCCTGGTTCACCTCGCTGCAGATGCCGCCGTTGTCCATCGGGTTGGTGATCCAGAAGCGCAGCGTGTAGTTGATGGCGAAGTCGCCGTAGCTCTGCAGCAGCGCCTTGGGGGCCGGCATCGGCAGGACGCGCGGCACCGCCAGCGCCGTGGCCTCCAGCAGGGCGATCACCGTGGCCGGGTCGTGGTGATAGGCGGCCCCCACACTCACCTGGCTGCGCCGCATGCGGTCGGAGGCGGTGTAGGTGGTGGTGGCCTCGGTGAAGAAGGTCTGGTTGGGGATCAGCAGCTCGGCGTTGTCGCGGTCGCGCCAGAGCAGGGTGGCCCGCAGGCCGAGGCGGCGCACCTCGCAGGGGTCGCCGTCGATCATCAGCACCTCGCCGGGCCGCACCGAACCCTCGAACAGCAGCCACAGGCCGCTCACGAAGTTGGAGAACACCTCCTTGATGCCGAAGCCCAGCCCCACCGACAGCCCGCCGGCCACGGCGATCAGGGCGGTCGTGTTCAGGCCGAGGTTCACGGCCACGGCCACCAGTCCAAGCCCCACCACCGTGTAGCGCAGCATCAGCTCGGTGGCCTTGCGGCTGCCGTCGCTCATGCCCAGCGCCCGCTGCAGCAGCCAGGCGATTCCCGCGGCTGGCGGTCCGCAGCCCACCAGCACGAGGTAGATCACCAGCAGGGCATGAAAGACCTTTTCGGTGCTCAGACGGACCCCCATCAGCTGGCCCAGCGGAATCACGGCCAGGCTGCTCAGGCTGTCGACTTCGCTGATCAGCAGCAGCGCCGCCGCCAGGAGGTAGAGCGGCCGGATCAGGCGCGTGTCCAGGCGATGCACCTCGCGCTCTGGCAGCCAACGCAGCATCAGCCGCTGCAACAGACCCAGGGCGCTCCAGCCCAGCCAGAGCAGGGCCAGCAGCAGGGCCAGGCCGAAGGGTTGCCCGCCCACGGCGAGCACCAGGCAGGCCAGGCCGATCAGCAGTTGCCCCAGGTGGGGCATGGCCAGGGCCAGGGGCCCCTGGATCCAGCGCCGTCGTCGGCTCAGGCGGCACACCGCCACCACCGCCACCACCGCCAGCACGATCAGCAGTTGCAGCAGCACCGTGGGCCGCTCGATGTAGCTCAGCCAACTGAGAACCTGCAGGAGGAGGTCGCTCATCGCTTGGGTTGCAGCAGCTGCACCAGCGCCTCAGCCGTCGCCGGCGGGGTGGCTTCCCCGAACACCAGTCGGGTGAACAGGGTCTGCACCTGTGGCAGACGACCGTCGTTGCCGTGGATCAGGGCGGCGAGGGCATTGGTCTGCCGCCCCTGGTCAAGGGCGGTGTGCATCGCCTGCAGTTGCTGGGAGCTCTGCAGCGGCAGGTTCACGAACCGGTTGGCCGGCAGCACGGTCAGGGACCCCATGGTCATCGTTCGCTGGCTGAGCGGGTTGGCGCTGAAGCGCGCGAATGCCAGAGCCAGCCGGCGCGCGTTGCCGCTGGAGTGGCGGCCAAGGGCGATCACCCGCAGCCGATTGAAGGGAGCGGCGCGTTGCTCGCCGGGCCCATCGGGCAACGGTGCCACGCCGAGGTTGCTCCCCAGATGGCGGCGGATCATCCCCAGGTTGACGCTGCTGCAGGGAATCCATGCCACCTGCCCAGCCAGAAAGGCCGCGATGGCCTCCTGCTGGTTGGCGAAGAACATCACCCGTTGCTGGCCGCCGGCCTGTTGCAGCCAGGCCAGCCAGCCCACCAGGGCCTGCTGATTGGCCTGGCTGAGCGGCTGTCCTTTCAGCGTCTGGATCAAGGCAGGAACGGCCCCCAGGCTGCCGGCGCTCCACACCAGTTCCACCGCCTCCACAGAGAGCCCAACGGGCCTGCCGCTGGCGCTCAGGCGCAGCAGGTCGTCGAGGTTGCGTGGCGGTTCGGGCACCTGGCGGCGGTTGAAGCAACCCACCTGGGTCTGCACCATCAGGGGGAGGCCCGCCAGTCGGCCCTGCGGATCCCGCACCCGCTCCAGCATCGAGGGCTCGAAACTCTGCAGAAGCTCGGGGCTGGCGGGATAGGGAACCACCAGG
Organism: Cyanobacteria bacterium M_surface_10_m2_119; assembly: GCA_016882525.1. GTDB lineage: Bacteria > Cyanobacteriota > Cyanobacteriia > PCC-6307 > Cyanobiaceae > NIES-981. Next base: position 16,233 of record VGPU01000022.1, on the reverse strand, counting down.
CCATCGCGCAGCAGCGTCAGGGCTGTGTCCCCATTCACGAACAGCAGATCCGGTTCCAGGCCGGCGCGGCTGCGGCGTTGGATCGCGGCGAGGAGCTGATCGACGGGATAGATCGCCACCTGGACGGTGGCCTCCGGGTGGATCCGGAGCAGGCCCCGTTCCACCAGCTTCAGGCGGTTCTGAAAGTCCTCGCGCAGATCGTTGTCGAGCCGCTGATCGCTGTTCGTGACCAGCGCCAGGTGCAGGGGGGTGGGCACCTGCACGCGTCCGCCGCAGCCCGCCAGCAGCAGGGCGGTGGCCAGCAGCGTCAGGAGCGGGCGGCGCATGGCCGGCATCATCCCTCCGTTCTCCGTTCGCTTCCAGGGTTCAGCCATGGGGCCGCCGCCAGCGCAGCGGCACGATCTCCGCCCGCCCCGGCCGCAGCAGGCCCAGGCGGATCGGCCGGGGCGGTCCGTCCGGCGGCAGCGTCACCTCCACCCAGAGCTGCTCGCCCGCGGGGCGCCGGGAGGGATCCTCCACATCCGGCGGAATGAAGAACGCCACGGGTGCATCCAGGCGGGCCATCGGGGTGCCGTCGACCGGTTCGATCCAGGCCTGCCTCCGGCCCTGGCCAACGCCTTCGGCCGGCACGGCTGCGGCGGCCAGGGCTTCCAGCCGGTTCTTGCGCACCACCAGCTCCACAGGCGTGAGGGTTCCCGCGGCCGGCAGCGCGGCGGCGGTCCCCACCGGTCTGAGCGGCACCACCAGCTGCAGGCTCACGTAGCGGCCGCGGATCGGCAGGTCGGGGTCGTGGGGGGCGCTGCGGACCCAGGCCCGTGGCAGCCGCGCCCGATCCGCCAGCATCACGGCGCCGAGGCTGAGCAGCAGGCTGCCCTGGAGCAGGCCCAGCAGCAGCCCCGCCCTGCGCGGGGAGAGGGGTGGCAGCGGGCGCTTCATTCCGGTTCTGCCGCCGTGGGGGTGGCCTGGCCCTGGCCGGCGCCGCCCGTCAGGCGGGCGAGCATCCGCCGCCGCAGCTGCTCGAGGGCCCAGCCGCCCAGCAGGCACAGCAGGCCCAGGCCGATCATGCCCAGGGAGCGCTCGAGCCGCCCCGCCACTTCGGCCAGGTAGAAGCTCAGCACCGTGCCGGCCACCAGGGCGGTGCCGAGGTTGATCCGCTCGGCCCGGCTGTCGCCCACCCCCCAGGCGATCAGCAGGATGCCGCCCAGGCCATGCCAGGCGTAGCTCCAGGGGGTGATCGGGCTGAGGATGGCCATCCCGGCCAGGATCCAGCCCGCCGCCACCGCCAGGGGCCAGAAGCTCCGCCCCCGCAGCCGCCAGCCCAGCAGCAGCGGTGCGCCGATGGCGATGGCCCAGCCCAGGGCGGCCAGGCCGATCGGCAACGTGCCGCGCAGCAGCAGGAGCTGATGGAGCCCATCGGCAGGCCGGTTGGCCGCCGCCAGCAACCAGATCAGGTCGGCCGGCAGCAGCGCCAGCCCCCCCAGCCAGAGCAGCACCCGGCGCCCGGGTTCGGGGCCGCGGCCGCGCGGCGCCGCCAGGTAGGTGAGGCTCAGCAGCAGGATCGCCGCGCTCGGCACGGCCCCCACCACCCAGCCGCCACCCGGGGGGCCTCCCAGTGGCGACTGGCAGCGCCACAGCCACTCGCTCACCAGCCAGAGGGGCATGAGCAGGGCCCCCAGCGCCAGCTGCGGCCACTGGCGCAGCAGTCCCCAGCCCAGGCCGGCGCCGGCGGCCCAGAGCAGCAGGCCGGCGGGCCAGTGGGCCTGCAGGTGGAAGAGCTGGCCCACCAGAAAGATGCCGCCCCCCAGGGCGACGCTGCCGGCGCCGTGCAGGGCCACCGCCAGCGCTGGAAAGCCCCGGCTGCTCCAGGCCGCCGCCCCATGCAGCGCAATCAGCACGGCCACCGCCAGGCCGAAGCGCCCCCCGGGCGCCATCTCATCCCAGTGGGCCGCCACCAGCAGCAGCAGGCCGGCGGCCAGCAGAACGACCCCCAGCCCCAGGCACACCAGGATCGGTGCCCGCAGCCCCGGCCGCACCCGCGCCTGCTCCCAGCGCTCGATCGCAGCGGCGCTGGCCGGATCGATCAGCTCCGCGGCCACCCAGCGCGCCAGGGCCCTCTGCCAGTCATCAGCCATGGCCCTGTCTAGGGCGGGTGGGCCCGGCTGGCTGCGGTGCGCCCGGCTGGCTGCCGTGGGCCCGGTCCAGCTGCCGGCCCGCCCACTTTGCGAGCATGGCCCGATTGCCTGCGCCTGCCCCCGTGACCGAGGCCGCCACCGCCCCCGCAGCTGCCGAAGCGGCCGACGCCCTGCCCAAGACCTACGACCCCGCCGGCACCGAGAGCCGCTGGCAGCAGGCCTGGGAATCGAGCGGCGCCTTCCATCCGGATCCGGCGGCCCCCGGCGAGCCGTTCTCGGTGGTGATTCCGCCGCCGAACGTGACCGGCAGCCTGCACATGGGCCACGCCTTCAACACGGCCCTGATCGACACGATCGTGCGCTTCCAGCGCCTGCGGGGCAAAAACGTGCTGTGCCTGCCCGGCACCGATCACGCCTCGATCGCCGTGCAGACGATCCTCGAGAAGCAGCTCAAGGCCGAGGGCCAGCGCAAGGAAGACCTGGGCCGCGCGGCCTTCCTGGAGAAGGCCTGGGCCTGGAAGGCCCAGAGCGGCGGCACGATCGTCGGCCAGCTGCGCCGGCTGGGTTACTCGGTTGACTGGCAGCGCGAGCGCTTCACCCTCGATGCCGGCTGCAGCGCCGCCGTGGTGGAGGCCTTCAACCGCCTGCACGAGCAGGGGCTGATCTACCGCGGTGAATACCTGGTGAACTGGTGCCCCGCCTCGGGCTCGGCGGTGAGCGATCTGGAGGTGGAGATGAAGGAGGTGGACGGCCACCTCTGGCACTTCCGCTACCCGCTCAGCGGTGGCGCCGCCGCCGATGGCCGCACCCACCTGGAGGTGGCCACCACCCGCCCGGAAACCCTGCTGGGCGACACGGCCGTGGCCGTGAACCCGAAGGACCCCCGTTACGCCGCCCTGGTGGGTCAGACCCTCACGCTGCCGCTGGTGGGCCGCCCGATCCCGATCGTCGCCGACGACCACGTGGATGCCGACTTCGGCACCGGCTGCGTCAAGGTGACCCCCGCCCACGACCCCAACGATTTCGCCATCGGTCAGCGCCACAACCTGCCGCTGATCACGGTGATGGCCAAGGACGGCTCGATGAACGAGGCCGCCGGCCGCTTCCAGGGGCTGGATCGCTTCGAGGCGCGCCAGGCCGTGGTGGCGGCCATGGAGGCCGAAGGCTTCCTGGTGAAGGTGGAGGACTACCGCCACAGCGTGCCCTTCTCCGACCGCGGCAAGGTGCCGGTGGAGCCGCTGCTCTCCACCCAGTGGTTCGTGAAAACCGAGCCCCTGGCGGCCCGCTGCCGCGAGGCCCTGGAGCACGCCGATCCCCGCTTTGTGCCGGAGCGCTGGAGCAAGGTGTACCGCGACTGGCTCACCGACATCCGCGACTGGTGCATTTCCCGCCAGCTGTGGTGGGGCCATCGCATCCCCGCCTGGTTTGTGGTGAGCGAAACTGGCGGCGTGATCACCGACACCACGCCTTATGTGGTGGCCCGCGATGCCGCGGAAGCCCGCGCCAAGGCCGAGGCCCAGTTCAGCGGCGGCACCCACGCTCAGCCCCTGGTGCTCGAGCAGGATCCCGACGCCCTCGACACCTGGTTCTCCAGCGGCCTCTGGCCCTTCTCCACCCTCGGCTGGCCCGATGCGGATGCCGCCGATCTGGCCCGTTGGTATCCCACCAGCGTGCTGGTGACGGGCTTCGACATCATCTTTTTCTGGGTGGCCCGGATGACGATGATGGCCGGCGCGCTGATGCATGGCCCTGGCGCGACTTCAGCGAACTGGATGCCCTTCCAAGACGTGTATATCCACGGCCTGGTGCGGGATGAGAACAACCGCAAGATGAGCAAATCGGCGGGCAACGGCATCGACCCGCTGCTTCTGATCGATCGCTACGGCGCCGATGCCCTGCGCTTTGCTCTGGTGCGCGAGGTGGCTGGTGCGGGGCAGGACATCCGCCTCGACTACGACCGCAAATCCGACACCTCCGCCACGGTGGAGGCCTCGCGCAACTTTGCCAACAAGCTCTGGAACGTCACCCGTTTCGCGTTGATGAACCTGGGTGGCGAAACCCCCGCCTCACTGGGGGAACCGGATTCAACCGCGCTGCAGCTGGCCGATCGCTGGATCCTCTCCCGCCTGGCGCGGGTGAACCGTGAAACCGCCGAGCGCTATGGCAGCTATGGCCTCGGTGAAGCGTCCAAGGGGCTCTACGAGTTCGCCTGGAACGAGGTATGCGATTGGTATGTGGAGCTGATCAAGCGGCGCCTCAATCCTGGCGAGAACCCAAGCCCAGAGGCGCTCGCTGATCAGCGCACCGCGCGGCAGGTGCTGGCCAAGGTGCTGAATGAGCTGTTTGTGATGCTCCATCCGCTGATGCCCCACCTGAGCGAAGAGCTCTGGCATGGCCTCACCGGCGCGTCAGAAGAGACGTTTTTGGCGCTGCAGCCCTGGCCTCTGGTTGACGTTGCCTCCCTCGATGACGACCTGGAGGCGTCGTTCAGCGATCTGATCGAGGCGATTCGGGTGGTGCGCAACCTGCGCGCCGTGGCTGGCCTCAAGCCGAGCCAGAGCGTGCCGGTGCGCTTCGTCACCGGCCGCGGCGCCCTGGCTGCGGTGCTCTCCGCCGCCACAGCCGACATCACCGCCCTCACCCGCGCTGAAACCGTGGAGGTGCTCGATCCCGCTGCTGCTGAAGCCCAGCCCGCCACCAAGGCCCTGGCTGGGGTGAGCGGTGAGTTGCAGGTGTTGCTGCCGATCGAAGGGCTGGTGGATCTCGAGGCCCTGCGCGGTCGCCTCGAGAAAGACATCGCCAAGGCCGACAAGGAGATCAAGGGCCTCGCTGGCCGCCTCGCCAATCCCAACTTCGCGGATAAAGCGCCGCCGGAGGTGGTGGTCGAATGTAAGGCCAACCTGGCCGAAGCCGAGGCGCAGGCCGCATTGGCGCGCAAGCGTTTGGCGGATCTGGGCTGATGATGGGGTGAGGCCTTGGGTTGATTCCGATGCGCTGGTTGAGCTGTTTCTCTCTGCTGGCTGTCTGGCCTGTCGCCGTTCAAGCTGAACCTGGCATCCGGGCGGAGTATCACTGTCTTGGTCGCTTTGACGCGGTGGATGTCACCGCCTTCTTCTTCAACCAGGACCCCTCCGAGGTGGTGCTGCTGGAGGGCCAGAGCGCGACGCGCCTGCCTCGCCTGCCCTCCGGGGATGGAGGTCGTTATGGCGCGGCTGATCAGGAGTTTTGGATCAAGGGTGATCGGGCCCGCTGGAGCCGCGCTAAGGGCGTGGTGATGCAGTGTCAGCCACCATCGCGTGTTTGATCTCAGCGGCAAGGTGGCGATCGTCACCGGTGGCGATGGAGGCATTGGCCTTGGCATGGCGCGGGGCTTGGCACGGGCCGGGGCTTCGATCGTGGTGGCGGCCCGCAACCCCGAGAAGTCGGCCGATGCCGTGGCTGAGCTGCAGGTTCTCGGCGCCCAGGCGATCGCCATCGAAACCGACGTCTCCCGTGAGAGCTCGATCACGGCGTTAATGGAGCAGACCGTGGCCTATTTCGGCCGTCTGGATGTGCTCGTGAACAACGCCGGTACGAATGTGCGGCTGCCCGCTCAAGAGTTAACGCTCGAGCAGTGGCAGCAGGTGCTCGATACCAACCTCACGGGAGCCTTTCTGTGCGCCAAGGCTGCTTACCCGCATTTGAGGGGCGGAGGCAAGGTGATCAATGTGGGCTCGATGTTGTCGTTGTTTGGATCCGCTGTGGCGGCCGCCTACGGCGCCAGCAAGGGCGGGGTGGTGCAGCTCACCAAGTCGCTGGCGGTGGGCTGGGCGGCCGATGGCATTCAGGTGAACGCGATCCTGCCGGGCTGGATTGATACGGCCCTCACCCGCACGGCCCGCGAGCAGCTGCCGGGCTTGAACGAGCGCGTGCTGGCCCGCTCTCCCTCCGGCCGCTGGGGTGTGCCGGCTGATTTTGAGGGGATTGCGGTGTTTCTGGCCAGCGAGGCCTCGGCCTTCATCACCGGCGCGGCGATTCCCGTGGATGGCGGCTACGCCTCCGAGGTGTGAGTGATCCGGATCCTTGCCATGGCTGATCTCTCCACCCTGCAGGCCCTCTGGCCGGTGCTGCAATCGCCGGCCGGTGCTCTGGCCTTTGTGCCGCTCTATGCGTTGTGGGTCACCCTGCTGTTGCCGGGGGTGTGGGCCTCGATGTTGGCCGGTGCCCTCTATGGCACCTGGTGGGGAAGCCTGATCGTGTTTGTTGGTGCCTGCCTGGGCGCCGAAGCGGCTTTTCTGTTGGGACGCCACTGGTTGCGCGACTGGGCGCAGCGGCGGTTGGTGGCCCTGCCGAAGCTGCAGGCGGTGGAGCGGGCCGTGAGTCGCGAGGGACTGAAGCTGGTGCTGCTCACGCGCCTGTCGCCGGCCTTTCCGTTTTCCCTGCTCAACCTGGCCTACGGCCTCAGCGATGTGAGCCTGCGCGATTACACCCTGGGCTTGATCGGGATCCTGCCGGGAACGATCCTGTTCTGTGGCCTGGGCGCCCTGGCCGGGGATGCGGCGCGCTTCGGCGAGGTGCTCAGCGGCGAGGCCGATGCCACCACCTGGGTTCTGCGCCTCGTGGGCATCCTGGCCACGGTGGCGGTGGTGTGGCTGGTGAGCCGGGCAGCCCGCCAGGCGCTTCAGGCGTCGGAGCCGTCCGCCTGAGCTGGCAGTCGCCAATCGCGGATGGCGGCGATCAGCACGAACCAGGCCAGGCGCAGCCGCGCCACAGCCCCGGGCCGCGCCGCCAGTTCGGCGTATTTCGCCCGCCCGCACTCGGTTTTGATCCAGCGATGGATGGCGGGTTGGGGCATACGTCCCAGGGTAAGGATCTCTGCCCAAGAACCACCATGAACAGGCGTTGGTTGCTGCAAGGTCTGGCGGGTTTGGGCCTGCTCACCGCAGGCCCCCTGCAGGCGGCCGTGGTTTGCACAGGCCCGGGCTATCCCCCCGGTTGTGTGGCGGTGGAGGCTGCCCCGGTTCGGGGGTATGGCAGGCCGGTGGCGGCGCCGGGTGGCCCGGTGGTGAACCCCACGCCGGGCGTGGGCTACGGCGCGCCCGGTGCAGGCTTGCGTCCCGGCGCCGGTCCTGGTGTGGGGCCCAATGCTGGCGGACCGGTGAACCGCGCCGGCTATCGCTGAAGGGTGTGAATCGGGGCTGCGTCAGGCGTTGTTGAGCAGTGCCTGCAGCCCCGCTTCATCCAGCACCGCCACGCCCAGGCTTTCGGCCTTGCTGAGCTTGCTGCCGGCTTCGGCGCCAGCCACCACATAGCTGGTTTTCTTGCTCACCGAGCCGCTCACCTTGCCCCCGGCGGCCTCGATCAGCGCTTGGGCTTGGCTCCGGCTCAGCGAGGGCAGCGTGCCCGTGAGCACAAAGGTTTGGCCGCCGAGATGGGTGCTGGCGCCATCGGCCCGTCGTGCGGCTGCGGCGGCCAGCTCTGCCTCGCTGCTCGCCAGCGAAAAACCCAGCCGCTCCAGCTGACCCAGCAGCTGCTCGTTGGCAGGCGTTGAAAACCACTGCTGCAGGCTCTGGGCGATCTCGCCGCCAATGCCATACACGCCGGTGATCAGCTCGGGGGTTTCGCTGGCGGCGGTGGCCAGCTCTGCGGCGCTCGCAAACGTGGCCGCCAGTGCTTTGGCGTTCACTTCGCCCACGTGGTGGATGCCGAGGCCGTAGAGCTGCCGATGCCAGGGCTGGTTCTTGGAGGCCTCCAGGGCGGCCACGAGGTTGTCGGCGCTTTTGCTGCCCATCCGCTCCAGGCTGGCCAGCAGCGCCCCATCGAGCCGGTAGAGGTCGGCGATGGAGCCCACCAGGCCGCGATCCACCAGCTGCTCGATCAGCTTGCTGCCGAGCCCATCCACATCCAGCGCACCCTTGCTCACCCAATGGCGCAGGGCGCCGCGCAGGATCGCCGGGCAACTGCTGTTCACACAGCAGGTGGCTGCCTCACCCTCTTCGCGCACCAGCTCTGAGCCGCATTCCGGGCAGGTGTGGGGCAGCTCCAGGCGTTGGGCGCCCGCTGGGCGCAGCTCCGCCAGCACCCGCACCACCTCGGGGATGATCTCGCCGGCTTTGCGCACCACGATCGTGTCGCCGGCGTGTAAATCGAGCTCCGCCAGGCGATCAGCGTTGTGCAGGGTGGCGCGGCTCACGCTGGTGCCGGCCAGGGGCACCGGCTCGAATTCGGCCACCGGCGTTACCACCCCCGTGCGGCCCACCTGGCAGGCCAGCCGCAGCAGCCTGCTGGGGGCTTCCTCAGCCGGGTATTTGAGGGCGAGCGCCCAGCGCGGCGCCTTCTGGGTGAACCCGGCCGCATCCTGCAGCTGCAGGTCATTGAGCTTCACCACCACGCCGTCGGTGGCGTAGTTGAGCTGGCGGCGGCCTGAATCCCAGCGCTGGAAGAAGGCCTCCACCGCCGCCAGATTCGGCAGCAGCTCGGCGTTGGGATTCACCTTGAAGCCCGCGGCCTTCAGCCACTGCAGCGCTTCCCATTGGCTGGTGGGCACCGGCGCCTCGTCAGCGGCGGCCGGCCAGCCGGGGGGCAGATGCAGGGTGTAGGCGAAGAAATCGAGGCGGCGGGCGGCCACCACACGCGGATCCAGTTGGCGCAGGGTGCCGGCGCAGGCGTTGCGGGGGTTGGCGAACAGGGCTTCGCCCCGCGCCTGCCGCTCACTGTTGATCGCGGCGAAGGTGCCATCGGGGATGAAGGCCTCCCCGCGCACCTCCAGCCACTCGGGCGGGTTGGCCAGCTGCAGCCGCAGCGGCACGGCGCCGATCGTGCGCACGTTGCTCGTGATCTCCTCGCCCTGTTCGCCATCGCCGCGGGTGGCGGCCCGCACCAGCACGCCCCGCTCGTAGCTCAGCGCCAGGGCGTTGCCATCGATCTTGAGTTCGCCCACCATCGGCAGGGCCGTGCTGGGGTCGCGGTCGAGCACCTTGAGCAGCCGGGCATACCAGGCCTCCAGCTCCTCGGTGTTGAAAGCGTTGTCGAGGCTGAGCAGGCCGATGCGATGGCGCACGCTCTCGAAGCCCTGGGCCGGTGCGCCCCCCACGCGTTGGGTGGGGCTATCCGCTGTGATCAGCTCGGGATGGGCGGCCTCGAGCTCGAGCAGCTCGCGATAGAGCCGGTCATAGACCGGGTCCTCCATCTCGGGAGCATCCAGCACGTAATACGCATGGGCAGCGCGGTTGAGCAGCTGCCGCAGTTCGTGGGCCCGATGCTCGGCAGTGGCGCTGCTCACGGTGCGTGCTGGATCAGGCGGCGGCCTTCTGGATGCGATCCACCTTCCAGTCCTCCTCCACCTTCACGAAGGTGAAGTCGAGGGGCAGCTCCTCGTTGTTGTCGGCCTTGAGCTTCACGGTGAGGGTGATCTGCTCTTCCTGGATGCGGGGCCGGCCCGACTTGAGGTTGCGGTATTTGTTGAGCTGCAGCCCCGCCAGGAAGCGGATGAACTGCTGCCGGTTCACATGGGAGCGGTAGTTCTTGGTGGTGAGCAGGTAGGCGGCATCCACCCGGCCGGAGGCCACCTGGGTGAAGAACTGCTTGATCACCGGGTTGATTCCCCGTGCATTCAGCACCAGCTTCACGGCGCTGATGGTCCAATACAGGAGCAGCGTGCCAGCGCCGGCCAAGAGGGCCTTGGTGCCGATCGTCTGCACCAGTTGTCCGTCCATGGATGCGCGGGGGAAGGTGGGGCTGATTCTGCAGGACTAGCCCCCTTGCGCCGCAGTGCGGGTTACAGCACCAGCGCCGGGCCAGGCAGCATCCGCCAGACTGCTCCAGCCCCAGCTGGTTGCCTGCAGCGTGCCGCTCGTTCCGCTGTTGCCGCTGTTTCACCGGCTCAACCGCGAGCATTTCGCGGGTGAGCTGGCCGATGGCGAGGGCACGGCGTTGGTGGCCGTGCGCTGGAGCGATGGCCGCATGCGGCGCAGTGCTGGTTTGTATCGCTATGGCCGCGGTCGAGACGGCCGATCGATCAGCGAGATCGTGCTCTCGCGGCCGCTGCTGGAGCCCCTGCCCCAGGAGGCCACCACCAGCACCCTCTGCCACGAAATGATCCACGCCTGGGTGCATCGCGTGGTGCGGGCTGATGAGGTGCATGGCCCCCACTTCCGGGCCCGCATGGAGGCGATCAATGGGGCCCAGCAGCAGTTTGTGGTGAGCGTGCGTCACCGTTTCCCGGTGCCCACGGAGCCGGCCCGCTGGCTGGCCCGCTGCCCCAGCTGCGGCCTGCAGTCGCCTTACCGCCGCCGCCGTCCCGGGGTGGCCTGCCGCAGCTGCTGTGAGCGGCTGCATGGCGGGCATTGGCATGCCAGCTGCCAGCTGGTGTTCGAGCGGGCGGCGGCCTAAGTTGCCGCCATGGGCACGGCGTTGTGGGCACTGCAGTGGAGCGGGCTGGCCATCGCCCTGGTGGGGCTGAGCCGCGAACAGTGGCTGCGGGCTAAGCGCCTGGGGCGTTGAACCCCCCTAGCCTGCTCAGATGGTGGATGCCTACAGCAGGGAGCGCGACGAGCGCCCGGATGACCGTTTCGAGCGGCGCGGTTCCCGCCGCGGTGAACCGCGCTTTGAGCAACGCCTCGATCAGCGCCTTGATCAGTGGGTGTCTGCCGGGCGTCAACTGGTGGATGGCGTGTCGGGCGCTCGGCCCGGTTCGCGGCCCGGCGCTCGCGCCAATGGCCTGAAGCTGGATCACCTCGGCCGTTGGGTGGAGGACAAGCTCGATTGGCTGCTGGAGGACGACGACGGCTGGCGTGAATCCTGGGAACAGCAGGCCGCTGCCGGTGCCGGTGCGGTGCGTGAGCCGCAGCCGCGCCGCAGCCGCCGTCAGCCCCTGACGGCGATCTCACGGCGAGGGCGTGCCGCCAGCGTCGCAGCCGCCACCGCAGAGGAGTGGCCGGATGAGGAGAGCTTCACGCTGAATCGCTGGCAGCGTGACGCTGAAGCCCAGCGCCAGCCACTGGAGCCGCAGGCATCCGCGCCTGCTCAGGCCGGCCGGATGATGCCGCGTTCCACGCGCCGCCGCTTGGAAGGGGGGTGATGGGGGGTGTGGGCGCGGCTGCTCACCTGGAAGCCGCAGCCGATCTCCCGCAGCTCGGCATTCACCGACTCCACCAGATCGTTGGGCAGCTCCTCCGCCATCTGATCGGCGCTGGTGGTGATCGAGGGTGATCCCTCGGTGAGGGCACTCAGCAGCTGCGCCCACTGCTGCACCAGGGTGGTGCGGCGAATCGGTTCGAAGCCCGCCCGCTCAAACACCGACTGGCAGTGCTCGCGGTGCCATTGGGTGGGGCCATGGGCGTGGGGCTGGAGGCCGCGGATGGCGCAACCGGAGCGCAGGGCGTGGCGTGATGGCTGGCCATTGGCTTCGCGCAACCCGGCTTCGCTCAGCAGGCGGCCGCAGTGCACGGCGGAGATGCCATAGATGCGGCCGAGGTCGGTGAGCGAGAGCCACTGAGGCTCACCAGATAGCGCGGCAGGAGGTCCTTTACCGCTGGGAATCGAATGCAACATGAACAACCGGTGAGTGACCTCATGCTGCTCCCAGCACAAGGGGGCGCAAGCTGTCAAGCCAAACCTGTAGCCACTCGCAACCTTTGTTGCAACTCGTTATGAAGCAATGTGTTGGGCTGGGCCCAGCCAGCGCTCCAGTGCCGGTGAGAACACCTCCCGCACTACCGTGAGTTCGCGCCCACCGCGAAAGAAGCGGTAGTGGCGGCTCCAGTAGGGCCCTGGTTGCCCAAACCCTTCTTCCAGCAGGGGAGCCTCCACCAGCGCCAGGCCGTCCACTTCCCGGTAGAGCTCGGCCCGGTTGGCGGTGAGGCTGCGCCAGATCGGCTGGTTGCGCTCCCGCAGATGTTGGTCCGCTTCCGCTTGATTCCACCAGCTCTCCGCCCAGGCCAGCGTCTGTTCGCCGCAGTGCAGCCACACCTGACGCCGCAGCAGGGGTGCATCCAGTTCGGCCACTTCCAGCGGCGCCTCCGAGCCGGGATCTGGGTCTGCCGCCATCGAGATCACCTCCACCGTTACCTCTCGACCGGTGAGCGATTGCAGGTGCCGCGTGGGGCTGCCATCCCCAAGCAGCAACAAGCGCCAGGGCCCGCTCAGCGCTGTGGTGTCGTCGTCGGCCTGACCGCTCAGCCCCGCCGCCACCGCCTCAGGAGCGGCCTGCCAGAGCGGCCGGGGTGAGGGCCAGAGGTCGGGCCTGTTGGGCATCGGGGTGCAGGGGAGCGGGCCCGAGGGCCTCAGAAACCACTGCTGATGTTGACGCGCCGGCTACTGCCACCGCGTTCGATCACGGCGCTATCGCCGGTGGTGGACACCAGCCGCCAGCCGCTGCTGCCGATGCTCTCGCCCACCAGGGCATTGGTGGAGCTGCCCCCCACCTGGAAGATGGCCGATCCGGGTTTGCCTGGGATCTGCACAACCCCGAGCAGTTCCGGAGTGGCGCTGGCGGGAGCGCTGCTGCCGCCCGTGGCGGCGGGGGCCGGTGGTGCGGGCGTTTGCAGCGTGCCGTTGAGTGGCACCTGTAGCGGTGCCACCCCGCCGCCACCACCGCTCGATTCCAACTGCCCCAACTCCTGGATCCACGGTTCGTTGGGGGGTGCTGGCGGCAGCCCTTCCGCACCCGGCGCCGGCTGGTTGGCGGCAGCCGGCTCGGCGCTCGTTTCCAGGCTGCGGATGCCCTCCAGCAGCCGCAGGTTGCGCTCCTGGCGCAGGTCGTTGCGGGCTTCGTTCCAGCCATGCCAGAGGCTGATCCCGCCCACCAGGGTGAGGCAGCCCAGGCCGGCTGCGAGCCCCACGGCCAGCCGCGGTGGCCGTTGCACCCCGGCGATCGGCCAGGCATGCCGGGAGGCGTCACGCACCTCCACCTCGATCGCGGGCTCCGCTGGCGGCCGGGTCGTGGGCAGCGGTGTGGGCGCTGGGCGGCCGGCGTTGTCGAACACACGGTCCATCACCTGCTCGGCCTTGAGCTCCCAGTAGGCCCGGGAGGTGTTGGTGGGGCGAGAGGTGCTCAAGCGCTTTCAGAACCGGAGGCGCTGCGGCATCCCTGCAGCAATGAGCCGCACCTTATCGATCCTGGCCGCTGTTGACGAGCCGCTGCCGCCGCTGCTCCAGCTCCAGCCAGAGCATCAGGGCGGTGACATCCGCGGGGCTGACGCCCGGCACCCGTGAGGCCTGGCCCAGGTTGATCGGTTGCACCGCCGCCAGCTTCTCCCGCGCTTCCCGCGACAGGGTGCCGATGGCGGCGTAGTTGATCCCGCTGGGAATCGGTTTGTGCTCCTGCTTTTTCACCTGATCGATCTGCTGCTGCTGGCGGGCCAGGTAGCCGCTGTATTTGATGTCGATCTCGGCGCTCTCGCGCACGTCGAGCGGCAGGTTGGCGTCGGCCAGGCCATGGCGCACCAGATCGGCGCTGTGGAAGCCGGGACGGCGCAGCAGATCCGCCAGGGTGATCGAGCCCTTGATGGCGGCACCGGTTTCGCTGGCCACGGCATCGGCGGCTGGATCGCTCACCTTGAGCCGCACCGTTTCGAGGCGCTGGGTTTCGGCGGCGATCGCCTCCTGTTTGCGGGTGTAGATCTCCCAGCGGCGATCGTCGATCAGGCCGAGCTCGCGGCCCAGGGGCGTGAGGCGCCGGTCGGCGTTGTCGCCCCGCAGCACCAGCCGGTATTCGCTGCGGCTGGTGAGCACCCGGTAGGGCTCGCGCAGATCCTTGGTGATCAGGTCGTCGATCATCGTGCCGATGTAGCTGCCCTCCCGCGGGAAGTGCACCGGCGGCTGGTTGCGCAGCTGGCGCACGGCGTTGAGGCCCGCCACCAGGCCCTGGGCGGCCGCCTCCTCGTAGCCTGTGGTGCCGTTGAGCTGCCCGGCGGAATACAGCCCCTGCACCCGTTTGGTTTCCAGGGACGGCTTGAGCTGGGTGGCGGGTAGGTAGTCGTAGTCCACGGCGTAGGCGGGGCGCAGCATCACGCACTGCTCCAGGCCGGGCAGGGTGCGCAGCAGCTCCAGTTGCAGTCGCTCCGGCAGGCCGGTGGAGAAGCCCTGCACGTAGATCTCCGGCGTGTCGCGCCCTTCCGGTTCCAGGAAGATCTGGTGCGAGTCCTTGTCGGCGAAGCGCACGATCTTGTCTTCGATCGAGGGGCAATAGCGCGGGCCCTTGCTGTCGATGAAGCCGCCGTAGATCGGCGTGAGGTGCAGGTTGTCGCGGATCAGTTGATGGGTGGCCGCCGTGGTGCGGGTGATGTGGCAGCTCATCGGCTCGCCGCTCACCCAGCTGGCTGGATCAAAGGAGAAGAAGCGCCCGTGGGCGTCGCTGGGTTGCTCCTCCAGCTGATCGAGGGCGATGCTGCGCCGGTCCACCCGGGCGGGGGTACCCGTTTTGAGGCGACCCATCTGGAAGCCGAGCTCCTCCAGCGCTTCGGTGAGCCCTTCGGCGGCCTGCTCGCCGGCCCGCCCGGCGCTCATCGATTGATTGCCAACCCAGATCTGGCCGCCCAGGAAGGTGCCGGCGGTGAGGATCACGGCGTCGGCGCTGTAGGTGCTGCCGAAGTAAGTGCGCACCCCGGTGATGCGGGCGCCGGTGTGCGGGGGATCGCCACCGGGATCACCCTCCACCTCAAGGCCAGTCACCATCGCCTCGCGCAAGGCCAGGTTGGGGGTGTGCTGCAGCAGCTGCAGCATCTGGCGGGCGTATTGGCGTTTATCGGTTTGGGCACGCAGGGCCCACACGGCTGGGCCGCGGCTGGCGTTGAGCACCCGCTTCTGCAGGGCTGTGGCATCGGCCAGGCGACCGATCACGCCGCCCAGGGCATCCACCTCATGCACCAGCTGGCTTTTGGCCGGGCCGCCCACGGCCGGGTTGCAGGGCTGCCAGGCGATGCGATCGAGGTTGAGCGAAAACAGCGCGGTGGAGCAGCCCAGCCGGGCCGCCGTGATCGCCGCTTCACAGCCCGCATGGCCACCCCCCACGACGATCACGTCGAAGTGCTCGGTGGGTGGGGTGCTGACAGCCATCGTTCAATTCTGGATGGCGATGCGATCGGCCATGGCGGCCAGTGGGCTTAGGCCGCCAGGTTGCGGAAACGGGTGAATTGGGGCTCAAACAGCAGTTTCACCGTGCCCACCGGGCCGTTGCGGTGCTTGGTCACGATGATTTCGGTGATGCCGCGATCGGGCGTGTCGGGGTTGTAGTACTCATCGCGGTAGATCATCAGCACCAGGTCGGCGTCCTGCTCGATTGAGCCCGATTCGCGTAGATCGGAGAGCATCGGGCGCTTGTTGGTGCGCGCCTCCACGCCCCGGCTGAGCTGGGAGAGGGCGATCACGGGCACGTTGAGTTCGCGGGCCATCTGCTTGAGGCCCCGGGTGATGCGTGAGAGCTCCTGCACGCGGTTGTCGGAGCCGCCGCCCTCCATCAGCTGCAGGTAGTCGATCACCACCACCCCAAGCTCCTTGCCGGATTCGGCCATCAGCCGCCGGCAGAGCGAGCGCATCTCCAGCACGCCCGCATTGGGTTTGTCGTCGATGTAGATCGGCATCTGGCCGAGGGTGCTAATGCCCTGGCCGAGCAGGGGCCATTCCTCCGGTTGCAGCCGGCCGGTGCGCAGGCGACCGCTTTCGATGCCCACCTCCATCGCCAGCAGGCGATAGGTGAGCTGCTCCTTGCTCATCTCCAGCGAAAACACGCACACCGGCAGCTTGTGGAGCTGGGCCACGTTCTTGGCCAGGTTGAGCGTGATCGCCGTTTTGCCCATGGCGGGGCGGCCGGCAATGATGATCAGATCGCTGCGCTGCAGCCCCTGGGTCATGGCGTCCAGGTCGTAGAAGTTCACCGGGATGCCGGCCACCGCGGTGCCCAGCGAGCGGCTTTCGATCTCGTTGAAGGTGGCGGTGAGGATCTCGGCGGTGGGGGTGAGGCCGGTGCTGGGTTTCTCCTGGCTGATGGCGAAGATCTTCTGCTCGGCCTCATCGAGCACCTGCTCCATCGGCTTGCTCTGATCGAAGCCCAGCTGGATCACCTCATTGCCGGAGCGGATCAGCTGGCGCCGCAGGAACTTGTCCATCACCAGGCGTGCCACCT
>VGPU01000021.1 GCA_016882525.1 Cyanobacteria bacterium M_surface_10_m2_119 | reverse complement strand
GGGTGAGCTCCTGCTCCAGCTCCTCGAGGGCCACCAGCTCCTGCACCTGCCGGCCCAGGGTGATCTCCTGCTCGTGGGTGAGCAGGGGCACCCGGCCGATGTCCCGCAGGTAGCTGCGCACCAGATCACCACCACCGAGATGGGAGCCATCGGCTGCGGCAACAGGCAGGGAAGGCATGACAGAAGCCGTTACGAAACGATCTTGTTTCGTAAACCTACCACCGATTTGCGAAAGGTCCCAGGACTTCGGAGGTCGACTGGAGAAGCCGGGTGGCGAGGATGCGGCGATGGCTGCTGAACGCCTGCAGAAGCTGATCGCCGCCGCCGGGCTCTGCTCCAGGCGGCGCGCGGAGGACTTGCTGCGGGCTGGCCGGGTGCAGGTGAATGGGCAGGTGGCCCAGCTCGGTGAACGGGCCGACCCCAACCACGACCGGATCGCGATCGATGGCCGGCCCCTGCAGGGCGCGGCCACCCCCCTGCTGCTGCTGCTGAACAAGCCCCCCGGCGTGCTGAGCAGTTGCCGCGATCCCCGCGGCAGACCGACCGTGCTCGACCTGCTGCCCCCCGTCCTGGCCGAAGGCACAGGCCTTCATCCGGTGGGGCGCCTGGATGCGGACAGCCGCGGCGCCCTGCTGCTCACCAATCAGGGAGATCTCACCCTGCGGCTCACCCACCCCCGCTACGGCCACAGCAAGACCTATCGGGTGTGGGTGGAGGGCCAGCCGAGCAATGCCACCCTGCAGCGCTGGGCCGAGGGGGTGCCCCTCGCCGAGGGACCCAGCCTGCCGGTGGCGCTCACGCGGCTGCGCCAGCGGGATCAGCAGACGCTTCTGGAGCTGCGCATGGGGGAGGGACGGAACCGCCAGATCCGCCGCACGGCGGCCCTGCTGGGCCATCCTGTGCTGGATCTGCGCCGGGTGGCGATCGGGCCGCTGCAGCTCGCTGATCTGCCTGAGGGCCAGTGGCGCCACCTCGATCGCCGAGAATGGGAAGCACTGGCCGCCCAGCCCTGAGCCGCACCCCCACCCCCCTGCGCGCCCGCCTCAGCCGCCTCTGGCGGCGGAGCCGAGCTGATGCGGCAACGGCGCCCGAGCGTCCTGTCGACCCTCTCACGGTGGCGGGCCAGCGGCTGCGGCTGCGGCGGGAGGAACGCCAGCTCAGCCTGCGCCAGCTGGCGATGGAAACGCGCATCAGCACAGCGGTGCTCGAAGCCCTGGAGCGTGGCTGGCGCGACCGCCTGCCGGAACCGGCCTACCTGCGCACGATGCTGCCCCTGATCGAGCGCCACCTGGACCTAGAGCCCGGCAGCCTCGAGAGCGTGCTGCCCGCCGAGGAGCTGCGCCGCCAGCAGCCCCGGGCTGGGGACCTCCTGCAGCGCTTCACCCCCGGCTCGATCGACGTCTTCACCAGCTGGCAGGGCACGGTGCTCTACGGCCTGATCACCCTGGGGCTGATCTATGGCCTGAACCTGCAGCAGCGGCGGCTGGCCAGCGAGGGGCTGCTCACGGTGGCACCGCTCCCCCCGAGCAGCACCCCCGCCGCGCGCCAGGGTCCCCAACCCGCCGGTGAGGCCAAACTGATCCTGCTGGGTCGCTATCCGGAGCTGCGCCCCCTGGAGCAGGCCGCCAGTGGTCAGGGGCTGCGCCTGTGGCGACGGGCCAGCTCGCCGTAGCGCTGCAGGGCACCGTCGAGTTCGGCCATCGGCCGCGGCAGGCGCCAGGTCCAGTTGCCGGGCCCGGTGGTGCCGGGGGTGTTGAACCGGGCTTCATCAACCAGGTCCAGCAGGTCCTGGAGGGGCACCACCACAAGCTCGGCGGCCGTGGCGGAAGCCAGCTCCAGCAGTTGCCAGCCGGGCGCCTGCACCGGCGCCTCGAGGGCCTGCTCCACCCGCCAGCGGCTGTCGCCATCGAGGGACTGCCACCAGCCCAGGGCCGTGGCGTTGTCATGGGTACCGGTGTAGACGACCCAACGCTCACCGCGGATGTTGGCCGGCAGGTAGGGGTTGGCCGGATTGCCGTCAAAGGCGAACTGCAGGATCTTCATTCCGGGCAGGCGGAAGCGATCCCGCAAGGCCTCCACCGGCGGCGTGATCACCCCGAGATCCTCTGCAACCAGGGGCAGGCGCCCAAGGCCGGGTAGGGGACCCGGCAGGAGGCGACCCCGCAGAGCCTCCCGCAGCCACAGGCTCGCGAGCAGGGCCGTGCCAGGGGAGGGGCACCAGCGACCATGCTCGGCGGTGGCATCGCCACCGGGCACGCTCCAGTAGGCCTGCAGGGCCCGGAAGTGATCGAGCCGCAGCAGATCAAAGAGCTCGAGCTGGCGGTTCAGCCGGGCCAGCCACCAGCGAAAGCCGCTCAGCTGGTGACGCCACCAGCGGTACACCGGCGTGCCCCAGAGCTGACCCGTGGCCGAGAAATAGTCCGGGGGCACGCCGCTCTGCTCCCGCAGACGCCCACGCGAGGCCAGGGAAAACAGCCCTGGACGGCTCCACACATCGGCACTGTCATGGGCGACGTAGAAGGGCAGGTCGCCGAACACCTGCACCCCCTGCTCGCGGGCCTGGCGGCGCAGGTCCTGCCACTGGCGCTGCAGGTGCCACTGCAGCAGGGCCTCCTCCAGCAGCAGGGGGGCCTGCTCGCGCTCCAGGCGGCGCATGGCCGCGCGCCGGCGCAGGGCCAGATCCTCGGGCCACTGCCACCAGGGCTGGCCGCCGTGCAGGCGGCGCAGCACCATGAAGCGGCAGTGGTCGCGCAGCCAGGAGGCCTGGTGGCGCCGCCAGCGGTGAAAGGCGCGCTGGCACTCGGGAGACTGGCGGCTCCAGCCGCGACCCAGGGCCGCGCCGAGGGCCGCGGCCCGCTCAACCTGAAGGCCGGGGTCGAGCCGGCCCGCGCCGCCGCTGGGCAGCTGATCGCGCTCCTCTGGGCTGAGAAACCCCTGCCGCACCAGCCGCTCGGCGTCCAGGAGCCAGGGATTGAGCGCCGAGCCGCTGGGGGAGCTGTAGGGGGAGCCGGTGCCATCGGTGGGGGCGAGGGGCAGGAGCTGCCACACGCTGATGCCGTGGCGGCCGAGCAGGGCCAGCCAGTCGGAAGCAGCCTGGCCGAAGCTGCCGCATCCACCAGCCCCCGGCAGGGCGGTGGGGTGGAGCAGAACCCCGGCTCGCCGCTGGAGTCTGCTCACGCGTCCGGAAGCCGGTAGCGGCTGATGATCTTCTGGGCAAAGGCGGGGATGTGGGCCGCCACCTTCTCCGGATGGTTCCGCCGCAGCCAGAGGGCGTTGCGGGTGAAGTGGGAATCGATCGAGAAGCGGCCGTATTCCAGCCCCTTGGGGCCGAAACGCTCCACGAAGAAACCCACCAGGTTGGCGAGCCAGAGGGGGAGCTTCACCGCCTTGTCGTAGGCCTCGATGCCCTGCTGCACCGCCGCTTTCCGGTCGCCCTGGCTGGTCATCGGCGCCACCTCCAGCTCGCTCTCCACCAGATCGAGCAGCACCTGCCCCTTGGGGTTGCGCACCGTGAGCCATTGGCGGCCAAAGCTGGCGCCCATGTAGCCCACCACCAGGTCGGCGCCGGCGTTGGTGTAGTCGAAGCAGCTCAGGCAGCTGGGGGCAAACACATCCTTGAGCCTGGGCGTGTCGAGCCCGAAGAACGGCACGGTTTCCTCGCGGCCGTCACTGTGGCGGAAGTGGATGCGGAAGTCCTGCATGAACTCGTAGTGCACCACCGTGTCCGGTGAGCTCACCGTGCTCTCCAGGAAGGTCTGCAGGCCGGCTCGCGACACGTTGTCGACGCAGGGCAGGCCCAGCACGTAGAGCTCATCGAGGGGCAGGGTGGGCTGCACGGCGCGCAGGGCCTGGATCTGGCAGCCCACGCCGATCGCCAGCAGCTTGCGGATGCCACTGCCCGGCAACTGCTCCAGCACCTCCAGATTCGGGGAGAGGGTGGGTTTGTTCACCCGGGCGCTGAGCACCTCCTCGGGGGTGCGGGCCAGCCGCGGCACCGGCGTGAAGCGGTCGTCGTCGCTCTGGCCCACGCACAGCACGGCATCCACCAGGCCGGTCTCCAGGGCGCGCACGCCGATGCGGCTCACGATGCCGGTCCATTGGGCCCCTGCAATCGGCTGCTGCAGCCGGGCGGTGAGCATGCGCTGCTGCACCCCGAAATAGAGCTCTTCGTCGTTGTCGAGGTCGCGGCTGCGGCCGTGGGCCTGCTGCTCCATGGCCTCGAAGCGCTGTTCGAGGAAGGCGCAGCTCGATTTCACGTAGGCCACCCAGCGGCTGTCGCACAGCCCGCACTGGCTGCAGAGATCCTTCGCCGGGTACACACTGCCCTTGGTGAGGGGCCGGGCCCGCTCGTGGGGGGCGGGCCCGTGGGGGGCGGGGTCGGCGGAACGGGCGGGGCTGGCGGGCACCGGAAAGAGCCAGACGGCAAGCGGTCTCAACCTATCGGGTGCAACTGCTGCAGGTGGGCCAGAGTGGGCAGCCGTGATGCACGGGTGTGAACAGACCCGCCACCGCCGGATGCCACCCAGCCCGCGTCAACGCCCGACCGCGTCCCAGCCTGCAAAATCCAGCGGCCGTTCCCCGTCGCGGCGGGCGTGGTGGCTGCCGCGTCGCCGCCAGCTGCTGGTGGCGGCCCTGGTTCTCGCGGGCATGGTGGCCGGCGGATCCCTGCTGGATCTGGTCTGGCCCCGGCGCGACCAGGGCGACCAGCAGGCGGGTGGCCCGACGCTGCAGGACCTGGCCAAACCCCCGAACCGGCCGGTGACGCTGCTCCTGATCGGGGTCGACAGCGATCGCCTGGGCGATGCCAGCAACAAGGCCGCCCCGGCCGGCCCCGCCAATGCCGACACCCTGATGCTGCTGCGGGTGAACCCGAGCGGGCCGGTGCAGGTGCTGCAGCTGCCCACCAACGTGGCCGTGCAGCTGCCCGGCCAGCAGCGTCCCCAGGCCCTCGCCAGCCTCTACCGCAGTGGCGGTCCAGCCCTGGTGGCGGATGCGGTGCGGGATCTGGCGGGCCTGCCGGCCGGCAAGCCCGACCGCTACCTGGTGATGAACCGGGGATCGCTGCGGGCCCTGGTCGACGGGCTGGGGCTGGTGGAGGTGAACCCCAGCCGCACCATGCGCTACCGCGACAAGAGCCAGAACCTCACCATCGACCTGCAGACCGGCCTCCAGCGTCTGCGCGCCAATCAGGTGGAGCAGCTGGTGCGCTGGCGGGATCCCGAGCGTCCCCTCGAGAGCCGACTGACCAACCAGGAGGAGGTGGCTCGGGGACTGCAGCGGGAACTGGCCCTCAGCCAGCCCGAGCTCAACCTCGCCGATCTGGTGGCCAAGCTGCAGGGGCAGGTGGAGACCAACCTCAGCCGCACGGAAACCCTCGGCCTCCTGGTGGCGGCGCTCGCTCCGGATCGTGAGCTGAGCTTCACCACCCTGCCGCTGGAGCCCCCGAGCGACCAGGCCACCGCCAGCGACAAGGGCCCTGGCAAGGTCGCTCAGCTGCTCGAACGGGTCGAGACCCTGCCTGATCTGTTCTGGGCGGAGCCGGCCACCCCCGCCCCCTAGACCAGGGGCGCTTCCTCGAGATGGGACCGCAGGCCTGCCCAGCGCAGGGCCACGGCCTGGCGCAGGGCCAGGCCCAGCTCCCGGTCTCCGCCGGAGGTCAGGGGGCCCAGCCACGGCAGGCCATCACGGCGGCGAGCCTGGGGATCCCAGCTGCCCCCCCACTGCACCAGCCCGAGGCAGGGCACCTGCCACTGCTGCAGCAGGGCGGCCAGGGCGGCAGGCAGACCGGTCTCCAGCTGCTCGCCATCGAGCAGCAGCAGCACGGGCTGACGCCAGGCCCCCAGGGCCGCAGCCCAGTGCCGCCCGTCGGCCAGGGGCTGGCCGGGATCGCGGGGCAGGGGGGCCAGAACCGGCTCCTCCCCGGCCCGAGCCGTGAGCGCCTCCAGGGCCCCATCGGGACACAGTGGCTGCAGGGGCTCCAGCAGCCGCATCCCCAGGGCCTGGGCCAGCGACGGCGCCACCTGGGCCTGCAGACCGGCCACCGCCGGCTGGAGCCCGCCAGCCACCAGCACCAGGGCCGGAGGGGCGTTGGTCAAGACGGCTCCGCGAAGCGTCATGGTTGTTTGCACTCGAGAGACCGGCTCGCTTCTACGATCAGGCTTCAGCCGACGCGCCCGCGCCCGCCGTGACCAGTTTCCTCACCGCCGATCGGCTGGCTCAGGCAGGCCATTCAGCGGAGCACGCAGCGGGAGCCAGCCACGACACCCGCCGCCTGAGGCTCTTCAGCGGCACCTCCAACCAGGACCTGGCCCGGGAGATCGGTGCCTACCTGGGCGTGCCCGATGGCCCACGGGTGATCAAGCGCTTTGCCGACGGCGAGACCTACATCCAGATCCAGGAATCGATCCGCGGCTGCGACGTCTTCCTGATCCAGCCCACCTGCGCTCCGGTCAACGACCACCTGATGGAGCTGCTGATCATGGTCGACGCCTGCAAGCGGGCCTCAGCCCGTCAGGTGACGGCCGTGATCCCTTACTACGGCTACGCCCGCGCCGACAGAAAGACCGCCGGCCGCGAATCGATCACCGCCAAGCTGGTGGCCAACCTGCTCACCATGAGCGGTGTCGACCGGGTGCTGGCCATGGACCTGCACTCCTCCCAGATCCAGGGTTACTTCGACATCCCCTGCGATCACATCTACGGCTCACCGGTGCTGGTCGACTACCTGGGCACCCGCGACCTAGGCGAGGTGGTGGTGGTGTCACCGGACGTGGGCGGGGTGGCCCGGGCCCGGGCCTTCGCCAAGCAGATGAACGATGCGCCCCTGGCGATTATCGACAAGCGCCGCTCGGCCCACAACGTGGCGGAGAGCCTCACCGTGATCGGCGATGTGGCCGGCAAGACCGCCGTTCTGATCGACGACATGATCGACACCGGAGGCACCATCTGCCAGGGCGCCCGCCTGCTGCGCCGCAGCGGTGCCGCCCGGGTGCTCTGCTGCGCCACCCACGCCGTCTTTTCCCCCCCTGCCATTGAGCGGCTGTCGGAGCCGGGCCTGTTCGAGGAGGTGGTGGTCACCAACTCCATTCCCCTGGCGGAAGACCGCCACTTCCCCCAGTTGCGGGTGCTCTCGGTGGCCAACATGCTCGGCGAGGCCATCTGGCGTATCCACGAGGAGAGCTCGGTGAGCTCGATGTTCCGCTGACGCCGCCTCGTCCGCTGACACCACCGGCTGCGGCCAGCCAACGCACTCCCCTGCAGCGCTTCGCCCGGTTGAAGGCCTGGCTGCCCGCCGGGGTGAATGTGCTGCTGGCCGGCCTGCTCGGGGCCCTGCCCCTGGTGCCTGGTGCGGGCCAGGCGCGCCAACCCGGCACTGCAGCACCCGTGCGGCGGATTGGCGTGTGGCTCACCAACAGTCCCAGCCCCCTCTACTACCAGCCAGGGCGGATCGATCGGGCCGTGGCCGAGCTGGCGACGGCGGGCTTCACCACCCTCTACCCGAACGTATGGAGCCGGGGCGCCACCTTCCACCGCAGCCGCTGGGCGCCGATCGAGCCGGCCCTGGCCCAGGCCAACCCTGGCTTTGATCCCATCTGCCACATGACCCGGGCAGCCCAGCGCCGGGGCATGGAGGTGATCCCCTGGTTTGAGTACGGCCTGATGGAGCCGGCAGAGGCGGAGGTGGTGCGCCAGCGGCCCGAGTGGGTGCTGGCCAAGCGGGACGGCAGCACCGGCTACCCGATGCACGGCCGCACGATGGTGTGGCTCAACCCCGCCCATCCAGGGGTGCGTGAGCGGTTCATCGGCCTGATCAGCGAGATCGTGCAGCGCTGCGGCGTGGATGGAATCCAGCTTGACGACCACTTCGCCTGGCCGGTGGAGCTGGGCTACGACGCCTACACCCGCAACCTCTACCGGCAGGACACAGGCCGGGAACCACCGGCGGACCCCAACGACCGGTTCTGGATGCGCTGGCGCCGCCAACAGCTCACGGCGCTGCTGCGGGAGCTGCGGGCCTCCCTGCGCCGCCTGGACGACCAGGCGGCAGCCCAGGCGGCAGCGCGGGGGAAGCCCCGGCCCCATCCCACCCTGGTGAGCCTCTCCCCCGGCCCCTTCCGCTTCGCCTACAACACCTGGCTCCAGGACTGGGAGCTCTGGGCCGTCGGCGGCCTGGTCGACGACCTGATCGTGCAGAACTACGCCTATTCCGTGGCCGGATTCGCGAAGGATCTCAACCAGCCCGCCCTGGTGAAGGCGAGCAGCTGGGGCATGCCGGTGGAGATCGGCATCCTGGCGGGCTTCGGCGGCCGCACGCCCGACATGGCCACCCTTTCGGAGAAGGTGCGGCTGGCCATGGCCCGCGGCCATGGCGTCATCTACTTCTACTGGGAGGGGCTATGGGGCCTGCATGCGGGCCGCGAGGGGGCGGCGGCCCGCCAGGCCGCCTTCCGCCAGCTGCATGGGCAGGTGAAACGCCAGGGGGGCCGCAGCCCAGACCCACCGCCACCACCCGCCCTCCCCTGAGGGCCGAGCCCCCCGTGGAGCGGCTGAGGGAGCCCGGTTCAGCGATCCCCCAGGCAGAGGGTCACCACCTCGCGGGTGTTGGCGGAGAGCTCGGCACCGGCCAGCTGCTCGAGGGCAGCGTGCATGGCCGCCGAACGGGCAGGGCCATAGCTGCGCCAGCGACTGAAGACCTTGGCCAGGCGGGAGGCCGTGATCGGGTTGCGGCGATCGACCGCGGCGATCTGCTCTGCCATGAAGCGGTAGCCCGAGCCATCGGCGGCATGGAACACCGGCGGGTTGGCCGCCAGGCCGCCGAGCACGGCCCGCACTGAGTTCGGCGCCATCGGGTCGTAGCGCGGGTGCTCCAGCAGGCGGGCCACCCGCGCCAGGCCATCCGCCAGGGGAGCGCTGGCCTCCATCGCGAACCAGGCATCCAGGATCACCGGCCGGTGCTGCCAGCGGCCATAGAAAGCCGCCATTGCCGCCTCCCGCTCAGGACCGGCCAGGGGTTGCAGGGCGCGCAGACCTGCGCGCGCCAGGGTCATCGAGGGGCCTTCCACCGCCGCGCGTGCCGCGGCCAGCACTGCGGCATCGCCGGCGGCCGCGCGCCAGCCCCAGATCACCCCCGTGAGGCGGCGGGCACCATCACCATCGGGCCAGGCCCGCGGCCAGCCATCGCGGCATCGCTCCAACGCCAGGGTGAGGGGCTCGGCCAGGGCCACGCCGAAGCGGCGCTGCAGCTGCTGCTGGGCGGCGAACAGGGCTGGCGGATCGGGCTCCAGCCCCGCGGCCACGGCCCCATCCTCCAGTTCGGCCAGACCGGGCAGGCCGAGCAGGGCACTGCGGCTGGCATCGGAGAGGGAGGGGTCGGCCAGAATCCGACGGATCGCATCGATCAGCGCCGCTTCCAGCGGGCCCGCCGCAAGGTCCTCGCCGGAGCCGTCGGCAGCGGCACGGGCGAGCAGCGCCTGGCGCCAGAGCTCCTGGCCCGCATCCCAGCGGGAGAAGGGATCCGGATCGGCCGCCAGCAGGTGCACCAGTTCGGCGGTGGGACGGCCCAGCTCCAGCTTCACCGGGGCCGAAAAGTGGCGGAGCAAGGAGAGGGCCGGCGGATGGTGCTGGCGGGGCAGGCCCACCAGGCGCAGGTGCTGCTCAGGCTGGTCGATCACCAGCAGACGGGTGCCGGTGGGGTGATCCATGGCCGGCGCGGGTTCCCCCTCGAGCTGCACGGCCAGGGGATCACCCGCCTGGCCGAGCAGCCCGAGGGCCAGGGGAATCACCAGGGGCTGCTTTTCGCTCTGGCCGGGCGTGGGCGGAGTGTGCTGGCGGATCTGCAGCTCCAGCACGCCGGTCTCCCCATCCCAGTGCCTTTGCACTTGCAGCACCGGTGTGCCGGCCTGGTGATACCAGCGACGGAACTGGGCGAATGCGAAGCGAGGGGCCCTGGGGTCGGCGGCCCAGGCCTGCTGGGCTGCATCCTCCATCGCCTGCACGAAATCGGCACAGGTGGCCGCCGAGCCATCGTGGCGGCTCACGTACAGCGCCATACCTCGCATGAACGCCTCCTCCCCCAGCAGGGTGTGGAGCATGCGGATCACCTCCGACCCCTTTTCGTAGATCGTGGTGGTGTAAAAGTTATCGATCGCCTGATAGGCATCAGGCTGCACCGGATGGGCGGTGGGGCCGGCATCTTCCCGGAACTGGGTGTTGCGCAGCAGGGCCACATTCTCGATGCGGTTGAGGGCCGCCCCGTGCAGGTCCTCGGTGAAACTCTGGTCCCGGAAGACCGTCAACCCCTCCTTCAGCGACAGCTGGAACCAGTCGCGACAGGTAATGCGGTTGCCGGTCCAGTTGTGGAAGTACTCATGGGCGATCACACTCTCGATACGCTCAAGCTCCGCATCGGTGGCGGTTTCCGCATCGGCGAGCACCAGCTTGGAGTTGAAGATATTGAGGCTCTTGTTCTCCATCGCGCCCATGTTGAAATGGCGCACCGCCACGATGTTGTATTCATCGAGGTCGTATTCCAGGCCGTAGCGCTGCTCATCCCATGCCATCGCCCGCTTGAGGGAGGCCATGGCATGGGCGGTGTAGGGGGCGTCACCCGGCTCCACGTGCAGGCGCAACTGCACCGTGCGGCCACTGCGGGTGGTGAACGGGTCGCGCACTTCCTCCAGCTGCCCAGCCACCAGGGCAAAGAGATAGGAGGGCTTGGGAAAGGGGTCATCCCACACCGCGAAGTGACGGGCCGCCCCCGTGGCCGGATCGGGGGGCAAGGGGCCGGTCTCGATGCAATTACCATTGCTGAGCAGCACCGGGCAGCTGGCCTGATCGGCCTCGATCCGCACCCGGAAGCGGCTGAGCAGGTCGGGCCGATCGGGATGGAAGGTGATGCGGCGGAACCCCTCGGCCTCGCACTGGGTGGTGAACAGGCCCCCACTCACGTAGAGCCCCTCGAGGGTGCTGTTGGTTTCCGGATGGATCCGCACCCGGCTCTCCAGCAGGAAGGGGCGGGAGGGCGGGACCGGGATCACCAAGCGCTCGGACTCCAGCGCGTAGGCCTCCGCCCCCAGGGATTCCCCATCGAGGCGCAGTTCCAGCAGCTCCAGATCCACCCCCTGCAGCACCAGGGGGCCAGGCCCGTCGGCCGCGGGATTGGGCTGGAAGGCCAGGCGGGCCGTCACCTCACTGCCCTCGGCACCGAGCGCCACCAGCAGATCCGTGCGTTCCAGGAGCTGGGGAGCAGGGCGGTAGTCAGCCAAACGCACCGTGTTGGTCATCGCGCAGGAGTGGCGGGAGTGGAGGTGGGGGTAGAGGTGGGGCGGGCCGGAGCAGGCCTGGGCGTCCGGCCTGGCGCGGCGGCACCGGAAGCCCCCTGCGGAGCGCGCCCTGGCGGGGCGGCAGGTGAGGGTTCGGCCCGCTCCAGGGCTGCCTGCACGTCCTTGAGCACCCCGGGTGGCACCTGGTTCGGGCAGATCTCCACTGCAGCGAGCACGGCGGAATTGAACGTCCCCCTGCGCAGGTCCTCCAGAGTCAGGGGCCGCTGCGACACCACCGCGATCACGCGGCCGTGCTGGTCCTGAATCACCTGGGCGATGGTCTCACCGGCAATGGCTGCAGCCTTGTCGAACTCCACCCCCGCCGCCCGGGCGATGCACACGTTCACCCCGGCCATGCGGGTGTAGAGGGCCATATCGGCCTCCGTGGCAGGCGTCGGGGCGGCCAGAGCGGCCAGACCAGGCAGCAGCAGGGCCGCCGCAAGCAGCCCCGGGAGCAGAGCAGAGGAAACGAACCCTCGGCACCGCGGAGGCGGTGAGAACAGCGACACCAACAGCGGCTTCAGATCAGCCCATGCTGCTGCATCAGCACTGGAGCGCGGCGCCCGCCTCCTCAACCCGGATCTCATGGTGGGTTTCGGCCAGCTCGAGCACCCCGTCCTTCCAGGAGTAGATCGAGCGGGCCCGGTAGCGGTCCTGATCGATCAGGCGGATGTGTTCCAGGATGTCCCACTCCTGGTAGTGGGACTCGAAGATCACCTCGTGCTCATCCACCTGGCGGATCTGGCTCTTGGTGGGGCTGCCGCACAGATACCCACGGCTGCGCCGCAGCTGGTGGCCACAGAGGAAGGCCTCCATCGTGCCGGTGGGCACGAAGCGGGGCTTGAGGGCAAAGAAATCGAACTCCTGCTCCGGCCACCAGGTGAAGCGGTAGGCCGCCTCCCCCTCGATCGGCTCGGAAAAGCTCTCCAGCCGCAGCATCATGTCAACCCGCAGGGCCTCGCCATCGGCGAAGAAGTAGAGGCGGCGGGAACGCCAGAGGCCGAGGTTGCGGGAAAACCAACGCCGGAGGTTGCTGTCGAGCTGAATGCGGCTGGAGGGCGACGCGGCGCTCTGCTGCAGGGAAACCCGCGGCTCCAGGGATCGATCAGAACTGAGGGTCATGGTCGCCCGGCTCCTGGATTGCCCAGAAGGGCGCATGCGATGCCCTTGTCATAGCGAGGCTGGCCCGTTCTGCCCATTTCCCCATAACGTGGGGGGGTGCGTGCCTCCCTCTCCGTCGCCAGTGGGCCCGACCCGGAGCGGCCTCGACCTGAAGCGGCCCTCGCCGGGCCCCAGCCGGCTGACCTGGGCGGCCTGGGAGCGCGCGAGGAACGCCAGGGCCTGAAGCTCCTGCTGGTGGCCGCGAACCATCACCTGGCCAGCCCCGATCTGCGCAACCTCTTCCAGTTGCTCAAAGCGGAAGACGTGGGCTTCTCCGTGACCCTGGAGGTGGCCGATCCAGCCCGGCAGCCGGAACTGCTGGAGCTCCACCGTCTGGTGGCCACCCCCGCCCTGGTGAAGCTCTCACCCCTGCCCAAGCAGGTGTTTGCCGGCAACGCCATCACCCAGAAACTGCGCAGCTGGCTGCCGCGCTGGCAGCAGCAGGAAGTGGTCACCGACCTGGGCATGAGCCTGCAGCCGGTGGAGATCGACGGCAGCCGCACCAGGCGGGAACTGCAGCTGGAGGACCAGCTGCTCGTGCTCCGCCAGGAGAACGAAACCCTGGCCGAGCGCCTGGGGGTGCAGGAGCGGCTGCTGCGCATGGTGGCCCACGAGCTGCGCACCCCGCTCACCGCTGCGAAACTGGCGCTCCAGAGCCATGAGCTGGGCCAGATCGACGTCCTGCGCTTCCAGGACGTGCTCAAGCGCCGGCTCAACGACATCGAGGCCCTCTCCCAGGATCTGCTGGAGGTGGGCACCACCCGCTGGGAGGCCCTGTTCAACCCCCAGCGCCTCAATCTGGGCACGGTGGCGGCCGAAACGATTCTGGAGCTGGAGAAACTCTGGGTTGGCCGGGAGCTGCGCCTGGTCACCGACATTCCCGCCGACCTGCCCGACGTCTACGCCGACGGGCGACGCATGCGCCAGGTGCTGCTCAACCTGCTGGAGAACGCCCTGAAGTACACGCCGGATGGGGGGGAGGTGAGCCTCACCCTGCTGCACCGCACCAGCCAATGGGTGCAGGTGAGCGTGTGCGACAGCGGTCCCGGGATTCCTGAGCCGGAGCAGCAGCGCAACTTCCAGGACCGGGTCCGCCTGCCCCAGACCTCCCAGACCACCTCGGGCTACGGCGTGGGCCTCTCGGTGTGCCGGCGGATCGCCGAGGTGCACGGTGGGCGCATCTGGGTGGTGTCCGAGCCCGGAGAGGGTGCCTGCTTCCACGTCACCGTGCCGGTGTGGACCGGCCAGGGCCAACCCGCCTTGACGAAGGGACACCCTGACCCGTAGCTTCCATTCATCGGCGCAACGGCCCAGATCTCCGGTCTGGTCCTGGGTTTGCGACCTTCCTGTCAGTCCCGGAAGCGGGTCAAACAGAAGGGTCTAAAATCACGTCGTGGCCTCGCCCCCATCGTCTAGAGGCCTAGGACACCTCCCTTTCACGGAGGCGACAGGGGTTCGAATCCCCTTGGGGGTATGAAACAAATGAATTTCAAGCTGAGAAGCTTGGGATCATTTTTTGATTGCGAACAATCAGTCGGCAATCCATCCTGAGCCAAGGCCAGAAGCTGGCACAGGTGGGCTCTTTCCAACTGATGGCGGTTGGATCGCAGTTTGCTGACCACGGCCGTTGATCAGGGCACCTGAATCGCGTTCAGGGTTTTGAGCTCACAGGAAAACCGCTCGGCTGTCTGCTGGCCTCTCAGCGGCCCAGTTGCGTTGCCCGGCGCATGGCTTCCTGCTGCACACCCCGCAGGTTGCTGGCCAGGTCCTGCTGCAGCCGCTGCTCGATCAGCCCGATCGGCATGCCCGGTTTGCCCTGCACCACCAGCGCATAGAGCAGCCGTGTGCTGCTGGAGTCGCTGTCGACGCGCCACACGCCGTCAAAACGCCGGAAGTCGCCGCTGCGCAGTTCGAAGCGCAACTCCCCGGCCTCGCGATCCTCCTCCAGCTCCAGCTCCACCCGGGCACTGAAGCGCAACCCACAGAACTGCTGGGTGCCCACCTGCTCGAGCCCCACCCTGTTTCCCCGGCGCCAGAGGAGGCGGGAGCTGGCCAGGTTGGGGATGAAGCGGCTGAGGTGGGCGTAATCGGTGAGCACGGCCCATAGCCAGTCGGGTTCGAGGGCCAGCCGCAGCTGCACCGCCAGACGGCGCGCCCCCTGCTCAAGCCGCTCCATCTCCTGCTGGATGGTGTCGAGACTGCAGCTGGCCGTCGCGAACAGGCGGGCCGGATCCCCAAGCCCATCCGGTGCGGTCAGCCCGTCATCGCCGTGCTCGAGGGTGTCTTGCTCGCGGGACGGCTGAAAGAGGGTGAGCGGCGCCAAGGACGAATTCAACCTTGTGTGCTGGGCGACAACCTAACCGCGCCGAGCCGGGTACGGCTATCCGTGCACGTTCCCTATGATCAGCCGGATTTTCCGGGAAGTCAGCTGCCATGCGTGTTGCAACGGGTCGTGCCACCCAGTCCGATAGCCGCATGTTCACCGTGGTGGTTGAGGGCTTCGGGATCGGCCAGCAACGCCAGGTCGAACGCACCTTCACGGTGCCCTTCAGCCAACTGCAGCCGACGATGCAGACGATCGCCCAACAAGGTGGTCGCATCACAGCCATGAAGGCCGCCGGCAGCCTGGCCGCCGACAGTGCCCCAGCCAACCCCAATGCAGCGGTCGAGGCCCCGGCCCAGCCCGCTGCTCCCCAGCCCGCCGCCAAGCCCGCCGTGTCCCACGCCGCTGTTCCTGTCAACACCTACAAGCCGAAAGACCCCTTCATCGGCACCGTCACCGAGAACTACAGCCTGGTGGGCGAAGGGGCCATCGGCCGGGTGAACCACATCACCTTCGACCTGAGCGGTGGTGACCCCCAGCTCCAGTACGTGGAAGGCCAGAGCATCGGCATCATCCCCGAGGGCACCGATGCCAACGGCAAGCCCCACAAGCTGCGCCTCTACTCGATCGCCAGCACCCGCCACGGCGACAACATGGCGGGCAAAACCGTGTCGCTGTGTGTGCGCCAGCTCCAGTACGAGAAAGATGGCGAGACCATCAACGGCGTCTGCTCCACCTACCTCTGCGACATCGAACCGGGCGCGAAGGTGAAGATCACCGGCCCGGTGGGCAAGGAAATGCTCCTGCCCGACGACGAGGAGGCCAACGTGATCATGCTGGCCACCGGCACCGGCATCGCGCCGATGCGCACCTACCTGCGCCGCATGTTCGAGCCGGCCGAGCGGGAGACGAACGGCTGGACCTTCCGCGGCAAGGCCTGGCTGTTCATGGGCGCCCCCAAGACTCCCAACCTGCTCTACGACGCCGACTTCGAGCACTACCAGCGCGAGTTCCCCGACAACTTCCGCTACACGAAGGCGATCAGCCGCGAGCAGGAGAACGCCAGGGGCGGCCGGATGTACATCCAGGACCGGGTGCTGGAGCATGCCGATGAGATCTTCGCGATGATCGAAAACCCCAAGACCCACGTCTACATGTGCGGTCTAAAGGGCATGGAGCCCGGTATCGACGAGGCGATGACCACCGCCGCCGCCGCCAAGGGCCTCAACTGGGCCGAATTGCGTCCCCAGCTCAAGAAGGCCGAGCGCTGGCACGTGGAGACCTACTGAGCAACACGGCCCGCCCTGCCGTCAACGATCAGCCCGCCTTCGGCGGGCTTTTTTTTGTTTCGCTCACACAACCATCACAAACGCCGCCAGGCCCTAGGAGCCACCGCCCGGCCCCGTTAAACCGGAAGCATCCGCGGATTTCGGATGGACGCCGTTCTCACCAACCCCCTGCGGGTGGGCCTGCGGCAGGAGCGGGTGATTCCGCCCCAGTGCATCGTGATCTTCGGGGCCAGCGGCGACCTCACCCACCGCAAGCTGATCCCGGCCCTGTTCGAACTGCACCGCCAGCGCCGTCTTCCCAGTGAATTCGGCGTGCTCGGCTGTGCTCGCCGGCCCTGGAGCGACGCCGACTTCCGCAGCCGGATGGAGGAGGCCTTGGCCGACACCATCGCCAGCGACCCCCAGGCCTGGGAGTGCTTCGCGGCGGGCCTCTTCTATGAGCCCGCCGACCTGTCGGACCCGGCCTCGATCGTGCGCCTCGGCCAGCGGCTCGACAGCATCGATCGCCTGCGGGCCACCCGCGGGAACCGCACGTTCTATCTCTCGGTCTCCCCCACCTTCTACGGCAGCGGCACCCGCGCCCTGGCGGCCGCGGGCCTGCTGGCCGACAGCGAGCGCAGCCGGGTGGTGATCGAGAAGCCCTTCGGCACCGACTACGCCAGCGCCCAGACCCTCAACAAGGTGGTGCAGAGCTGCGCCAAGGAAAATCAGATCTTCCGCATCGACCACTATCTCGGCAAGGAGACGGTGCAGAACATCCTGGTGCTGCGCTTCGCCAACACGATCTTCGAGCCGGTGTGGAACCGGAATTACATCGCCAACGTGCAGATCACCGCCGCCGAGACGGTGGGGGTGGAGGAGCGGGCCGGCTACTACGAAAGCAGTGGGGCTCTGCGCGACATGGTGCAGAACCACCTCACCCAGATCCTCGCCCTCACCGCCATGGAGCCCCCGGGTCGCTTCGACGCCGAGGCGATTCGCAACGAGAAGGCCAAGGTGCTGCAGGCCGCACGCCTGGCCAACGAGAGTGAGCCCTGGAAATGCTGCGTGCGCGGGCAGTACGGCGCCGGCGGCAGCAGTGTCAGCCCGATTCCCGGCTACCGCCAGGAGCCGGGGGTGGATCCGAACAGCACCACCGAGACCTATGTGGCCACCAAGCTGTTCATCGACAACTGGCGCTGGCAGGGGGTGCCCTTCTATGTGCGTACCGGCAAGCGCCTGCCCAAGCGTCTCAGCGAGGTGGTGCTCACCTTCCGGGAAGCGCCCGTGCACCTGTTTGACGCGGCCGGCGGCGCCCCCACCCCCAACCAGCTGATCCTCAGGATCCAGCCGGATGAGGGGGCCAACATCCGCTTCGAGGTGAAGGCTCCGGGCTCCGGCATGCGCAGCCGCCCGGTCGACATGGCCTTCAGCTACGACGAGAGCTTCGGCGAGCCCAGCGACGAGGGCTACGTACGCCTGCTCGCCGACGCCATGCTCGGCGATCCCACCCTGTTCACCCGCAGCGACGAGGTGGAGGCAGCCTGGCGCCTCTACACCCCCCTGCTGGAGCTGATCGAGGACGCCCCCTGGCAACTGCCCGTGCAGCCCTACGAGGCCCGCACCTGGGGCCCGGCCGCCGCGGATTCCCTGCTCGCCGATGACGGCCTGGTCTGGCGCCGCCCCTGAGCCCCTGCCCTCGCTTTCCGTCCTGCTTCCAGCCTCCCGCCCGCCCCGCCATGTCTGCCCAACTCACCCTGCAGGCCCCCACCGCCCTCCCGCCGCGGGAGGTGCCCAGCTACCTGGAACGCCTTTGGGGGGAAGGGCTGCAGCATTCCACTGGCGCCGCCACCTTCACGCTGGTGGTGTATGAGGCGTCGTGGCTGCAGCAGCAGCTGATCCGCACCGGCCGCGCCAGCGGACCGCTCACCGGCCTGCTGGAGGACGACCTGATCGCGGCCGCCAAGCTGGCGGTGCCTGAGCTGGGACTGCCCCTGAGCACCGCCGTGATGGACCAGCGCCTGGCCTGGCAGCTGGGCCAGCAGCCGGGCGCAGCTGCAGCGGAAGACCAGCGCGGCCAGTTCGTGGATGCGGCGATCAGCGCCCACATGCCCCGGCGGCTGATCACCCTGGCCCCCACCCTCAACCATGCCCAGCCGCTGGAGACCCTGGTGGCGGCCTACTGCCCCCTGCCCGAGGAGGGGGGTGGCGGCGCTGCCTGCGGCGACGTGGTGGTGCTGCGGGGCGGCCGGCAGGCCCTGCGCGACAACCTGGCGATGGTGCAGCCCCTGATCGCCGCCGACCTGCCCTGCTGGGTGTGGTGGAACAGCAGCCTGGATGAGGCGCCCGACCTGCTGGAGGCCCTGGCACCGGCCCCGCGGCGGCTGGTGGTCGACAGCTCCCTGGGCCAGCCCCGGCGCTGCATCGACCTGCTGGTGGAGCGCATCGCCGCCGGCCAGGCCGTGAACGACCTCAACTGGCTGCGGCTGCGCACCTGGCGGGAATCCCTGGCGATGGTCTTCGATCCGCCGGCGCGGCGCGATGCCCTGGCCAGCGTGGTGCAGCTCGACATCGACGTGGAGGGCGACCACCCGCTCAAGGGGCTGCTGCTGGCCGCCTGGATCGCCGACCGCCTGGGCTGGCAGCTGCAGGAGTCGTATCCCGTGGAGACCGATGGCATGGGCCCGGGAATCGGCGCCAGCTTCCAGCGCTCCGATGGACAGGCGGTGCAGTTCCGCCTGATGCCGGTACCGGTGGGCAGCCCCAAGATCCATCCCGGGGCCCTGGTGGGACTGCGCCTGATCTGCGCGCCCGCCGGCCGCCCCCCGCTGTGCGTGATTCTCTGCTCGGAATCGGGGGGCTGCATGCGCCTGGAAGCCGGGGGCATGGCCTCGATGGAGCTGGCGGAGGACGTGGTGCCCCTGCCCAACGAGAGCGAGGAGAAGGAGCTGGCCCGCCTGCTCTCGGGCGGCCACGACACCACCAACCCCCTGCTGGCGGCTGCCGCACCGATCGCCGCCCGGC
Source organism: Cyanobacteria bacterium M_surface_10_m2_119 (assembly GCA_016882525.1). Lineage (GTDB taxonomy): Bacteria > Cyanobacteriota > Cyanobacteriia > PCC-6307 > Cyanobiaceae > NIES-981. The sequence continues at coordinate 17,744 of VGPU01000021.1, read as the reverse complement.
TGCTGCCGCCCCAGCCTTGAGCGAGCTGGGGTTGGTCAGGGGTTGAGGCCTGGCAAGCTGCCCCCATGGCCTGCCTAATCGCCGCGCCCTGCAGTGGCAGTGGCAAGACCCTGCTCAGTCTCAGCCTGGCCGCCCTGGCCCGGCGCCGCGGCCTGCGGCTGCAGCCCTTCAAGGTGGGGCCGGACTACCTCGACCCCCAGCTGCTCAGCCGGGTGAGCGGCCTGCCCTGCCGCAACCTCGATCCCCTGCTCTGCGGCGAGGACTGGGTGGCGCGCAGCTTCGCCTGGCATGGCAGCCGCGCCGACCTCGCCCTGGTGGAAGGGGTGATGGGGCTCTTCGACGGCCGTGGACCCAGCAGTGAGGGCAGTTCGGCGGCGGTGGCCGCCCAGCTGGGGCTGCCGGTGGTGCTGGTGGTGGAGGCGTCCCGCCAGGCCGGCTCCCTGGCGGCCCTGGTGCGCGGCTTCCGCGACCACGGCCCCCCGGCCGTGGCGCTGGCGGGCGTGGTGCTCAACCGGGTGGGCAGCCCTCGCCACCGGGCCCTGCTCGCCGAAGCCCTCGATGCCATCGACGTGCCCCTGCTGGGGGTGCTCCCCAGCGATCCCGCCCTGGAGCTGCCCTCCCGGCACCTGGGGCTGCTGCCCCCGGGCGAGATCACCGATCTGAGCGACCGCAGCGAGCAGTGGGCCAACCTGGCCGAGCGCCACCTCGATCTCGGGCTGCTCTGGCCCCTGCTCGCGCCACCCGCCGCCGCCGACCCGGCGGCCCGCTGCGATCCGATCCAGCACCTGGTGGCCAGCCTGCCGCCCACCGCTGCCGCCTGCGGCCCGCCCCTGCCGATCGCCGTGGCCAGCGATGCGGCCTTCCACTTCCGCTACCCGGAGGCCACTGAGCTGCTGCAGGCCTGCGGTCTGGAGCCGGTGGCCTGGAGCCCGCTGGCCGATGAACCCCTGCCGCCAGGCCATGCCGCCGTGCTGCTGCCCGGCGGCTATCCGGAACTGCACGCCGCCCAGCTGGCCGCCAGCCGCCGGAGCCTGGACTCCCTGGCCGAGGCAGCCCACGGCGGGCTGCCGGTGGTGGCCGAGTGCGGCGGGCTGTTGCTGCTCGGCGAGCAGCTCAGCGACCTGGCCGGCCGGCCCCACCCCATGGCAGGGGTGCTGCCCTTCCGGGCCGCCCGGGGAGAGCTGAGCCTGGGCTACCGGCAGGCCACCGCCCTGGGCGATGGCCTGTTGGTGCGCCGCGGCGAACAACTCTGGGGCCACGAATTCCATCGCTGGCAACTCCAAGCTGTGGGCAGCACCCCAGGGCTGTGGCAGGTTGAGGGCTGGGGAAGCCCGCCACGACCGGAAGGATGGATAACGCCGAACGTGCACGCCAGCTGGCTGCATCTCCACTGGGCTGGATGCCCGGTGATTCCCTCTCGCCTGGCCGCCGCAGCAAGGCGCGCCGCGCCGCGGCCAACGAACGGCGCTTTCTCCAACCCAGCGACCCCCGCCAACCCGGCAGCTGCGAGCGCTGGCGCCTGATCGTGAGTGGCCAGGTGCAGGGGGTGGGCTACCGGGCCGCCTGCTGCGGCAAGGCCCGGGAACTGGGCCTGGCGGGTTGGGTGCGCAACCTGGCCGACGGTCGGGTGGAGGTGCAGGCTGAGGGCAATGCCCTCCAACTGGGCGAACTGCGCCTCTGGTGCGAGCGCGGACCGGCGACCGCCCAGGTGAGCGGCGTGGCCGTGAGCCAGCTGGGGAGCAGCGGCGAGGATTGGTTCGAAATCCGTCGCTGATCCTCCTTCCGCATGCAGCACATGCTGGCCGAACTCGCCGCCTTCGGACTGGCGGTGGGGTTCTCCCCCCTGCACATCGCCCTGCTGCTCCTGCTGCTCCTGGGCCCGAATCCCCTGCGCCGGGGGTGCTGGTTTGTGGCCGGCTGGCTGCTCACCACCGCAGGAGCGGTGGCCCTGCTGCTCACCGTGGGCCATGGCCTGGTGCTCACCATGGCCAAGGGCAGCGGCCACCGCACCGGCCTCGACCTGCTCGCCGCCGGGGCCCTGCTGGGGCTGGGCCTCAAGGAACTGCTCACCCGCGAAGAAGAGGGCACCCCACCCGGCTGGACCGACAAGCTCGAGCGCTTCTGCGCCATGCCCCTCCCCCTGCTCCTGGGGGTGAGTGCGGCCATCGAACTGGCCAGCCCCGACGATCTGTTTCTGCTCGCCAAGACCGCCGGCAGCCTGCTGGAGGCGGGCCTGGGCCGGGGGGCTGAAGTGCTCGGCGCTGCCGTCTTCAGCCTGGTGAGCGGCCTGCTGCTGCTGGTGCCCCTGCTCGCCCTGCTCCTGCTGGGTGCCGAGCGGGTGCAGCCGCTGCTGCGCAGCGGCAAGCAGTGGCTCTTCGCCCGCGGCGACCTGCTGGTGGGACTGGTGAGCATCGGCCTGGCGGCCTATCTGGGCTGGCAGGGCATCGAGGGCCTGCAGCTGGGCCTGGGTGCCTGAGGGCTAGCCCTCCCCCTCCCGCAGCCAGGCCTCCCAGATCGGCAGGTCGTCCTGGGGGGAGCGGCCCGCCATCAGGGTGACGGCGGTGCGGGCCCGGCTCACCGCCACATACACGAGCTGGCGGCGCAGCAGCGGGTCCTGGGGCCAGAACACATCGGCATCGACGAACACCTCGCCGAAGGTGCTGCCCTGGCTGCGGTGCACCGTGAGCACGGCAGCGGGGCCGAGGGAGGCAAAGGCATCGCGCACCAGGAAGAACCGCCGCCAGAGGGCCTTGGCGGCGCTCTTCTCCGCCGCCCGGGCCGCGCTGCGCAGCCGCGCCTGCACGGCATCGAGCCGGGCGCGCGCTGGGGTGCCCAGGGGCGGCAGCAGGCGCAGCTGCAGGTTGCCCTCCCCCACCTCCACCGTGGCGGTGAGGGTGTCGATCACCGGCACGGCCATCGCGCCCTCCAGCAGATCGCCGGTGAGGTCGGCAGGCGCCACGCCGAAATCAGCCAGATCACAGCGCTCGGGCTGCACATCCCGCACCACCAGCTCCCGGTTGGAGCCGAGCACCATGTCGGGCTCTTCGGCCATCTCCTCCCCCTGGCGGCAGGCGGGCGCCATCACCGCCGCCCGGGTGATCAGCACCTCCCCCGGCAACACGGGCATCTGGTCGGCCATGGCCCCGTGCAGGGCCCTCCGTGCGATCGGCACCAACTGCTCGAGCGAGCGATTGGTGTAGCAGAGGATGCGGGCCAGATCGGGGTTGTCGGTCTCGGCGCTGCGGCGCAGGGCGGCCTGGGCCTGCTCCAGCCAGGCGCTTCGCGGCAGCACCGCCACCTGGCCAGCGGCCGCCCGCACCGGCGCCAGCGGCGGCGGTGGCCGGCAGGGCAGCGCCTGCTCCCGGATGCCCTGGGCGAGCCGCAGCACCGGTCCCTGGTGGCGCACCACCTCCTTCAGCACCGCCGTCACGGCCCGGCCCATGCCGAACACCGGGCTGCTGGCCTCCCCCACCGGCGGCAGCTGGGCCGGATCGCCCACGAACACCAGACGGGTGGCGAAGGGATGGGCGCAGCGCAGGCTGATCTCCAGCAGCTGGGAGTCGACCATCGAGGCCTCATCGATCAGCACCAGGCCCAGGTGTTCCAGGGCCAGGGCGGTCTGCTCGGTTTCCTCGCAGCGCTCCAGATCCCCCTGGCGACGCAGTTTCAGCCGCAGCAGCCGGTGAATGGTGGAGGGATACCAGGTGGGGCTGAGGGCCGCCGCCGCCAGCTGGCTGCGCAGCACCCCCACCGCCTTGTGGGTGGGGGCCACCACCGTCCAGCAGAGGCCGGCCCCCTCCGCCAGGGCCAGCAGGCGGGTGGAGAGGAAGGTCTTGCCGGTGCCGGCGTAGCCCTGCAACACGAAAGGCCGGCCGTCGGCAGGGGCCGCCAGCCAGGTGGCGAAGGCCTGGGCAGCCGCCCGCTGGTCGGCGGTGAGGGTGGAGGGGGCGGGAGGAGAAGAAATGGTTGAGGGTCTGGGGCAGGGTCCTGGTTTGGACCGTTTGCGCACGTAGCTTGCCGCTCTGCCGCCCCGTGCCGATGGCATCCGATCGCTGGGATGCCCTGCTCAACGACTCCACCTGGTATGTGCCGGCGGCGAATCTGCTGGCCTACCGCCTCGACGCGGACAGCCCCGAACGGCCCATCCCCGCCGCCGACCAGACGATCTGGTCAATCCCGGAGGCCGAAGGGGGCCGGTTCACCGGGCAGTCGGTGGCCAAGATCGTGGATGCCAGCGGAGCGGTGACCCGGTCACGGGCCTCCATGGACGGGGTGGTGACCCGCAGCGGCCAGGCGCGGATCGTCTTCACCACCGCCGCCGGCACCACGATCACCGGCATCGGCCAGGTGCGGCGGGTGAATGGCGAGCAGGCGATGGAGATGCAGATGATCACCGGCGGGAACGGTGCCTTCACCACCCACTGGGCCTACATGCTGCCCCTCACATCCGCCACGGAACCGCCGGATCCCCGCACGGACCAGGGCGACCAGCGCACCTATCGCTCCGGGACCTACCGCTGGCTGCGGGGCACCAGCTGGAGCCTGACGCCCCGCGACGGAGACCGGCAACAGGCCCGCGGTCGCTTCGCGATCACGGGCTACCGCAACGGTTATTTCTGGAGGGAAGGAACCCGGGGCAGGGGCAACCGCAGCTTCCAGGTGCTGGGGTCGATCACCCCGGAGGGCAATCTCTTCTTCAATGCCATCGGCGAGGCGCGCTTCCAGCTGCGCATCTCCCAGGGGGCCTGCTCACGGGTGGACGGCGGCAGGCCAGCGCCAGGCTGCGGCCCCACAGCGATGCGACGGGTCAACTCAAGCAACCCCTGCTGCTGGAGCGGATCACCGCTGGATCCCGACCCGCCAAGGGCCGCCGCGATGCGCTCACCGGCCTCGTCGATGCGGGGATCACCCGCAGCCAGCGGCTGTCCGGCGCCGGCCGCCAGGATCCCCCGCTGGGCGACGCGGCAAGACCCCTGCGCATCAGCACGGGCCCCCACGGCAGGGGGGCGCTCGCCCTGGAGGACAGGCAGGCGCCCTGGCTGGCGCCGGGCTCGCTGCCGCCTGCCACCGGAGCGCAGCGGGGCGATCGGGCACTGGCCGGCGGCGGTGAGGTGCTGGCCAGCCTGGGGAGAGGATGGCCCTGGCCAGCGGATTTCAGCCTGAGCGCCTAAGCCAGGCCGAGCCAGTGCTGGGCCAGCTGCACGGGTGAACCCACCCACACCAGCCCGGGCAACGCCACAGCCGGCCCCATCAGGCTGCCGATCAGCACCTCCAGGCGGGTGTGGCCCAGGTTCTGCTTGAGGGGCTTAGCGGGGGGCTCCCCCGCCACCAGGCCGCCACCATCGGCCACCAGGGCATTCACCCGTTCGGCGGTGAGGCCGGCGGCCCGCCGCACCCCAGAGGCGTCGTAGAGCACCACGAAGCAGAGCACCGCCGCCAGGGCGAAGAGGGGGTCGTCGAAGCCCAGCTGCCAGCCCAGGGCTGCGGTGGTGCCGGTCATCAGGGCGGAGTGGCTGGAGGGCATGCCGCCGGTTTCGATCAACACCTTCGGGTTCCAGCGGCGATACACGGCCAGCTCGATCACCAGCTTTGAGAGCTGGGCCGTCCCGCAGGCGGCCAACCCCCACCAGAGGGCCCCGTTGTCGGCAATGGCGAGCAACACCCGGGCGAGATCAGGCGATTCGGTGCCGCTCATCGATCGCGGCTCGTGATGTAGTCGGCCAGGGCGAGCAGGGGTGCCGCCTTCAGGGCCCCATCAGCGCCCTGGGCGTAGGGAGCCAGGGCCGCCTTGGCCTCCGCCACCAGGGCATCGGCCCGCTGGCGCGATTCCTCCAGGCCCAGGAGCTTGGGGTAGGTGGTTTTATCGGCGGTGAGATCCTTGCCAGCGGTCTTGCCGAGCACCTCGCTGCTGGCGGTCACATCCAGGATGTCGTCGATGATCTGAAAGGCCAGGCCGATGCCCCGGGCGTAGGTGCGCAGGGCCTCCAGCAGGGCCTCGGAGGCGCCGGCGATCAGGGCACCGCTGAGCACGCAGGCCCGCAGCAGGGCACCGGTCTTGTGCAGGTGGATGTATTCGAGTGTCTCGAGGTCCACGTCCTTGCCCTCGCACTCCAGGTCCACCACCTGGCCGCCCACCAGGCCGGGGGCGCCGGAGGCCAGGCTCAGTTCCCCCACCACCGCCAGCAGGCGCTCGGCCGGCACCCCGGGGCTGCGCAGGGCCACCATCTCGAAGGCGCGGGTGAGCAGGGCATCACCGGCCAGGATCGCGTTGGCCTCGCCATACACCTTGTGGTTGGTGGGGCGGCCGCGGCGCAGGTCGTCGTTGTCCATGGCCGGCAGGTCGTCATGGATCAGCGACATGGTGTGCACCATCTCCAGCGCCACCGCCGTGGGCATGGCCTGCTCACGCGTGCCGCCGGCCAGTTCGCACGCGGCCAGGCAGAGGATCGGCCGCAAGCGCTTGCCACCCGCCAGCAGCGAGTAGCGCATCGCGTCGCGAAGGCTCTCGGGACGCTCCGGGCCCAGGGAGCCATCCAGGGCCGCCTCCACCTGCAGCCGGGCGGCCTCCAGGTAGGCGGCGAAGTCGAAGAAGGAGGCTGCGCCCGCGGAGGCGCTGTCTGGTCCGGTCACCGCCGCGGTCATGCCGATCGGGTTGCTGGCCGGCATTCTCTCAGGCAACCCCCTGGCCGCCCGGCTCGGGCCAGCCCAGGGGCCCCGCAAGCCAGAAGACCAGGCACGTAAAAACATTTACGCTGACAGGACCAGGTCTCGCCCGTCCAGCTGCCCAAGGCGTCCCGTCCCATCGTCGACAGGCTGACCGGCCAGGGGCTTGAGGTGTTCCAACGCCGGGGATCGGCCTATGCCCTGCTGGAGGGTCCGCTCACCTGGAGGGATGCGCGCCGCAAGGCCAGGCGCCTGGGTGGTGATCTGGTGACCATCCAAGGGCCGGGAGAGAACGACTTCATCACCCGCAGATTCGAGCCCCTGGCGGCAGACGACTGCGGCCTGTGGATCGGCCTGAATTCCATCAAGGATCCCAGCAGATTCCAATGGAGCGATGGTTCCGCTTCCCGGTATCGCCACTGGGTGAAGGCGGGCGTGCCGGGCTACAGGGACGGGATGCCCAGTGAGGACCCGGCTCGCAGGTTCGTGCACATCTATTTCAACCCTGCTGCCCGGGGCTACTGGAAAAATTCCGACAACACCTATCACGATGTCGTGTTGGGCGGAGGCATCGCCGAATTCGTGCTCTGAACCCCGCCCATCGCAGGAGAGCCAGGGTCCAGGCAGCACCCGCAGGCCCTCCAGGTGATTTAGATGTTCACTACAAACAGCTGACGGGTCAGACCAGCCTGCACACCCTGGGTGGGTGTGATGGGTTCAGAACCATCGCCCCAGCTTCCCTGCCGGCAGCGGCTCCAGGCGCTCCCGGCCCCCTGGCACCACCTGTACCGCTGACGCCACAGGCAGCGGCCCCGGACAACTGGCTGGCCTTTCTCCAGACCCAGGTGCTGCCGATCGTGATCAACCTGATCGGCGCTCTGGCGATCCTGCTGGTGGGCTGGCTGGTGGCCGGAGTGGTGGCCAGCACCTGCCGGCGCGTGCTGCGCCGAATCCGCCTGGATCGCCTGGTGAACGGCGGGCCGGAGAGCAGCAGCCCTGGCTTCTCGCTGGAACGCTGGATCGCCACCTTGATCTTCTGGGTGATCCTGGTGCTGGCGGTGGTGGCGGCACTGAACGTGCTCAACCTCGCCACCGTTTCCGAACCGCTCAACCAGTTCCTCAACCAGATCTTCGCCTTCCTGCCCAAGCTCGGCGCCGCAGCGGTGCTGGCAGCCGTGGGCTGGCTGGTCGCGAGTCTGGGCCGCTCGGCGGTGCGCCGCAGCAACCAGCTGCTGCGCTTTGAGGAGCGCTTCATCGACGACGACGACCACGGCCAGCACCTGCTGGTGAGCGAAACCCTGGCCAACCTTCTCTATTGGCTGGTGCTGCTGTTCTTCCTGCCACTGGTGCTCAACGCCCTCAACCTGGGCGGCCAACTGGCACCGGTGGCCAACCTGCTGAGCGACCTACTGGCGGCACTCCCACGGCTGATCAAGGCCGGCGCCATCGCCGCGGTGGGCTGGTTCATCGCCCGCAGCGTGGGACGGATCGTGCGCCAGCTCGCGAGCTCCGCCGGCGGCGACCAGCTGGGCGTCAGCTTCGCTTTGCGAGCCGATAACGGTCAGGGGCTGTCATGGCTGCTGGGCACGATCACCTATGTGCTGCTGCTGATCCCCACCGCCACGGCCGCCCTGGAGACCCTGGCGATCTCGGCCATCTCCCAGCCCGCCACGGCCATGCTCAACCGGGTGATGGGAAGCCTGCCCCAGGTGTTCACCGCTGCCGTGATCCTGGTGGCGGCGGTGGCCATCGGCCGCTTCGTGGGCGAGCAGGTGGCCCAGATCCTCGAGGGCTTCGGCTTCGATCGGGTGTTCGCCTGGCTGGGCTTTGAAACCCGCGGCCAGAGCGTCAGTGACGCTGCAGAGGCCAGCTTCGCCGGCCCCGGCCGGCGCCGCCCCTCGGAACTGGTGGGCGTGGTGGTGATGGTGGGGATCCTGCTGTTCGCCCTGGTGGCCGCCACCGATGTGCTGGGCCTGCCGGCCCTCACGGCAGTGGTGACGGGCCTGTTGACCATCTTCGCCCAGGTGCTGGCGGGGCTTCTGGTGTTCGGTGTGGGCCTCTACCTGGCCAACCTGGCGGCCGGGCTGCTGCGCAGCTCCGGCAGTCAGCAAGGGGCCCTGCTGGCGCAGATCTCGCGGGTGGCCATCGTCGCCTTCAGCGGCGCCATGGCCCTGCGCCAGATAGGCGTTGCCCCCGACATCGTGAACCTGGCCTTCGGCCTGCTCCTGGGGGCCATCGCCGTGGCGGGGGCCCTGGCCTTCGGCCTGGGCGGCCGTGATGTGGCTGCGGAGCAATGGCGGGCCTGGATGGAGGACTTCCGCCAGCGGCGCTGAAGGCGATCAGCGCAGCGCGGGGGAGGGCCGTTCAGGGCACCAGATCCCCCAGATCGTGCTCCACACCATGGCGGCGGCACCAGGCCACCACGGTGTTCACCAGCAGCATGGTCACGGTCATCGGCCCCACCCCGCCGGGCACGGGGCTGATGGCACTGGCGATCGGCTCCACCTCCTCAAAGCGCACATCGCCGCAGAAGCCGGTGTCGGTGCGGTGGATGCCCACGTCCACCACCACGGCACCCGGCTGCACGTGCTCGGCGCCGATCATGCGCGGCCGTCCGGCGGCCACCACCAGCACCTCGGCCTGGCGGGTGAGGGCGGCCAGATCGGCGGTGCGCGAGTGGGCCACGCTCACGGTGGCGTTGGCGGCCTGCAGCATCAGGGCCATCGGCTGGCCCACCAGGATGCTGCGGCCCACCACCACCGCCCGCTTGCCGGCCAGCTCCACGCCGGCCGCGGCCAGCAGGGCCATCACGCCGGCGGGGGTGCAACTGCGCGGACCCGGTTCTCCCTTGAGCAGCCGGCCCAGGTTGAGGCTATGCAGCCCGTCGGCGTCCTTCTCCGGATCGATCGCCAGCAGCAGCGGCCCCTCATCGAGGCCGGCGGGCAGGGGCAGCTGCAGCAGGATGCCGTCGCAGGTGGGGTCGGCGTTGAGACGCTGCACCGCTGCGAGCACCTCGGCGGCAGGGGCGGCGGCGGGCAGATGGGCCCCCAGGCTGGTGATGCCCACCCGGCCGCAGGCCTTCTCCTTGTTGGCCACATACACGCCGCTGGCGGGGTCGTCGCCGACCCGCAGCACCGCCAGGCCAGGCGGCCGGCCGATGGCGGCCTGTCGGCCGGCGATCGTGGTGCGAAGGCGCTCTTCAATCGCGGCGGCGAGCTGTTTGCCGTCGAGACGCGTGGCCATGCGGGGGGTGGGGGCTGATCCCCAGCTTGCCCTGGCCGGATGCGGCTAGCTTGCTCCCATGCAGTGGCGTTGGCTGCGAACCCGGTGGCGACAGGTGCTGCGGGCCGAACGCCCCCGGCAGACCCTGGCCTGCTGGCGCGGCCAGGACACCGCAGCGGTGCTGCTGGTCTGCGGCCTGCTGGCCCTGCTGGCGAGCTGGCCCTGGCTGGTGGAGCCGAACCTGCGGCCGGGCATGACAGCGCCCTTCACGGTGCGGGCGCCCCGCAGCGCCACGGTGGTCGACAGCACAGCCCTGGAGCAGCGCCGCCAGCAGATGCTGCCGCGCACCACGGTGCAGGTGGTCGACGAGCAGGCCAGCAGCCTGCTGCGCCAGCGCCTGGACAGCGACCTCCAGGCCATCGGGGCCCAGGCCGACCGCCGTGACGCCCTCGTGGAGCCGGTGCGGATCACCGAGGCGGAGCGCACCTGGCTGCGGCAGCTCTCGCCGGCGGGGCGCACGGCCTGGGAACGGGAGGTGCGCCAGGCCCAGCTGCGCATGCTCACCCAGGGCCTGGCCCCGGGGGTGGCCGAGGGCCAGCTGCTGCAGGCCGCCACCCTGCAACTGGAAAACCAGCCCGAGCCGGCCCGGGCCCTGGGGGCGCGCGTGCTGGTGCATGCGATGGAGGGAGGCTCGAACCTGCGCAGCGATCCGGCCCTCAGCCAGCGGCGCATCGAGGCCCTGATCAGCCAGCAGGGGATCCCCACCATCGCTGTGAAGGCCGGCGATCTGGTGGTGGAGCAGGGGGAGCGCATCAGCCCCCAAGCCTTCGACGTGCTCGATTACTTCGGCCTGGTGAACCGCCGGCCGCGCCCCCTCGCCTGGACGGGTCACTTCCTGGAGGGGCTGGGGGTGTGCGCGGCCCTGCTGCTGCTGCTGCGCCGCTGGCGACCCAGCCTCGAACCCCGCCAGGCACTGCTGGCCCTGGCCGCCCTCCTGGTGGTGCAGGGGGTGACGCTCTGGCTGGGACCGCTCTCCAGCCCGATCCTGCTGCTGGTGCCGCCGGCCCTGCTGCTGGCCCAGGGGCTGGGATCGAGCTGCGGCCTGGCCTGGCTGGCGGCCGCCAGCCTGCTCTGGCCCCTGCCGCTCACCGGCAGCGTGGACTTGCGCCTGCTGGTGGCGGCTCTCGCCGGGGCCCTGGCGGCGATGGCGGCCGACCGGCAGCGCAGCCGGGCCGGCCTGCTCCAGCTGGCGGTGCTGCTGCCGGCGCTCACCGTGCTGCTGCAGTGGCTGCTGCTGCAGGGGCGCGGGCTGCCCGGCCAGCTCGACCTGCTCGGCGAGGGGTTGATGCTGGCGGGCCTGCTGATGCTGGGCCTGCTGCTGGCACCACTGGTGGAGACGTTCTTCGGGCTGCTCACCCGGGCCCGCTTGCTGGAACTGGCCGACCTGGAGCGCCCCCTGCTGCGGCGGCTCTCCTGCGAGGCGCCAGGCACCTTCGAGCACACCCTGATGATCGCCGGGCTGGCGGAGGAGGGGGCCCGCAGCATCGGAGCCGACGTGGATCTGGTGCGCACCGGGGCCCTGTATCACGACGTGGGCAAGTTGCACGGGCCCCAGTGGTTCATCGAGAACCAGGAGGGCGGCGACAACCCCCACGACGCCCTCAACGATCCCGATGCCAGTGCCGCCATCCTCCAGGCGCACGTGGATGAGGGCCTGAAGCTGGCCCGGCGCTACCGCCTGCCCCGCCCCCTGGCCGACTTCATCCCCGAGCACCAGGGCACCCTGAAGATGGGCTACTTCCTGCACCAGGCCCGCGAGCGGGATCCGGCGGTGCCCGAGGAGCACTTCCGCTACCGGGGGCCCACGCCCCGCAGCCCGGAGACGGCGATCCTGATGCTCGCCGATGGCTGCGAGGCAGCGTTGCGCTCCTTGCCGCCGGGCACCACCGAGCTGGAGGCGCGCGCGATGGTGCGCCGCATACTCGAAGCGCGCCAGCACGATGGCCAGCTGGCCAGCAGCGGCATCAGCCGGGCGGAACTGGAGTTGCTGATCCGGGCCTTTGTGCGCGTGTGGAAGCGGATGCGCCACCGCCGCATCCCCTATCCGATCCCGGCCCGCAAGGCCTTCAGCGCCTGAGCTGGGCGGCCAGCAGGCGATAGGCCGCCTGGCGCTGGTACCAGAGGTCGAGGTCGCCGCCGGCATCGGGATGCCACTGGCGCAGCTGCCGGCGCCAGTGGGCGCGGATCTCGGCCCAGGGGGTGCCCGGCACCAGGCCGAGCATGGCCCAGGCCCAGTGGTGCGGGTCGCGGGCGGCAGCGGCCACCACCAGCGGCCGGTGGCGCGGGACGGGCCGGGGAGCCGGCTGCCCAACCCGGCGCTGGGGTGGCCGCGGGGCCCGGTGGGGCGCCGCGGCGGCGTGGGGCCACCGCAGCAACCAGCGGAGTCCGTGCCAGAGGGCGCCGCCCAGAAACAGGGTGCCCGCGATGGCCAGCAGGGCCGGAACCCAGGCCATGGCGCGGCCGTCAGCCGCCAACTGGCTGTTGCCCAGCTGCTCATGGCGCGCCACCGCCAGCTCCATCAGGCGCGCCACCAGCAGGGCCAGGGTCCAGGCCCCCAGGCCCAGGGCCAGGCGCCGCCCAACCCGCAGCTCGGGCCGCGGCGGGCGCAGGGCTGGGCGGGCCGTGGGCCGTGGCAAGGGCGCCAGCGCGAGTGGGTCGCACCCTAGGCAGGTTGGCGGGTGCCGGCTTGGCCATTGGCAAGCGCGTGCATCAGGCCCAGGATGCGGGGGTCGGCACACGAATCACCCCGGCCACGCGGATGGGTCGCCTCAGGTTCAGCCAGCTGCAGGCTCAGCTCCAGCCGGCCTGGAGCCGGATCCACCAGGCCCAGGGGCCGGATGTGGACGTGTTGATGGTGCCATCGCTGTCGATGGACCAGGGCCAGATCGATCTGGTGACCGGGGCGCACCACTACGAGGAGCGCCAGCTCTTCTCCCTGATCCGTCTGCGGGATCCGGGCGTGCGCATGGTGTACGTCACCAGCAAGGCCCTGGGGGAGCTGGTGGTGGATGCGGTGCTGGAGCTGCTGCCCGGCGTGCCCACCTCCCACGCCCGCCGCCGCCTGCACCTGCTCGATACCGACGACGCCTCCAACCGTCCGCTCACGGCCAAGCTGCTGGAGCGGCCGGCCCTGCTGGGGCGGATCGGCGAGCTGCTGCGACCGGGGCGCAGCTTCATCAGCTGCTTCGTGGTGAGCGATCTGGAGCGAGAGCTCTCGGAGCGGCTGCAGGTGCCGCTGCTGGGCTGTGATCCCGCCCTGGCCTACTGGGGCAGCAAGGCCGGCAGCCGCGAGCTGTTTGCCCGCTGCGGCGTGCCCCATCCCCCCGGCAGCGCCCTGGTGCACAGCCTCGACGACCTCACCGAGGCCTGCGCCGCCCTGTGGGAAGCCCACCCAGACCTCAGCCAGCTGGTGGTGAAGCTGAACGAGGGGTTCAGCGGCGAGGGCAATGCACCGCTCCCCCTGGAGCCCCTGGAGCTGGCCGGTCGCTCGGCGGCGGAGCGGCGCCGCTGCCTGCGCCAGGCCCTCGAGGGGCTGCCGATGCCCTCCCCCAGCTGGCGGGAGCAGCTCGCCCAGCAGGGGGCCCTGGCGGAAGCCTGGCTCAGCGGCGGTGAGGCCTGCACCTCGCCCAGCGTGCAGGGCACGATCCACCCCGGATCCGCCGGCCAACCGGGGGAGGTGGAGGTGCTCTCCACCCACGAGCAGGTGCTGGGGGGGCCGAGCGGCCAGACCTACCTGGGCTGCCGCTGCCCGGCCGACGCGCCCTACCGGGCCGAGCTGATGCGCCACGGCCAGGCGGTGGGCGAGGCCCTGGCGGCCGCCGGTGCCCTGGAGCGCTACGCCGTGGACTTCATCGCCCGCCGCTTCGGCGACCGCTGGGACGTGCAGGCGATCGAGGTGAACCTGCGCCAGGGGGGCACCACCCATCCCTTCATGGCCCTGAGCGCCATCACCAGCGGGGCCACCGATGGGGCCGACGGCCTCTACCGCTCCGCCAGCGGCGCCCCCCTCTACTACCGCGCAACCGACAACCTCCAGCATCCGGGGTTGCGGGGGCTGCTGCCGGTCGACTTGATCGACATCGTGGCCGAGGCGGGTCTGCACTACGACCCGGCCCAGCTGCGGGGCAGCGTGTTTCATCTGCTGGGCTGCCTTTCGGAATTCGGCAAGCTGGGGATGACCTGCATCGGCCGCAGCCCGGAGGAGGCCGAGGCGGTGTATGCCGCCACCGAGCGGGAGCTGCTGCGGGGGGCCAGCCGTCTCACAGGCGATTGACAGCCATGCCCGGGGCAGGTTTGGTTGGTGGTGAACCTTTGCCCGACCGCCAACGGATGGCCGAGCGCGCTCCCCGCTCCACCCAACGCGCCCAGGCCCGCGCCCAGGCCAGGGCAGAGGCACTGGCGGTGCTCGGCCTGGCGGTGATGCCCCACACCCGCCAGGAGCTGCACGCGGCCCTGCAGGCCAGCAACCCGCAACTGCTGGGTTGGGGCGACCGGGAGCTGGAGGCCTACCGGCAGCTGTGGCAGGTGCTGCCCCCGGAGAGTGAGTGGCTCCGGCAAGGCGCCGAGGGGGCCCAGGGCGGCCAGAGGGTGGCGTGATGGCCCGACGCCCCACCCCCGCGCTGCTGTTCGCCCTGGGGCTCGCCACCAGCCTGCCCCTGCTGGGCAGCTGTGGCGGACGGCAGCAGGAGCGGCAGGCTGAGCGCGAACGGCAGGAGCAACAGGCCCGCGAGGCGGCCGGCAGCCGCCAGCTGGATGCCCAGGTGAGCCGCTGCAAGAGCCAGCAAGAGAAGCTCCAGCAGCTGGCCGACCAGCTGGCCAGCACCCAGGGGGCCCTGAGCCGCCTGGCCCAGCGGGGCTACAGCCCGACGCCCCGCCCCCAGGCCCCCGATCCCAGCGTGCTGGAGCGCTACACGATCAGCGATCAGGAGCTGGAGCTGGAGCGTCACCAGGAAGCCCTGCGGGCCTGGAACGCCAAGGAAGCCGCCCGCCGCCAGCGCTGGCAGGCCGATCTCGCCTCCGAGCGGGCGGCCCTCAACCGCCGGCTGAGCAGCACCCGCGAGCAGATGGCCGCCCTCAACCCGGCCGTGATCCGCGACAACGCCGTGCAGAGCGAGGCCCTGGCCACCTACCTGGCCTGCGACCGACAGGAGCTGGCCCAGGCCCCCGCCGATGGCCAGGCCGCCGCGAGCGGCCAAGCACCCGTCAGCTCCAGCGGCGCTGATGCCAGTGCCAGGCGTCCGTGAGGATGGTGGTGAGGCTGGAGCGCTGGGGCTGCCAGCCCAGCTCATCCGCGGCCTTGCCAGCATCAGCCACCAGCTCGGCCGGGTCGCCGGGCCGGCGGGGGCCATCGATCACTGTGAGCGTGCGGCCGGTGATCGCCCGGGCGGCCTTAATCACCTGCTGCACGGAATAGCCACTGCCGGTGCCGAGGTTGTAGATCAGCGGCGTGGCGGCCGAGGGAGCGGCCCGCAGAGCCCGCAGGCCGAGCACGTGGGCCTCGGCCAGGTCGCTCACGTGGATGTAATCCCGGATGCAGGTGCCATCGGCGGTGGGGTAGTCGCGGCCGAACACGGTGATCGCCTCCCGCCGACCGGCCAGGGCCTCGAGCACCAGGGGAATTAGGTGGGTTTCCGGGGTGTGATCTTCCCCGAGATCCCCGGCCGGATGGGCACCGGCGGCATTGAAGTAGCGGAAGATCACGCTGGGCTGGCCGTAGGCGGCCGCGAAGTCGGTGAGCAGCTGCTCCACCATCCACTTGCTGCGGCCGTAGGGGTTGATCGGTTGCTGGGGAGTGCTCTCGCGGATCGGGATCTCGTGGGCGGCGGGAATGCCGTAGGTGGCACAGGTGGAGCTGAACACCAGCGGGATGGGGGCGCCACGGCGCTGGCTCTCGGCATGGAGCGCCTCCAGCAGCACCAGGGTGTCGCCGAGATTGTTGCGGTAGTAGCGGGCCGGATCCTCCACGCTCTCACCCACGTAGGCGTAAGCGGCGAAGTGCAGCACGGCCTGCACCGGCCCCGCCGGCAGCTGGGGATGGCTGCCATCGAGGAGGGCATCGAGCAGGCCCCGCTCCCCCAGCTGCCCCACCACCAGTGGCACCCTTAACACCTCCTCAGCGATGGCGCGGTGGCCGTACACCAGGTTGTCGAGCACAAGCACGGCCTCGCCGCTGGCCTGCAGGGCCCGCACGGTGTGGCTGCCGATGTAGCCGGCGCCGCCGGTGACGAGGATGGTCATGGCCTGCAACTGCTGGGCGGAAGTCTGGCGCAGGGCCTCCACTCCGCTCACCCCGGCAGCGCTTTCAGGCGCGGCCGTTGTAACTCTTCTGCTCGATCAGGGCGCTGCCACTCACCTGGTTGATCGCCTGCTTGATCGCTGAACGGCGGTCGTTGAGGCGATACACCCGCTGGGCCAGGGCCACAAATGCAGGGCCAAAATCGGCCCGTTGATCACAATCACGGATCGCATCTTCCACCTGCCAGAGCTGGCCGTTCACCTCCGCCAGCTGCTGCTGCAGATCGGCGGGCACCGCGGCGGCCAGGGGCTGGAACTCCTGCAGCAGCAAGGCATGCTCCCGGTTCACGTGCTCCAGGGGCTCCCCCGAGAGGTGGCGCTGTTTCAGCTCAAGGATGGTGAGCTTGTCGACGAGCTCCCCCACCGAAACGGGAATCCTGAGCATGGCGGCATCAGAGGTGCTCGGGTCGGAGCCTAGGCGGAATACATTGCCCGAAACCCGCAGCGTTGCTGAAACCCATGGCTGGTCGCACCGCCCTGATCACCGGCATCACCGGTCAAGACGGCTCCTACCTGGCGGAGCTGCTGCTGGAGAAGGGCTATGCGGTGCATGGCATCAAGCGCCGCGCCAGCAGCTTCAACACGGCGCGCATCGACCACCTCTACCAGGACCCCCACGAGCACGATCCGCGGCTGGTGCTGCACTACGGCGACTTAACAGACAGCACCAACCTGATCCGGATCATCCAGCAAGTGCAACCGGATGAGATCTACAACCTGGGCGCCCAGAGCCATGTGGCGGTGAGCTTCGAGGCGCCGGAATACACCGCCAATTCCGATGCGCTCGGCACCCTGCGCATCCTCGAGGCCGTGCGCATGCTGGGGCTCACTCAGAAAACGCGCATCTACCAGGCCAGCACCAGTGAGCTCTACGGGCTGGTGCAGGAGATTCCGCAGAAGGAGAGCACGCCCTTCTATCCGCGCAGCCCCTATGGGGTGGCGAAGCTCTACGCCTACTGGATCACGGTGAACTACCGCGAGGCCTACGGCATGTATGCCTGCAATGGCATCCTTTTCAACCACGAATCGCCGCGGCGCGGCGAGACGTTCGTGACGCGCAAGATCACTCGAGGGTTGGCGCGGATCAATGAGGGGCTCGACGACTGCCTCTACATGGGCAACCTCGATTCCCTGCGCGACTGGGGCCACGCCCGCGACTACGTGGAGATGCAGTGGCGGATGCTGCAGCAGGAGAGCCCGGAAGACTTCGTGATCGCCACCGGTCGGCAGGAATCGGTGCGCCGCTTCATTGAGCTCACTGCGCTGGAGCTGGGCTGGGGCTCGATCCAGTGGGAAGGCGAGGGCATCCACGAGATCGGCCGCCGCAGCACGGGCGAGGTGGTGGTGCGCATCGATCCCCGCTATTTCCGCCCGGCGGAAGTGGCAACTCTCCTCGGCGATCCCACCAAGGCCCGCGAGAAGCTGGGCTGGACGCCTACCACCACCCTGGAAGAGCTGGTGGCCGAGATGGTGGCGGCCGACCGGGAGGAAGCGCGCAAGGAGGT
>VGPU01000020.1 GCA_016882525.1 Cyanobacteria bacterium M_surface_10_m2_119 | reverse complement strand
CCCGGATCCATAGCTGCGATCTTCCCAGCCCCGGGCCCCGGAACCGCGCTCGCCGCCACCGGAGGAGCGGCTCCCACCCCCATAGCCACCGCCTCCAGAGCCGCCTCCAGAGCCACCGCCGCCATACCCCCCACCTCCGGAACCACTTCCATAGCCGCCGCCGCGGCGTGGGGCACTGCCACGGGGTTCGGCCTGGTTGATGCGCAGAGGCCGGCCCATCAGCTCGGTTCCCTGGAGGGCTTCGATCGCCCGGGTCTCCATCGCGGGATCGGCCATTTCAACGAAGGCGAAACCGCGCTTGCGACCGGTGTCGCGCTCGAGCGGCAGCACGCAGCTCACCACCTCCCCGTAGGGGGCAAACAGCTCTGCCACATCGTCCTGTTCGGCACGGAAGGGCAGATTGCCAACGAAAATGCTCACGAACGGGTCAGGCTCAAGGTCCGATCACTGGGCCAGCCTAGGGCCGCCGTTCGGCACTGCCGCGTTCAGCACTGCCCTGTTGCACGGCCGAGGTGGGCACGCTGACGCTGCAACTGGGCCCGCACTTGCTCAAAACCTGTGCCGCCCTCGCTGCGGCGGGCCGCCACCACCTGGCGGGGCTCGATCGCGGCAAAGATGTCGGCCCCGAAGGCGGGATGGAGCTGCTGCCAGCGCTCCAACGGCAACTGGCGCAGCAGGAGCCCCTCGGCCAGACAGGTCTTCACGAGACCACCCACCAATTGATAGGCCTCGCGGAAGGGCACACCGCGGGCCACCAGGTAATCGGCCACATCGGTTGCGTTGGAGAAGTCGCAACCCACCGCCGCCTCCAGCCGCTGGGGCCGGAACTCGAGGCCCTCCTCAAACAGGATCGCCATCGCCTCCAGACAATCGAGCACCGTCTTCACCCCATCGAACAGGGCCTCCTTGTCTTCCTGAAAGTCCTTGTTGTAGGCCAGAGGCAGGCCCTTGATCAGCGTGAGCAGGCCCATCAGGTGGCCGAACACCCGACCGCTCTTGCCCCGCACCAGCTCAGGAACATCAGGGTTCTTCTTCTGGGGCATGAGGCTGCTGCCGGTGGCGCAGCGATCGCTGAGGGCGACAAAACCAAACTCCTCACTCGCCCAGAGGATCACCTCCTCGCTGAGACGGCTGAGGTGGGCCAGCACCAAGGAGCCGGCCGCCATGAATTCCACGGCAAAATCCCGATCGCTGACGGCATCGAGACTGTTGGCATAGATCGCCTCAAAACCCAGCTCCTCGGCGGTGGCGCGGCGATCGATCGGCACCGGTGTGCCCGCCAGGGCCGCCGCCCCCAGGGGGCAGATGTTCACCCGTCGGCGCACGTCGGCCAGGCGCTGGCGATCACGGTCGGCCATCTCGATGTAGGCCAGCAGATGGTGGGCCAGACAGAGGGGCTGGGCCCGCTGCAGGTGGGTGTAGCCGGGGATCAGGGTGTCGGCGTGGCACTCGGCCTGATCGAGCAGGGCCCGCTGGAAGCGCACCAGGGCGGCATCGATGGCATCGATCTGACGGCGCAGCCACAGGCGGATGTCGGTGCCCACCTGGTCGTTGCGGGAGCGGCCGGTGTGCAGCTTCTTGCCCAGGGGGCCGAGCAGCTCGATCAGGCGCCGCTCCACGGCGAAATGCACGTCTTCGGCCTCCAGACCGGGGTTGAACTGGCCGGCGGCCGCCTCGGCGCGCACCTGCTCGAGGCCGGCGATCAGCTGTTCAGCCTCCGCTTCGGTCATCACACCGCAGCGGCCCAGCATGCGGGCGTGGGCGATCGAGCCGTCGAGGTCCTCCTGCAGCAGGGCGATATCGAAGCCGATCGAGGCATTGAAACGCTCCACCGCCGGATGCAGACCCTGCTCAAAGCGCTGGCTCCAGGTGCTGGAGGAAGACTCAACGGCCATGGCAGAGACGGCACAGACAGCAGGGCTGGCGATCAGCTTGCCACTCAGCTCCGTGGCGAGCGGGCAGCAGCAGCCTGGGGCAGGGGAGGCAGCATCAGGTCCTCGTGCAGCTTGAAGACCACCATCGAGGCATCGTCTTCCAGCTGACGATCCGCTCCCACGAAGCGATCCAGCCGGGCGAAGAGCTGGTCGAGAATGCCCTGGGCCCCAAGGCCGGCCCGGCAGGCCAGCTGCAGGCTGGTCACCAGCCGCTCCTCGTCATAGCGCTCGCCGTTGAGGCCGCTGGCCTCCGTCACGCCATCGGTGTAATAGAGGACGACGTCGCCGGGATCAAGCACGGTGGAGGCGCTGTGATAAGTGGCCTCGCTCTGCAGACCGATCAGCAGTCCCGGCGCATCCAGCCGCTCCACCCGGTTGCGCAGCCGACGCCAGAGCAAGGGAGGATTGTGTGCCGCGTTGGCGTAACGCAGCAGCCGCGTGAGCGGATCATAGTCGGAATAAAAGAGCGTCACAAAGCGGTGTGACTGGGCCAGGTCCTCCTGGGCGAGCTGGTTGAGGTCGTGCAGGATGCGCTCGGGGGCATGGCCGCTGAGGGCTTCGGCCCGCAACATGCCCCGCAGCAGGGTCATCAGCAGACCGGCCGGCACCCCCTTCCCCATCACGTCGCCCACCACCAGGGCCCAGCGGCCGCGCTCCCGGCGGCGCCCCAGCTGGCGGGGGCGGGTGGGAATGAAGTCGTAATAGTCACCGCCCACCTGGAAGGCCGGCCTGCAGCGGGCCGCCAGGTCCACCCCCTCGATCACCGGGCAGTGATCGGGCACCAGCTGGGCCTGGATCTCCGCCCCGATACTGAGCTGCCGATCGACCCGTTCGTGGCGGCGCTGGTCCTGCTGGAGACCGTCGATCTCCAGAGCCACGGCCGTGAGATCAGCCACCAGCTGCACGTGGCGCCGGTGCACCTCGCTCCAGCTGAACCCCAGCGGATCGCTGAACACATACAGCCGTCCCCAGACCTGGCCGCGGGCCACCACCGAGGTGGCGAACAGATCGGCCGATCCCAGCAGCTGCCGCACCCGCTGATCCAGACGGGCAGCCCGCTCCAGCTCCGCCTCGGGACCCTGCAGCGCCGGGGTGAGCCACTCGCTGTCGGGCACGGCCGCCAACTGGTGCACCAACGCGGCCCCCTGGCCAGACGGCGTCGCCTGGAGCTGTTCCCGCCAGGGGCGACCATCCGGCCGCAGGACCACCAGCACAGCGGATTCGGCCCCCACCAGCCGGGCGGCCACCAGGGGAACCAGCTCCAGCAGGCGGCTGAGGTTCGTGAAACTGCGCAGCAGAAAGCCCAGGGAGGCCAGCAGCTCCTGATTGCGACGCTGTTCCCGGCTGAGACTGTCGAGCAGCTGCCGCATGGCGGCCGTGGCCGACAGGGAGGAGGGGGCTGCGGCAGGCGGCGTCTGGCTCACCGATGGCGCACCGTGCGACCGCAGAGAGCCCGCAAGATAGCCAGCCTGGGTGCCCCTGCCCGGGGAGCGCTCAGCTGGCCAGCAGGGCCTCCACGAACTCGAAGCTGTTGAAGGGGCGGAGATCGCGGATGCCCTCACCGGCGCCGATGAAGCGGATCGGCAGGCCCGTTTCCGAAGCCACCGCCAGGGCCACACCGCCCCGGGCACTGCCATCGAGCTTGGTGATCACCACGCCCGTAAGGCCGGCGGCACTGGCAAAGGCCATGGCCTGCTTGAGACCGTTCTGACCCTGGCTGGCATCCAGCACCAGCAGCGACTGCACCACGGCCTCCGGGGCCAGCTTGTCGACGATGCGACGCACCTTGGCCAGCTCCTCCATCAGGTTGTGCTTGGTCTGCAGGCGACCGGCCGTGTCCACCAGCACCAGCTCGGTGCCGTGGGCCTGGGCGGCGCCGATGGCGTCGTAGACGACCGCCGCCGGGTCGGCGTTGGCGCTGGGATTGGCGATCACCGGCACGGCGCTGCGCTCCCCCCACACCTGCACCTGCTGCACGGCGGCGGCGCGGAAGGTGTCGGCGGCGGCGATCAGACAGCTGTAGCCGCTGCGCACGGCCAGGTTGGCCAGCTTGCCGAGGGTGGTGGTCTTGCCCACGCCGTTCACCCCCACCATCAGCCACACATTGAGGCGACCCTTCTCGGGCGCCAGCACCGGCATGCCGCTCTGGGCAATCGGGGCCTCGAGGATGGTGCGCAGCTGCTCCTTGAGAAAGCGAATCCCCTCGGAGGGATCGACCACCTCCTGGTTGAGCCGCTGGCGCAGGGCCTCGAGGACCTGATCGGTGGCCCTCACCCCCACATCCGCGCGCAGCAGGGTCGATTCCAGGTCATCGAGCACCTCCGGGGTGAGGGGGTCGTCGCCGAGGTTGTCGAGCAGTTGGGTGACGAACCCGCGGCGGGTCTTCTCCAGGCCCTGGCGCAGGCGACCGAGCCAGTCGATCTCCTCCAGGGAGACCTGATCCGCCCGCTTGCCCTGGGCCGCCAGCACCTCGGCGCTCCAGGTGAAGCTGTCATCGAAGGCTCCCAGCTCGGGCTCCTCCGCCACCGGCGCGGGCGGGGCGACCGGCTCAGGCGAGGCCAGCGTCAGGCTTTGCTGGCGCTCAGCGCGCTCGGCGGCCGCCTGCTCGAGAAGGGAACGACCAGACGGCGGCGGCTCTGGAACGGCCGCAGACGCAGAGGACACCGCGGGCTCAGGAGCGACCACGGGCTCAGGAGCGACAGCCATCAGCTCAGCCGACGCGGCGACTGCCTCCACCAGGGCGGACCCGGCGGGCGCCCCCTGGCGCTCCGCCTCCTGCTGGGCCTTGAGACGGGCATAGGCCTCGCGGGCCCAGGCGAGGGCGTCCGCATCCCCATCCCCATCTGCCGAGGCAGCAGGCACGGCGCCGGATGGTGAAGACGTGGACGGGCCGTCCGCCGAGGCCGAGCTCGGCTCTTCAGGCGAGGGAGCCTCCGCTGGCGCAGCTTCAGGCTGCGGATCCGCGGTGGGCGGGGCCTCAGGAGTGGGATTGCGCTTGAACCAGTCGAAGACCATCAGGCCCGGGACCTCTCGGTGGTGGTGAAGCGACGCAGCACACCATTGATCATGCGGCGGCCCTGCTCGTCGCTGTAGCGGTTGGCCAGCTCCACGGCCTCATTGCAGGCAACGGCAGCGGGCGTGCCGAAGCTGTCGAGATCCACCACGGCCAGGCGCAGGATGTCGCGGTCGATGCGGGGAAGCCGGCCCAGCCGCCAGCCCTCCATCACGGCATCGAGCCGCTGATCGATGGCGGGGCGATCGGCGAGCACGGCCCTGGCCCGGGCCAGGGCGCCACGCCGCACTTCCTCCTGGTCGGCCAGGAGCAACAGGCGGGGCAACTCGAGACTGGCGGAGAGCCGATTGAGGGCCTGCTCAGCCGCACCCAACCCCTCGTGGAGGTGCTGGCGAACCCGCGGCAGCTGATCGGCCCCCTGCTCCTGCAGCTCACTGTCGAGCAGCTGCTGCTGGGCGGTCTGCAGGTCGGCGGCGGAGCGATCGAGGGCCTCGCGCACATGCTGGCTGAGGCTGGTGAGCGCTTGCTGCAGCAGAGCCTGCAGAGGCAGCTCCGCAGGCGCGCCAGCAGGCTCCTGCCCGGCCTTGGGGGCAGCGTCGGCACGGTCGCTTACCTGGCCGAGCATCAGCAGGGCCAGTTCACGGGAAAGACTGCGGCTCTGCATTCAGGACATCTGGGGGGCACGCAGCTGGGCCAGCAGGCTGGAGAAGCTGCGGTTGGACGGGGCTTCACGCTCGTCGGGACTGACGATCCCGGCCGAGATGATCGTGCGGAAAGCATCCTCCACCGAGAGGTCGAGGTCCTTCACCGCACGCTCCGGCACCACGGTGTACCAGCCGGTGGTGGGATTGGGCGCGGTGGGGATGAAGACGCTGAGCATGGGCTCGCTGAAACCAGCCTGGAGGGCGGTGCCGAGCACCCCGGTGACGAAACCGAGGGCATAGAGGCCCTCGCGGGGGTATTCCACCAGCACCACGCGGCGGAAGCGGCTGGAGTTCCCCTGGAGAAAGGTCTCCAGCAGCTGCTTGAGGGTCTTGTAGACCGAACCGGCCAGGGGGATGCGCAGCAGCGTTCCCTCGCCGAACTCCAGCAGCCAGCGCCCGACGATGTTGCGGGCCATCAGGCCGATCAGCAGGATGCCGAGCAGGGGCACCAGCAACCCCACCCCCAGATTGATCAACTCCTGCAACAGGGGGTTGAGGGTGTTGAAGGGGTTGAACTGTTTGGGGATCGAGGTGAGAAAAGCCAGCACGAAGCGGCTCACCGTCGTGGCAAGCCAGATGGTGGTGGCCAGGGGGATGACCACCAGCAGACCCGCAATCAGGTCGTTCTTCAGATCCTGCTGGAGCCGATCACCCAGGGGCTGATCGGGTCTGGGACTGGATTGAACCAAGGGGAGAACCCGGAAATCCGGCCGACAGCTACCACTGGCAACTTAGCCAGCCGTCGGGCCCCGCCGGATCTCAGACCAGGGCGACCAGGGTGAGGAGCACGAAGGCGATCGCCAGCACCACAGCCCGACCCGTGCCGCCGAAGCGGCGCTGCTGCACCGCCAGGTCGCGACCGAGACGGGCCTGGGCGAGCTGCTGCTCCGCCTGCTTCAGCTGCGGCCGGATCTGGGTGTCAATGAATTCGCGGGCCTTCTGCTTTTTCTCCTCGGCGGAGGCCGTGGCGGGGATGCGGCCTTCCTTTTCCGCCTCGGCGATCAGCTGATCGACAAAGGCAGGACTCTCCACCTGCTGGCGCTGCATCTCCAGCTGGGCCGCCTGCTGGGAAATGGCGGCATCCTGCTGCTGGGCCTGCTCCACCAGGGCGTTCTCGGCACTGATCGACAGGGGCACAGCCGCCACCATCGCCAGGGCCAGCAGGGCAGCCAGCACACCCACCAGCCAGCGGAAGGGGGAGCGGCCGGCGCCATCCTCGAGGCGCTGGGCTGTGAGCATCAGCAGCAGACCCACCAGCGCCATCGGCGCTTCGCCCACCAGCCGGTCAATGAAGAGCTGCCGGAACGGCTCGAGGTCCCAGTTCCAGCTGAGGAGGAGCCCGAACAGCTGGAGGCCCATCAGCACCACCAGGGTGAGGCCGAGCCAGCGCAGCAGAGGGGCCAGGCGGCCGGATGGGGTGGAACTCACGGGCGGGCGCTGCAGACTGAAGGAGTGGCGCAACTGTACGAGTGATCACCGGCCCCGCCAGCCAGCTGGCCCGGGAGCTGAAACAGGAGGCCCAGCGCCTGGGCTTCGATCCGGTGGGCATCGCCGCCGTGCCGGGCAGCGATCGCCTGGCCCTGCGCACGGCGGCGCTGGAGCGCTGGCTGGCGGCCGGGCACCAGGCCGGGATGGCCTGGATGGCGGATCGGCGGCGACGGGAGGTGGAGCTGCTGCTGCCGGGGGTGCGCAGCCTGCTGGCCGTGGGCCTCAGCCACCACGTATCGGCACGGCCGCGGCCCGGGAGCCTGCGGGTGGCCCGCTACGGCTGGGGGCGGGATTACCACCGGGTGATCGACCAGCGGCTGCGCCAGCTGGGGCGCTGGCTCGAGAGCCGGGCCCCGGGGCTGGGCTGGCGCGCCTGTGTCGACAGCGCTCCACTGATGGACAAGGCCTGGGCGGAGGAAGCCGGTCTGGGCTGGATCGGCAAGCACGGCAACCTGATTCACCGCCAGCGGGGGTCCTGGCTGCTGCTCGGGCACCTGCTCACCACCCTGGAGCTGCCGGCCGACACCCCGGCCCAGCCACTCTGCGGCAGCTGCAGCCGCTGCCTGCCGGCCTGTCCCACCGGGGCGATCCCCGAGCCGTTCGTGGTGGACAGCCGGCGCTGCATCGCCTTCCACACCATCGAGAACCGCGATGCCGCCCTGC
The DNA here is from genome assembly GCA_016882525.1 of Cyanobacteria bacterium M_surface_10_m2_119. GTDB lineage: Bacteria > Cyanobacteriota > Cyanobacteriia > PCC-6307 > Cyanobiaceae > NIES-981. The sequence continues at coordinate 31,372 of VGPU01000020.1, read as the reverse complement.
CGCCGACCATCGCCACGGCGCTGCAGGGCTGGGTGGCGGGCTGTGATCTCTGCCAGGAGGCCTGCCCCTGGAACCAGCAGCCCCTGGCAGAGAGCAGCGATCCGGCCGTGCAACCCCGGCCCTGGTGGCTGGCGCTGGACGGCGAGGAAGCCCTGGGCTGGACCGATGCCGAATGGGATCAGAAGCTCCAGGCCTCGGCCCTGCGCCGGATCAAGCCCTGGATGTGGCGGCGCAACATCCGGGCCGCCATTGGCCCATCCCGGCGGGATCCCTAGGCTGAGCTGAACCGTGACGTTGTGATGGCTCCGCGCTGGCTGCGCGCCCTTTCGCTGCTGGCCCTGGGCGCGGGCCTCCTCGCTGGCCTCCCTCCAGCCCGGGCGTTGGTGCCCTACGTGTATGTGCCCGAGCGCCGGGAGCTCGAGGGTGCCGGGCTGGGCATCGCCCAGGCGGCAGCTCGCTTGCTGCAGCTGGGCCAGGCCGAGGATGCGGCCCGGCTGGCGGCACTGACGGTGCAGCTGTTGCCGGCGGATCCCCGGGGATGGGTGCTGCTGGCGGAGGCCCAGCTGCGCAGCCGGCAGCTGAAGGAGGCGGCGGTGTCACTGGCCCGGGCCAAGGAACTGGATCCGACCAATGCGGGCATCTGGTTCGCCGAGGGATCCCTGGCCCTGCGTGACGGCCGGCCCGAGGAAGCGGTGGGGTTGCTGCAGCAGGGCCTGCAGCGGGACCCCCGCAATGCCAGTGCCTACTTCGACCTGGGCAATGCCCACATCCTACAGGGCCAGAGCGGCGAGGCCCTGAAGGCCTTCGAACGGGCGGCACGCCTGCGGCGCGATTTCTGGGAGGCGATCAACAACCAGGCCCTGGTGCTCTACGAACAGGGCGACGTGGGCCGGGCCATCGAGCACTGGCGGCGGGTGCTGGAGATCAAGCCCGATGCGGCCGAACCGAATCTGGCCCTGGCGGCAGCCCTCTTCCCCCGCGGTGGCGCCAACCGAGAGGAGGCCCTTCAGCGGGCCGGCAAAGCCCTGAACAGCGATCCCAACTACGTGCTCGAGAGCTACCAGAAGGAGCAGCTGTGGGGACCCAAGCTGCGCAGCAGCACCCAGTTGCTGCTGCTGCAGCCTGAACTGAAAGCGGAGGTCGACCGGGCCCAGGCCAACGCCAATCCCGGCGACCTCGACCAGGACAACAGCTGAGCCGGGAAGGAACCGGCCGGCATCAGTAGGCTGAGCCGCACCTGCCGCCCTCAGTTCCAAGCACCGGATGGCCGAGGAGCGTCCAAGAGAGCAACCCGAAGACCTGCGGGTTCAGCCGATCGCCCTGCATCAGGAGATGCAGCGCTCGTACCTCGAATACGCCATGAGCGTGATCGTGGGCCGGGCCCTGCCGGATGTGCGCGACGGCCTCAAGCCGGTGCAGCGGCGCATCCTCTACGCCATGCACGAGCTGGGGCTCACCCCGGATCGGCCCTACCGCAAGTGCGCCCGCGTGGTGGGCGATGTGCTCGGCAAGTACCACCCCCACGGCGACCAGGCGGTCTACGACGCCCTCGTGCGCCTGGTGCAGACCTTCGCCAGCCGCCATCCGCTGCTGGATGGCCACGGCAACTTCGGCTCGGTGGACGACGATCCACCGGCCGCCATGCGGTACACCGAAACGCGCCTGGCGCCGATCGCCAACGAGGCGATGCTCGATGAGATCGGCGATGACACCGTCGATTTCGCCGCCAACTTCGATGGCTCCCAGCAGGAGCCGACCGTGCTGCCGGCCCAGCTGCCCTTCCTGCTGCTCAACGGCTGCAGCGGCATTGCGGTGGGCATGGCCACCAGCATTCCGCCCCACAACCTGGGGGAGGTGGTGGATGCCCTGATCGCCCTGATCCGCAGGCCGGAACTGCCGGACGAGAAGCTGCTGGAGCTGGTGCCCGGGCCCGACTTCCCCACCGGCGGCGAAGTGCTGATCGGCAGCGGCGTGCGCGACACCTACCTGACGGGCCGGGGCAGCATCCCGATGCGGGGCGTGGCCCATATCGAGGAGGTGCAGCCTGGCAAGGGCCGGCACCGCCGCGGCGCCGTGGTGATCACCGAGCTGCCCTATCAGCTGAGCAAGGCGGGCTGGATCGAGAAGCTGGCGGAACTGGTGAACGACGGCAAGATCGGCGGCATCGCCGACATCCGCGACGAATCCGACCGCGATGGCATGCGGGTGGTGGTGGAGCTGCGCCGGGATGCCGATCCCCCCAAGGTGCTCGCCGAACTGCAGCGGCGCACGGCCCTGCAGAGCAACTTCGGCGCCATCCTGCTGGCGCTGGTGAATGGCCAGCCGGTACAGCTGAACCTGCGGCGGCTGTTGCAGGAATTCCTCGACTACCGGGAACACACCCTCATCCGGCGCACACGCCATGCCCTCAGGAAGGCGGAAGATCGCCTGGAGGTGGTGGAGGGCCTGATCAAGGCGCTCGACGACCTGCGCCGGGTGATCGAGATGATCCAGCAGGCCCGCGATGCCGCCAGCGCCCGGGCCAGCCTGCAGGTGCACCTGGATCTGAGCGAACGCCAGGCGGATGCGGTGCTCGCCATGCCGCTGCGACGGCTCACCGGCCTGGAACAGGAGAGCCTGCGCCAGGAAGCGGAGGACCTCCGCCAGGAACGCAGCCGCCTGCGGCATCTGCTCGATGACCGCAGTGCCCTGCTCGAAGCGATGGTGGCGGAGTTCAAAGCGCTCAAGAAGCGCTACGCCACACCGCGCCGCACCCGCCTGGTGGAGGGGGGGGATGAGCTGGTGGCCCAGCGCAGCGCGGCCCAGCGGCCCAATGCAGAGCTGCAGCGCCAGCAGGCTTTTGCGGCCCTCGGGAGCGACAGCCGGCTGCTGGTTCAGAGCGATGGAGCGGTGAAGATCGTCACCCCCCAGGTGCTGGGACGCCTGCATCTGGACGAGGCAGTGGCCCTGGGGGACCATCCCGCCCCAGCCCGGCTGATCCTGCCGGTGCAGAGCCAACCCCAGGTGCTGGCCTTCACCGGTGATGGTCGGGTTGCCCTGCTGCGCTGGGAGTTTGCCGGCCAGCAACCCGGCCTGCTGGAGCGCTTTCTGCCCGACAGCCTGGATGGTTGCCGGGTGGTGCAGGTATTGCCGCTGCCCGAGGGCACGGCAGCCGAAGGCCTGACCCTCGGCCTGCTCAGCAGTGATGGCCGCTTCAAGCGGCTGCCGCTGGAGGAGTTTCAGGAGCTCTCCGGCCGCGCCGCCACGGTGCTCAAACTCAAGGACGGCGTGAACCTATGCCAGGTGGTGTGCTGCCGGGAAGGCCAGGAGCTGGTGGTGGCCAGCAGCACCGGCCGGGTGCTGCGCCTGCAGGTGCAGGACAGCCATCTGCCCCTGATGGGCCGCGCAGCCCAGGGGCCGATGCTGCTGCGGTTGCTGCCCGGTGAAACCGTGGTGGGGGCAGCCTGTGTGGACGCCAAGGGCTCTGTGCTGCTGGGAAGCCGCCTCGGACACGTGAAACGGCTGGAGGTGGCGTCCCTGCGCAGCTGCCAGCGGGGCGATCTGGGTCAGATCGGCATACGCTTCCAACAGCGGGACGACGCCCTGGCGGCCCTGTGCACCGGGGACAGCCCCCTGGTGGCGGCCCTGGTGGGCGAGGGTCGCAGCGCCCGGCTGGCGCCTGCCGCGCTCGAACTGGAGAGCGCCAGCAGCGGCAGCGGTATCCAGCTGGATCTGCGCGCTCAGGACACACTGGCGGCCCTGGTGCCCCTGCTGCTCCAGAGCTGAAGCCCGTCAGACCGGCCTAACGGCTGCGGGCGGCCAGGCCGGCGGGCTCAAGCATCAGTTTGCTGTTGCGCAGGCTCTCGTCCATCTCGATCGGATAGGCACCGTCGAAGCAGGCGGTGCAGAAATGCTCGGAATGGGACTGGGCCGCCTCCACCATGCCCTCCTTGCTGAGGTAGGCCAGGGAATCCACGCCCAGGTGGGCGGCGATCTCCTCCAGGGTGAGACGGGCGGCGATCAGCTGGTCCTGGGTGTCGGTGTCGATGCCGTAGAAGCAGGGGTGGGTGACCGGCGGCGAGCTGATGCGCATGTGCACCTCGGTGGCACCGGCGTCCCGCAGGGCCGCCACCAGCTTGCGACTGGTGGTGCCGCGCACGATCGAGTCGTCGATCACCACCACCCGCTTACCGGCGAGCACGTCGGGGAGGGGGTTGAGCTTCACGCGGATGCCGGCCTCGCGCATCGCCTGGGTGGGCTGGATGAAGGTGCGGCCCACGTAGCGGTTCTTGATCAGGCCATCGCCGAAGGGGATGCCGCTCACCTGGGAGTAGCCGATGGCCGCAGGAATGCCGGAATCGGGCACACCGATCACGATGTCGGCCTCCACCGGCGTCTCGCGGGCCAGCACTTCGCCGATGCGCACCCGGTAGCTGTAGAGCGACTCGCCGAAGAACCGGCTGTCAGGCCGGGCGAAATAGATCATCTCGAAGACGCACAGCTTGGCCGGCTCCTCGATCCAGCGGCTGCGCTCGGGGTTGGCATCGCCATGGCGGAAATGGATGATCTCGCCGGGCAGCACATCGCCATCGAAGGTGGCGCCGATGATGTCGAGCCCGCAGGTCTCGCTGCTCACCACCCACTGGGCCTGCTCCCGATCCCCGAGGTGGCCGAAGACCAGCGGGCGGATGCCATGGCCATCCCGCAGGGCAAACAGGCCGTCAGGGGTGCCGATCACCAGACTGAACGCCCCGCGGCAGCGGGCGGCGGCCTGACGTATCGCCCGATCCCAGTCGAGGCCGGCGTTCACCGCCTCCTGCAAGGCAAAGGCGATCAGTTCGGAGTCGGTGGTGGAGGTGAGTTCACTGGCCAGATGGGCCAGGTCGTGGCGCAGATCCGCCGCATTCACCAGGTTGCCGTTGTGGGCGAGGGCGAAGGGGCCCCGACTGGTGTTGAGGAGCACCGGCTGGGCGTTGCAGACCTTGCTGCTGCCGGTGGTGGAATAGCGGTTGTGACCGATGGCCAGCTGCCCGGGCAGGCGCTCGAGCACGTCCTGGTCGAACACCTGGCTCACCAGGCCCATGTCCTTGTGCAGGCGCACCTGCTCGTCGCCGTCAAACACGGCGATCCCGGCCGACTCCTGGCCGCGGTGCTGCAGGGCGTAGAGACCGAAGTAGGCCAGGTTGGCAACGGGCTGGCTGGAGGCCATCACGGCATAGACACCGCAGGCCTCTTCGGGCTTGTCGGGCCGGTGCTCCGGCAGCAGCTGCTCGTTCAGCACAGGCCCGATCAATTTTTCAGTTGCTTCATCATTGTGCATCAGGCCTGATCACACGGTGGGGGGAAGATCAACCCCCATGCGCCGAGGGATCGCCTGCTCGAAGCTCTCGGCCAGCTGGGCCACAGGCAGGTGCAGCAGTGGGTCCGCCTGGCCCGCCTGATGGATCTCGAGCTCGGCAGCAGCCGTGCCGCCGGGGGCCGTGACCACGCCGAGGCGCTGGGCAGGCACCGACCCAGGGGCAGCAGCATTGGCCGCTTCCAGGGCCTGCTGCCAGGCTGACGCCCGCTCAGCCGGCACGCTCACCAGGAGGCGGGCGCCGCCCTCGGCAAACAGCAGCCGGTCGAGGCGGGCGCTGCTGGCGGGCAGCTCGAACCTGGCGCCGAGGGTCTGGCCAGCTGGTCCTGGAACCGCCGCGGCCGTGGCCATGCAGCACTCGGCCGCGGCCACCGCCAGGCCGCCATCGCTGAGGTCGTGGGCAGAGGCCACGAGGCCCTGGGCGATCGCCTGGCGCAGGAAGCCCTGAACGGAGCGCTCCAGCGCCAGATCGATCTCGGGCGGACGGCCCGTGACGGCTCCATGGATCCGCTCCAGATAGCTGCTGCCGGCCAGGCCCAGGCGGGGATCGGCGGGAGCCTCACCCGTTTCCAGCGGCACCCCCAGCAGCCAGATGGCATCGCCGGCTTCCCGCCAGGCCTGGCCGCGCACGTGCTCGAGGTCGTGCACCAGGCCCACCATGCCCACCACCGGCGTGGGGTGGATCGGCTGCATGCGGCCGTCCGGCAGACGGGTCTCGTTGTAGAGGGAGACGTTGCCGCCGGTCACCGGCGTGTCGAGCGCCGAGCAGGCGGCCGACAGGCCTCGGCAGGCCAGGGCCAGCTGCCAGTAGCCGGTGGGGGTTTCCGGTGAGGGGAAGTTGAGGTTGTCGGTGACGGCCAGGGGCTCGGCGCCCACGCAGCTCAGGTTGCGGGCCGCCTCGGCCACCGCCGCCATGCCGCCGCGCTTGGGGTCGAGGGCGACCCAGCGGTTGGGGCAATCCACCACGGCTGCGACGCCGCGGCTGGCTGGCGCCAGGGAGCCCTCACCCTGCTGGGGGCGCAGGCGCACCACAGCCGCATCGGCGCCGCCGGGTGGCACCACGGTGTTGGCCTGCACCTGGTGGTCGTACTGGCGGTACACCCAGCGCTTGGAGGCGATGGTGGGGTCGTCGAGCAGCTCCAGCAGGACCGCGTTCCAGCTGGTGGGTTGGCCGGCGCGGGGGCCGGCGGCGGGGGTGATGCCGGAGGCACCAGCGGCGGGAAGCTCGGCTTCGCTCCAGCGCCAGTGGGCCTGGATCTCGGCCGGCGGCTCACTGATCAGTTCGTGGCGGTTGATCGGGGTGTCGTCCGCCAGGGCGCTGGCGGGAACCTCGGCCGCCACTTCGCCGTGCTGGAGCACGCGCACGATGTTGTCTTCCAGCACGCGGCCCACCACCGCAGCCTGCAGGCCCCAGCGGGTGAAGCTCTGCATCAGGGCCTGCTCGCGGCCGGGCTTCACCACGAACAGCATCCGTTCCTGGGATTCGCTCAGCAGGAACTCGTAGGGGGTCATGCCGGCCTCGCGGGCGGGCACGCGATCGAGATCCAGCTCGATGCCCAGACCCCCCTTGGCGGCCATCTCCGAGCAGCTGCAGGTGAGGCCGGCGGCGCCCATGTCCTGCGCCGCCACCACATCACCGCTCTGGAAGGCTTCGAGGCAGGCCTCGATCAGGCCCTTCTCCAGGAAGGGATCGCCCACCTGCACGGCGGGGCGATCATCCAGGGAGGCTTCGGTGAGCTCGGCCGAGGCGAAGCTGGCGCCGCCCATGCCGTCGCGGCCGGTGGTGCTGCCCACGTACACGACGGGGTACCCCACGCCCTCGGCGCCAGAGCAGACGATGTCTTCGGTTTCCATCAGCCCGAGGGCCATGGCGTTCACCAGCGGGTTGCCGGAGTAGCTGGGGTCGAAGGCCACCTCACCGCCCACGGTGGGCACGCCCACGCAGTTGCCGTAGTGGGCGATGCCGGCCACCACGCCCTCCATCAGGCCCACATTGCGCTCATCCTCCAGGGGCCCGAAGCGCAGGGCATTGAGCAGGGCGATGGGCCGGGCGCCCATGGTGAAGATGTCGCGCAGGATGCCGCCCACGCCCGTGGCCGCTCCCTGGAACGGCTCCACCGCCGAGGGGTGGTTGTGGCTTTCGATCTTGAAGGCGAGGCGCTGGCCTTCGCCCAGATCCACCACACCGGCGTTCTCGCCGGGACCCACCAGGATGCGCGGGCCGGTGGTGGGGAAGCCCTGCAGCAGCGGCCGTGAGTTGCGGTAGCAACAGTGCTCCGACCACATCACCCCGAACATGCCCAGCTCGGCGCGGTTGGGGGCGCGGCCTAGGCGCCGGCAGATCTCGTCGTAATCGGACTGGCTGAGGTTCTCCTTCTTGAGGGCGGCGGCCACGTCGTAGCCCGGGGCACTGAACTGACTGGTGCTCTGGGAGGCTGCAACCACGGCCGGGCTTTCGGATCCATCCAGTGTGGCTGAAGGCCCTAAACCCAGGGATCCTCCTCATCGCGACCGCGACCCTGGCGGGACCTTTCCCGCTGCTCTGGCCAGTCCTCCCGATCCCAGGGCTCTGCACCCGGTGCCTCCGCGCGCTCCTGCGACCAGCCCGCGGGGTCACGATCCGGGTCGGGGGCATCCCAGGGAGGCTCCTCCAACCAGCCCTCCAAGCGCGACTGGTAATGCTCGCCGGCCTGCTGCACCTGGTCGCGCCAGCGCCGGGAGCGGCGCAGGAACTCCTGACGCACGCTGGCGCGGGCCAGGGGAAGGTCATCCAGTCCGCTGAGGGCCGTGAGCACGCGGCCCGGCTGCTGATCAACGATCCGCTCCGGGCTCAGGCGCCAGCGGCTGCTGCCGGGGAGGCGGGGGTCGCTGCGGCTCACGAGGTAGTGGCGGATCCGGCCGGTGGCCGGCTCGAAGGCCACGTCCGCCAGGGTGCCGATCGGCTCCTGGTCGCGGTCGAGCAGGGCCGCCTCCAGCAGGGTGGGCAGTTGCTCCAGGGTCTCCTGATCGCTCTCCGCCGGCTCCCCCTTCACGAGGGCCTCGAGGTCGAGCAGGCCCCGCAGCTGGTCGAGGCGCCAGACGAGGCGGCGGCTGCCGAACAGGGAAGGTCGACTGGCCCAGCCGAGCACGCGGTGCACCGGCGGGTGCATCCAGACCATCAGACCGGGGCCCCGCTCCAGACCCTGCTCACAGCGCACCTGGCGGCGGAGCAGATCACTGAGCAGCAGCTGCTCGGGAAGCGCCAAGGGATCAGACCCGGATCTGCACCGGCATCACCAGATAGGTGAAGTCGGCTTCATCGAGGGGGCGCAGCACCGCGGGGGTGGTGGGCGCATTGCAGTGCAGCACCACCTGGTCGGAGGCCATCACCTTGAGGCCATCGAGCAGGTAGCGCACGTTGAAGGCGATCTGGATCGGATCCCCCTGCACCTCGGCGGCCAGCGCCTCGGAACCGCGGCCCACATCCTGGGCATCCGCCTGCACCTGGAGCTGGCCGCTACCGGCTTCGGTGGTGAGTTTCACCACGTTGTTGTGCTGATCGGCCAGCACGGCCACCCGCTCCAGCGCCGCCACCAGGGCCCGGCGATCGACGCTGATGCTGCGGCTGAAACTCTCGGGGATCAACTGGCTGTAGTTGGGGTAGGTGCCGTCGAGGCTGCGACTGGTGAGCACCTGATCCGACCAGAGAAAGACCACCTGGCCGCGGTCGCAGAACAGGCTGAGGGGATCGACCGAGGGGCGGCCGGAGAGCAGGCGCTCGAGCTCCCGCAGGGAGCGGGCCGGCACCGTCACGGCAAAGGGTTCCTGATCATCGGTGTCTGGCTCGCCGACCTGGGCACCATGGCTGAGGCGGAGCACGGCGAGGCGGTGGCCGTCGGTGGCGGCACATTCGAGGCCATGGCCACTGAGGCGCAGGTGCACACCGGTGAGCAGCTGCTTGGCTTCATCGCTGCTGCTGGCGAACAGGGTGGCGCGCAACCCTTTCACCAGGGCCTCGGCCTCCAGGCGGATCGGCTGGCCGGTCTGCACCAGAGGAAGGTCGGGGAAGTCCTCGGCCGGCATCCCCCGCATCTGGTAAGCGCCGGAGATGCTGGTGAGCTCCACCTGCTCGCCACCTTCGGCGCAGTGCAGGGTGATCGGGCTGTCGGCGGAGAGACGGGCGACGATCTCGCCGAACAGCCGGGCCGGCAGGGTGATGGCGCCGCTGGCCTCCACCTCGGCGGCAATGCTCGTCTGAATTCCCAGGCTCAGGTCGAAGCCCGTGAGACTCAACCGGCCCGTGCCGGCGTCGGCCGTGAGCAGCACGTTGGCGAGCACCGGGTGGGTGGGGCGTGCGGCAACGGCCCGGCTCACCAGCTGGAGGCTGGCGCTGAGTTCCGACTGGGAGCAGACCAGCTTCATGGTGCGTGCTGGGGGGCCTGAGCGGTCCGAACGGGCTCACCACGCTTCCACAGCCCGGCGGATTGCGCAACGCCGGTGAACCGCCCGCCCGCCGACCTTCCGCTTATCGGATCAAATCAAAAGGAATTCAAATCCCAATCCGTAGCCGTAGGGGCTGGGGAGAGTGGGGAAATCGTCCCTGATCCCCTGACTACCAGGCGTTCTGCTCTGCACAGGCTTGTGAAATGGGCTGGCTGGATTGGGGGCTGCTGCCCGTTTTCCACCGAATCCCGCGCCTGAGGAAAAGCTGGGAGATTGGCGGCTGTCGACGGAACGGCGGCAATCCCCGGTTTCGGCAGGTTTTTCCCAGCCTTCTCGGCAGACGCTTTGTGGATCGGATCAGGGTTCTGGCGGGGCTGCAGGCCGCCCATGTCCACAAAAAAGCCCCCCTGGGCGGGAGGCGGCGGGCAATCGATTCAGGGGGATCAGGGGGCCGGCTTCAGATCAGAACCCCATCACCTGTGCCACCCTGGCCGTATCGGCCTCCAGCCCGGTGTGGAAGCGGGCATCGTTGTGCTCGATCGCCGTGGTGGGGTCTTTCAGGCCGTTGCCCGTGAGCACGCAGACCACGGTGGCGCCGTTCGGTACCTCCGCATGCCGCTTGAGCAGCCCTGCCACCGAGGCGGCACTGGCGGGCTCGCAGAACACCCCCTCCTCGCTGCCCAGCAGCTTGTAGGCCTCGATGATCTCGGCATCGGTCACGGCCATGAAGTCACCGCCGCTCTCCGCACGCACCCGCAGGGCGTTGTCCCGGTTCACCGGATTGCCGATGCGGATGGCGGTGGCGATGGTGTCGGGCTGCTCCACCGTGTGGCCCACCACCAGGGGGGCGGAGCCGGCCGCCTGAAAACCCATCATCCTGGGCAGGCGGCGGCTGTGGCCGGCCTGGCGGTACTCCTGAAAGCCCATCCAGTAGGCGCTGATGTTGCCCGCATTGCCCACGGGGATGCAGAGCCAGTCAGGGGCTTCCCCGAGGGCGTCGACCACCTCGAAGGCGGCGGTCTTCTGCCCCTGGAGCCGGTAGGGGTTCACGGAATTCACCAGGGTGACCGGGTACTGCTCGGCCACCTCGCGCACGATCGCCAGGGCCCGGTCGAAGTTGCCCTGGATGGCGATCACCTCGGCGCCGTAGAGCAGGGCCTGGGCCAGCTTCCCCTGGGCCACGTAGCCGTCGGGGATCAGCACGAAGGCGCGCATGCCGCCGCGGCGGGCATAGGCCGCCGCCGCTGCCGAGGTGTTGCCGGTGCTGGCGCAGATCACCGCCTCGGAGCCGGCCTCTTTCGCCTTGGAGATGGCCATCGTCATGCCCCGGTCCTTGAAGGAGCCCGTGGGGTTGAGGCCGTCGTATTTCAGGTAGACCTTCACGCCCCGGCCGATGCGCGCGGCGATGGCCTGGGCAGGGATCAGCGGTGTGGCACCCTCCCGCAGGCTGATCACCGGCGTGCGCTCACTCACCGGCAGCCACGAGCGGTAGGCCTCAATCAGACCCGGCCAGTCCTGCATCGTGGGCTTGGCAGAGCCAGGCCCCAAGCCCAGGCGCCGCAGGGATTGGAGCAGTGGCAAGGGGGCGGATGGGGTGGCTGGGCCGAATCTACGGCGTGGGTTCGTCCCCATTCTTGCGCAGTCCGTCGAGGGGCGACTCGGAGAAGAAGCGCACCAGCTCGGTGACCGAGCTCGCTTTCTGCACGACGGCCAGCAGGGCGGGGATGTTCACCTCCAGCTCCTGGGCGGGGTAGGCCCGCAGGAAGGAGATGGCCGAAATCGAGCCCTGGTTGTTGGCCAGCCCCATCACCACGGCGGAGCGCAGGGCGGGCAGCCCCACCCCGGGAGCGCGCAGGGGATAGACCACCTGGGCAAGCCGCTCCAGCAGGGCTTCGCCGATGCGGGTGTTCAGCAGGCGGCTCACCAGCGTCACCGGCAGGCTGATCGACTGGTTGAGCAACCGGGCCATTTCCGCCGGGTCCTGGCGGCTGAACCGCAGCACGTCGATCAGCAGGCCCCGCGCTTCACCGGTCTTGGCCAGCAGTTCCAGGTCGGCCACGGCGATCGAGCGGCGGAAGGCGCCGCTCACGAACACCAGGTTCTCCGCCGCCAGGGCCGCCGGGCTGCTGAGGCCCAGGCCCAGACCGAGCATCAGGCCGGAGAGGGAGGCCAGCAGGCGCTGGCGTCGGGAGCGTCGCTTCATGGGCCCAACCCTAGGGGCAATTCAGGCGCTGGCCACCGCCGGCCGGTTCTGCAGGTCGGGGTCGACGAGCACGTCGCGCAGCAGGCGCACCAGGCTGCGTTCGGCCAGGCCCCGGGCCAGCTCGGCCCCCATCCGCCGCAGTTCCGGTTCGCCCACCAGCCGCGGCAGCCGCTTGAGCAGCAGCTGGGGCTCGAACCCCGGCAGGGCCTGCAGGATGGTGAGCAGCTGGCGGATCGGCTCCAGTTCCAGCAGGGGATCGCCGGCGGGCTCCAGGCGCCGGCGCCGCAGCCCCGGGGGCTGCAGCCGCTCCGGCAGGCGCTTGCCCAGTCGCAGGGTGGTCTGCCAGGCCAGCCCGTCGATGCGTTGCACCAGGGCCTCCACCAGTTGCTGGCGCAGCAGCCCTCCATTGGCCGAGAACAGGAAATCGAGCACCTGATCGAGCAGGCCATCAAGATCCAGCTGGCTGCCCTGGGCGGCACTGGCGATCAGGTTGTCGAGCCGCTGCCAGCGGAACACCTCGCCGTCGAACAGCATTTCCTTGAGGCTGTTCCGCAGGCTGGGGTCGGGATCCTCCATCAGCCGGCGGGCGAAGTAGGGGTAGGCGGCGCCCAGGATCTTGAAGTCGGGATCCACGCTCAGGGCGATGCCCTCCAGCGTCACCAGCGAGCGGATGATCAGGGCGTAGTAGGGGGGCACCCGGAAGGGGAAGCGGTACATCACGCCGCTGAGGTCGTCGGTGACGGCCTTGAAGTCCATCCGGCTCACGCCCATCTCCAGCGCCTGGCCGAACACGCTCTCAAACGCCGGCACGATCGGCTCGAGGTTCACGTCCTCGGCCAGAAAGCCGAGGGCCACGAAATCCTTGGAGAGCTTGCCGAAGTTGCGGTTCACCAGGTGCACCACCGCCTGGATCAGGCCGGTGCGACTCTCGCGGCTCACCTCGCTCATCATGCCGAAATCGAGGTAGGCCAGGCGGCCATCCGCCAGGGCCAGCAGGTTGCCGGGGTGGGGATCGGCGTGAAAGAAGCCGTGCTCGAGCAGCTGTTGCAGGGAGCAGTTCACCCCCACCTGCACGAGATCGTCCGGATCCACCCCCAGCCCTCGCACCGCCGCCAGGTTGGTGAGCTTGACGCCGTCGATCCACTCCATCGTCAGCACCCGGCGGCTGGTGGCCTCCCGGTAGATGCGGGGCACGGCGATGCGCGCGTTGTGGGCGTGGAGCCTGGCGAAGGCCTCGGCGTTGTCGGCTTCATTGCAGTAGTCCATCTCCTCGAACACCCGCTTGCCCAGCTCGTCGATCAGGGCCACCAGGTCGGAGCGGATCAGGCCGATGTTGCGGTTGAGCCAGGCGGCGATGTTGCGCACGATGTAGAGATCGAGCGTGATCTGCTCGCGCAGCCCCGGCCGCTGCACCTTCACGGCCACCTTGTCGCCGTTTCTGAGCACCCCCTTGTGCACCTGTCCGAGCGACGCCGCCGATATCGGCTCGCGGTCGAGCTGGGCGTAGATCGCCTCCACCGGCTGGCCCAGGTCCTCCTCGATGCAGGCCATTGCCAGGGCCGGATCGAAGCCCGGCAGCTGGTCCTGCAGCTGGGCCAGCTCCTCCAGCAGCAGGGGCGGCACGATGTCGGGCCGGGTGGAGAGGGCCTGGCCGGCCTTGATGAAGGCGGGGCCGAGGGAGGCCACCAGGTCGGCCGCTTCCCGGGCCCGGGCCCGGGCATGGTCGGGGTTCTTGAGGCGCTGGGTCAGCCAGTCGAGGCCCACGCCCAGCAGGTAGAGGCCGATCGGCACGAGCGTCTGCGAGATCCGGCGCAGCAGGCGCCCCGGGTGGCCGGAATAGATGCGGGTGATGGCCGCCGGGTCGTACTCCAACAGGCCGGCGGCTTCGATGAAATCGCTGAGTTCGGCGGCGTTGCCGGCGGGATTGGCATGCACCGGGGCGGACGGGCGTTCCGGGGCGCTGATCGTGGGTTCCACCGGTGGTGGTGGTGCCATCGGATCGGTGCCGAACACGGCGGCGCGCATGGCGGCCAGAGCCTGTTCCGCGGGGGTGATGGCCGGCATCCGCTCGACGGGCTTTGACAGTTGGTAAAGCTAAGGGGCCGCTTCCTGCTGCCGCGGTAGTTGCTGCGGCGACCGGCGAGGAGCGATCAGGCTTCGCAAGCGACGGCCGATGGCTTCCGGGGGCAGCACCTCGATGGCTCCTCCAAGCTCCACGGCCGTTTTCGGCATGCCGTACACAGCGCAGCTGTCCTCGTCCTGGGCGATGGTGTGCCATCCCGCCCGGCGCAGGTCGAGCAGGCCTTGACCGCCATCGCGGCCCATGCCGGTGAGCAGCACTGCATGTCCCGGTTTCAACCAGGGTTGCAGCAGGCTGCGGAACAGAGCATCCACCGACGGTCGGTAGGGCTCCTGACGTGGCTCCGGGCTGTAGCCGAGCCGTCCATCGGGCTTGAGCACAATATGGTGGTTCGTGGCAGCCAGCTGCACCACCCCGCTCTGGAGCGGATCCCCTTCATGCACGATCTGCACGGGCAGCGGGATCTGGTCGTTGAGCCAGCGGGCCAGCCCGGGTGCGAACTGGGCTTCGATGTGTTGAGCCACCAGCACAGCGGCGCCGAGATCCACCGGTAACTGCCCCAGACATCTCACCAAGGCTGCTGGGCCGCCGGTGGAGGATCCAATGGCTACAAGCGGTGGCGTTGCTGAAGCGGCAGGGCTGGTCAGCGGCCGTGTGAGCCGCTCGAGCCGGCGGATGCGTTGCAGCAGATCAGCCCCCGCCTGGGCGGCGGGGGCCACCAGTGATGGCGTGCGGATGGCGTCGAGCGCACCGGCCCCCAGGGCTTCGTACACCAGAGCCGACCTGGAGCCCACGCTGGCGGTGACCACCAGGATCGGGCAGGGGGTTGTGGCCATGATCCGGCGCGTTGCCTCCACCCCGTTGATGCCTGGCATGAGCAGATCCATGAGGATCAGATCGGGCCGGTCCAGTGCTGCACGCCGCACCGCCTCCTCCCCATTGCGGGCGCACCAGGCCACGGTGTGTGTCGGTGCGGTGGCCAGCACGCGCTTCAGGGCCTCCAGGGCCACGGCGGTGTCGTTCACCAGGGCGATCCGCATGGCCTGCTGCAGCGCTCAGGGTGGTCCGATCAGATCCTGAACTGCCTTCAGCAGGCTGTCCTCACTGAAGCCTCCCTTCGCCAGGTAGCGATCGGCCCCCGCCTCCATTCCTGTGATCCGGTCGGACTCTTGGTCTCGCGATGACAGGATCAGCACCGGTAGCGAGGCCAGCGGTTGGTCCAGCGCCCGAAGGCGGCGCACCAGATTGAAGCCATCGAGGCGGGGCATCTCCACATCGCTCACGACCAGGTCGAAGCCACCGCTCTGTAGCTGTTCCAGCGCGTCCTGACCATCGACTGCCTTGGCCACCCGGTAGCCCTGCCCCTCCAGTGTGCGTCCCAGGGACTCACGCACCATGCGGCTGTCATCCACCACCAGCACCGTTCTCGGCTGGTGTGACGGCGTTGCCGTGGGTGTGGTGATCGTCGGAGTGGAGGTTGGTGCGCCCTCTCGCTGAGGGAGTGGTGGCAGGGCTCCACTCGCCAAAGCCTCCTGCACCAGTCGCAAGAGGTCGCCCACATCGAGAACCAGGATCGGTGCGCCGTCCCCCAGCAGGGCTGCTGAGGCCAGCCCAGGCACCGCACCCAGGCGTTGGTCAAGGGGGCGTACCACCAGATCCTGCTCCCCCAGAACCTGCTCCACCACGAGCCCATAGCTTTGGCCCTGGTCGCTCAGCACAAGCACCGGCAGGGGATCGGCCAATCCGCCAGGCAGGGGCAGTCCCAGCAGGGGCTGCGAGGGAATCAGCCCGATGGCCCGCCCGTTCCACTGCAGGCTTGCTTTCCCTTCATGGCGATCAATGGCGGTTGCCGGGATGGCCACGATCCGATCAAGTCGGGCCAGTGGCACCGCATAGGTTTCACCACCGATCTGCACCAACAGGGTGCGGACCACCGAGAGTGTCAGTGGCAGCTGAAAGTGCAGGCTGGTCCCACCTCCGGTGGTGCTGCTCAGGCGCAGGGAGCCGCCCACCTCGCGCACCATGGTCTGCACTACATCCAGGCCCACGCCGCGACCTGATACCTCACTCACCTGGCGGGCTGTGGAGAAGCCGGGACGCAGCAACAGCTCCAGCAGCTCGGCCTCGTCGAGGTCATCGACGCAGCCCTTGTCGATCAGCCCCCGCTCAATCGCCCGCTCACGCACGGCAGCGAGATCCACTCCGGCGCCGTCGTCGCGGATGGTGATGCTGAGCATGCCGCCCCGATGCAGGGCCTCCAGTCGCAGCAGGCCCTGCTCGGGTTTGCCGGCGGAGCGGCGACCTTGCGGTGTTTCGAGGCCATGGTCGATGGCATTGCGTACGGCATGGTTGATCGGTGCTTCAAGCCGCCGCAGGATGTCGCGATCCACCAGGGTGGATCGGCCTACAAGCTCGAGCCGTACGCGTTTGCCCAGGCTGCTTGCCAGATCCCGTACCAGCCTGGGCAGACCCACCAATCCCTCGTGGAAGGGGCGCATGTTGGCGTTGAGCACCTCGCCATAAAGCCGATGGGCGATGGTGTTTGAGCGGCGGGCGAACGCTTCGAGCTCGTCGAGTTGGTGCAGCAGAAGTTGCTGGCACTGCTGCTGTTTCTCCAGGATCATGGCCAGCTGGTTCTCGTGCCCTGGCTGCGGTTGCCAGCGGGCGAGCAGCTGGTCCAGTTCCCGCTGCCGGCTCCGCAGCTGCTGCAGGCCATCGGCGAAGGGTTGCAGCCAACGCACCGCCACCATCGACTCACCGGCCAGGGCAGCGATGCGATTCAGTTGCTGGGCGTCCACCTTCACAACCCGCTCCGGTGTTGCCGTTGGTGGAGCGGGGGCTGGTTCAAGTCCAGCTTCAGGGGCCGAGGGATCCGCGGTGGACCCCCTAGCCCGAGCCAGCAAGGCGCCGCGAAGGCTCTCGAGCTGCTGAGCCTGCTGATCAAGGCGAACCGGCAAGAGCTCCGGCTTGCCCTGCCCCACGGTTGCCAGCTCATCAAAGGCCCGCAGCAGGAGCGTCACCATCTCCGGATCCAGGGCCTGGCCTGCCAGCTCAATGGCCGGGCTCGTGAGCAGTTCTTCGATCGCGTGGGCCAGGGCTTCAATCGGCTGAAGACCAACCATTCGTGCTGCACCCTTCACCGTGTGGGCAGCTCGCATCAGGTTCTCGCGGCAGCCGGGGCTGTTCGCATCGTTCTCCAGCTGCAACAGGCTTGTGCTGAGGAGGGTCAGCTGATCCGCCAGCTCTTCGGCGAACAGCTCGAGATTTCGCCGTTGCTCTTCGGCGGCATTCATGGCTGGCTGACCTGCCGGCGCAGGCTGTTCAACAGTCGTGGCCCATCGAGCAGTGCCACCCGCCGATCCTTCCAGGCGAACAGGGCTTGGGTGAGGGCGTCGGCGGCGCTGTGGACCACCGGAGGGGGTTCCAGGTCGTCCGGACTGCAGAGGTGAATACCCAGCACTTCATCGATGGCGATCACCCACTGCTCCTCCCCGGCTGCGGTGACGGCCATGCGTTGACCTGCGGCAGGGGGCGTGCTGGCGGCTGGCAGGTCAAGCAGCCGCCGCAATGAGGCGGCCAGCAGGATCTCGCCGCGAATGTTCACCAGCCCGAGAAAGGTGCCGTTGCTTCGGTGCGGAACGCTGTGGATGTCGCTCGGTGGGGTTACCTCCTGGAGCAGCTCCAGCGGCAGGGCCAGCACCTCTTCGCCGATGCGGAACACCATCAGGTTCAGGGCCTGCTGGCCTGTCACCACCCGCTCTGCGCCGCTGCCATCGGCGAGTACGGAGGTCCAGCCCGGGAGGTAGTCGGCCGGCGGTTGGCGCTCCAGCAGGCTGCGCCCCGCTGAGGAGTAAACGGCGCAGTTGTGGCAGTGCACCACATCGTTCAGGGTGGCGCAGGAGCGGTCGCCGCCAACGCCGATCTGATTCCAGCAGTCGTGCATGACCGATCAGCCCGTCACTTGGAACTGGGAGAGTTCCCGGCGCAACACCTGGGCCGAATCCTCCAGTTGAACCAGGCTGGAATTGGTGTCGCTGATGGCGTCGGAAGTTTGCTGGGCCGCTTCGCTGAGCTGGCCCATCGCCTCGCTGATCTGCTGGGCACCCTCCGATTGCTGCTGCACCGCTTCACCCACCTGCTGGAACTTGGGTCCAAGTCCTTGCACCTGTTGGATCACGGCCTCGACCTGATCGCTCACCCGCACCACATCGTCCACGGATGTCGCCACGGTGGAACTGAAGCGATTCATCTCCATCACACCACCAGTCACGGCCGCCTGCATCTCACGCACCATCTGCTCGATTTCGAGGGTGGCGACGGCGGTCTGGTCAGCCAGGCGGCGGATCTCGCGGGCTACCACGGCAAAGCCAGCGCCGTATTCACCGGCCTTTTCGGCTTCGATGGCCGCGTTCAGCGATAGCAGATTGGTCTGGTCCGCCACCTTGGTGATGGTGGACACCACGCTGCCGATGCTGCTGGCCCGCTCATTCATCGTGTCGAGCCTGGCGGAGATTTCAGCTGTGGAGGCTGCTAGGCCGCGCATCATCGCCGCCATCCGGTTGAGATCGTCCTGGCTGCGGGCTGCGGCGCCGGCGGTGTCGCTGGCCTGGCGGTCCACCTCACCCATCGTCTGCACCAGGGCGCGTGAGGTGGCGGCGATCTCCTGGCTGGTGGCGCTCACCTCATTGGTGCTGGCCAACTGTTCCGCCACGGTGGCCTCGAGTTGCCGGCCGGCGGAGGCGATCTGGGTGGCGGCAGTGTTGATCTGTACACCGGAGCGCTGGATTTCGCTCACCAGTCGGGTCAGGTTGCCGCCCATGCGATGGAAGGCGTTCTGCAGCTGACCCAATTCATCAACGGCATCGGTGTCCGGCAGGTTGTTGCGTAGGTCGCCGCCAGCGATCTGCTCGGCGGCGTCCACCACGACGGCGATCCGGCTGCCGAGTGGGCGGGCGATCGTGCGGGTGAAATAGCTGCTGGCTCCCAGGGCGATGGCGGGGGAAAGCACGATCATCACGAGCGACCAGAACTGGGCCTGGTTCACGCTGGCTTCAGCGGCAGCCGCTTCTTTGGAGGCCACATCCTGGTTGAACCGGATCACTGCCAGCAGGGCTTCCTCAGCAGCCTGGTACGAGGCGCTCTGCTGCTTCAGTGCAGCGCGCAGATCCGGACCCGCCTTGGCGCCGGGGGCCAGCATGTTGTCGCTGATCCGGCGCATCAGTTGGCGGTGGCTGTCCTGCCAGGCCTGCCAGCGGTCGCGGAAGCGCGCATACAAGGCCGTCTCTTCGGCATCCGCCTCAGTGGCTTCGTACTGATGTCGGCCCTCTTCGATCTGCTTCCAGGCGGCATCGATACGTCCCAGTTCAATCTGGCGATCGCTTGTGGTTTCCTCCGGTTCGATCAGCAGTCGCTGGGCCGACTGCACCTGGGTCTGCCCCTCGTTGATCTTCCAGAGGCCGTCCACGCTGGGCAGTCGGTTCTCTGAGAGTTCCTTGATCCGGCTTCCCAGTCCTCGGGCCGTGACCATTGCAAAGATGGCCAACAGCAGCGACAACCCGCCCATGGCCAGGAAGGCATAGCGGAGGCGGGCCTCCATCGACTGATTGCGGGCCATGGGGCGGTTGTTTGGACTGGGCTGCGCCCTTTCTGACGCAGCCCAGGCGCTGCTGACAAGCTGCAGGACTGCGGGATCCACACACACCGTGCCGGCTTTCGGCTTGCCGCGACGCCAGGAAGAGAGCAAGGTGGACCCGCTGCGGTTGCCTCTGTCTGCGCACCAGGCCTTCATGCCGGAACCCTTTGCAACCTCCCAGCAACCTGAGGCAGACGATTCAGCCCTGGAGCCGCGTCTGCTTCTGCTGCTCGCGGCCGGCGAGCAGCTGTACGCCATTCCGACAGAGGCCGTGGTTGAGGTGATCCCCCAGGTGCTGCTGCGGCCGCTGAGCGGTGCGCCTGATCATCTGCGGGGTGTCTTCAATTTCCGCGGCCGGGTGGTACCGGTGGTGGATGTGACTCAGCTGATCGCCGGTGAACCGTGTGCTGCGTACCTGAGCAGCCGGATCATCATGATCCGCAATACCGGCAGTGATGGCCAAGCCGCGCTCCTTGGGCTTCTGGCTGAGCGTGTTACCGACACCCTGCTCAAGCCCCTTGCCAGTTTCCGCCCGGCTGAGGGTGCTGCAGCCCAGCGCCCCTTCCTGGGTGGTGTTGCCCTGGATGAGCGGGGGCTGATTCAGTTGTTGCTCTGTGATCGCCTTGCTGCCGCTGGCCTCACCGGGCTGAACGCCACCGACCTGGCCGACCCTGCAGCCGACGGCGGCAATGGCAGGGTCTGATCTGGAACCCCTAAGCCTTTGGTTGCTTCAGAGCACGGGGCTGCGGGCGGATCGGCTCGGCTCTTCCCGCCTGGCTCGGGCCGTAAAGCAGCGCCTGATCCCGAGCGGCTGTACCAGCATCAGGCACTATGCCCAGCGCCTGCCCCACGATCGGCCTGAACAGCAGAAGCTGATCGAGCACCTCGTTGTGGGTGAGAGTTGGTTCCTGCGCGAGCCTCGCTCCTTCGAGCAGCTGCATCAGCTCACCGTGCGGTTGCGTCAACGGCCATTGCGGGTGCTCAGTTGTGGCTGCTCCAGTGGCGAAGAGCCGTATTCGGTTGTGATCGCTCTGCTGGAGGCGGGGATACCCCTCGCCCAGCTGCAGGTGGAGGCGATCGACATCAGCGCTGTGGCCCTGGCCAAAGCCGCTGAAGGGCTCTACGGCGCTCATGCCCTGCGAGGGCTGGAGCCAGGCCTGCTCGAGCGTCACTTTCAGCGGGAGCCAGGCCGCAGCACCCGGCACTGGCGGTTGCGCCCGCAGATCAGGGCCGCGGTGCGGTTTCACCAGGGCACACTTCAGCAGCAGCTCGTTCAGCTGCCAGGCCCTTGGCATGTGGTGTTCTGCCGCAATGTGATGTTGTACTTGGAGGATCAGGCCCGCCTGGATCTACTGATGGCGATCGCTGCGCGGCTGGAGCCGCAGGGGATGCTTCTGGTGGCGGCAGCTGAGGCGCCGATGGTGCCTCTGGATCGCTTTTGCAGCTTGCCGGGAGGGCACGGCTCTGCCTTTGCACCCATCCGCCCGATCGCCGTTGAGCCTGCCGATGCAGCTCCGAGGCCCGTGGATCGACCTGTGTTGCCGACACCCGCATGCGCCATCCTGGAGCCGGCAGATCATCTTGTTGAGGCACGGCGACTGAGTCAGGGAGGTCAGGCCGAGGAGGCTCTGGCGGCGGCGCGTCGCTGCCTTTACCTCGACCCCGGGTGCCACGAGGCGCTTGAACTGGCGGTGGATCTGGCCGTTGCTCTGGGTCGCCTTCAGGAGGCCGAGCGTCAGATCCGCCGGCTCGAGCGCCTGCGCCAGCGGAGGCAGCGATGAGCCTCCGTCGGCTTTGGATGCCTGGCGTCGGCCGAGGTGTCGTCCTGTTCCTGGGTCTGCTGAGCCTGTTGGCTGCCCTGCTGCTGGGCCGGGGCCTTGCTGCACCTGCGGTGGTTCCGGCGTCGGTCGACACAGCCCTGGCCACCTGCCGCATGGGTGTGTTCATCGAGGATATGCGTGATTTCAACTTCAGTGAGAAATCGCTGTATGCCTCACTGAGGCTCTGGAGCGTCTGTCCCACAGCGGTGATTAAACCGCTTGAGGATCTGGAGATCACCAATGCCAATGAGATCACGATGGGTGAGGTGATGACCCGCTATGAATCCAACAACTCACGGGCATTTCCTGGCACGAAAGGGCTGTATTGGTCTGATCTGGGCGTCACAGGTAGTTTTTTCTATCCCTGGTCGGCCCAGAACTTTCCCTTTGATCGCCACCGCATCAGTTTTGATATCGTGCCGCGTGGTGTTAGCCAGGGCAAGTTTCTGATCAGCCCTGATTTCCAGAGTTCGGGATTCAATCCTCGCATAGGTCGGGGCGACTGGCTGGTTTCAAACTTCCGTGTGAATGAAATCCCTGTCGATCTCGGCAGTAATTTCGGAAATCCGTCGCTGGCAGTGGGTCGAGGTAGTGCCATCAGCAGCATCAGTGCCACGTTGGAGCTGAGGCGAGCACGCATCACCAGTTTCCTGAAAATGTGTACAGGTGTCTATGCAGCTGCGATGATCTCAGCGATGGCTTTCTTCATGGATCCGCGTGAGCCGGATCTCGTTAGCGGCCGCACTGGTCTTTGCGTGGGCTGTCTATTTGCTGCTATTGTTAATCTACAGCAAGCTGAATCAACCCTGGGTGCGTCAGAGGATGTCACGCTCACCGATCAGATCCACATTGTAGCTATTCTCTTTATTCTCATTTCCACGGTTCTGGCGATTGTCAGTTATCTCCGTTGCGAGCGCGATCAAGCTGATCGTGCTCAGGCTTTGGATCGGCGTGTGTATTTGCCGATCTTTTCGGCCAGTTACGTGGTGATCAACGCTGTCATTATTGCCTACGCCATTCTCGTTGGCTGATTGGGCTGTAGCTGATTGCTTGCCTCCATGCTGCCCCTTTGATCAGTTCGAACCGTATCAAGCGCGACAGTCTGGCGCCCTCAGGAGATCGGAGCCTTGGCCTTCATGCTTAGGCGCGTTGTGCAAGAGGTTTTGCAAGGGCTGTTTGATTCCGTAGCTGATCAGGGAAGTACAACGGCTGGCCGGATTCAAGAGCGGATTGAGGCGAGTGGCCTGCGGCTCGATGATCGGCGCCTGCAGATCACCATGGCCCGGTTGGCTGAGATGGGTGATGGCCCGATTGATGGTCAAACATTCGGCCGAATTGTGTGTGATGAAGCCTTGATGCTGAAGCGGGCTTTTAACAGCCAGCTCGTGATTCCAGAGTGGCAGGACTTCTGCGCCGACATTCACGCTATCTACAAATCCGTCGCCCCTGACCGCAGCGGTGCGAATGCCGACTATATCCCGATTCTCCGTGATGCTGATTCAGAACCCTGGGGTGTGGCTGTGTGTAGTGTGGATGGCCAACGCCTGGCGATTGGTGATGTTGATATTTATCATTCTATTCAATCTGTTTCCAAGCCGTTGACCTATGCTTATTCCCTCGCCACAGAGGGTGTTGGCTTCACGCATCAGTTCGTTGGTGTGGAGCCTTCTGGCCGGCCATTCAATTCTCTGGAGCTCCTGCCTGATCAACGCCCCTACAACCCTTGCGTGAATGCTGGTGCCATTATTGTTGCAGGCATTGTGGCGTCGGCCACGCCAGGCCTGAACTCACGCCAGATCACACAGAAACTGATGGATCTCTGGAGTGATCTCTGTGGTGGTCTTGGCGATGTGCGCTTCAGCGAGGAAACGATGCTCTCTGAACGGGAAACGGCTGATACTAATTTTGCTATTGCCTATTTGCTGCGTGGTCGCATGGGTTTGCCCCGGGGTGTTGATCTGCACTTGATGATGGATGTTTACCTATCCTGCTGCAGTATTGAAATGACGGCCCGCATGTTTTCAGTTGCTGCTGCAACCCTCGCCAACGGTGGAGTATGTCCCATCAGTGGTGTCCAGGTTCTGGACACTGAGGTCGTCAAGCGCACTCTTTCGGTGATGCAGGCTGCAGGCATGTATGACAATGCAGGCTCCTTTACCATTGAGATTGGCCTGCCTGCGAAGTCGGGTGTTGCCGGTGCTGTGATGGTTGTGGTTCCTAATCTGATGGGGATCGCCACCTTTTCCCCTCGGCTGGATGCCTATGGTAATTCCGTTCGGGGGGTTGGATTCTGTCGTGAATTGGTTGATCGCTTCACCTTTCACATGTACGACAGTCTCTCCGGTGGGCGCAGTGGCTGTAAGCGCGATCCGCGTGAATCACAGACGAATCGCAAGAAGCGTGATCTCAGTGATCTGCGATGGGGTGCACAATGTGGGGATCGCACCGCCTTGCTGGTGCGGGAGCGCATGTTGAACAGCATGCTTGCGATTACTCTCGCTGATGGAGAGATCGAGGATCCTGAAATCGAGGCCATGGCTTGCATTTATACCGAGCTCATGGGTGCGCCTCTGGATCGTGATGAGCTTCGGCGGTTGGCTGGCTCCATGGTTGCTCAGGTCGCTGCTGCTGATCCGGTTGATGTTCTGCTGCGCCAGCTTCGCTGCGACAGACCCCTGCTCGACGACAACGCCCGCGAGCTGATCCTGGAATCTGCCTTTCGGGTGGCCTGCTCCGATGGCGAAATAGAGCCTCAAGAGGATCGCCTCCTGCGTTCCCTGGCTGAGGCCCTCGGGATTGGTGCTGGCGTTCTGGACCTGGAGATCGATCGTTTCCGGCGGTGCTCTCCAACTCGGCTGGCGTGAGCCCCTGGCGCCGGCGGGCCAGGGCCGCTATGCTCTCCAGTACATCCGTTTCACTCAGGGGCGCGTGTGCTCACCGGCCTGAAGCTGGAGAACATCGCCCTGATCGAGCGGCTGGAGCTCAGCTTCTCGGGCGGCCTCACGGTGCTCACCGGGGAAACCGGTGCGGGTAAATCGATCCTGCTGGATGCGCTCGATGCCCTGCTGGCCGGCAGCACCGGTGCCGCCTCCGGGCCGCGGCTGCTGCGCCAGGGGGCCAATCGCGGCTTGATCGAGGCCAGCTTCAGCCTGAGCCCGCCGCTGCAGGCCTGGCTGGAGCAGCAGCAGCTGGAGCCGGAGGAGGGGGAGATCCTGATCAGCCGGGAGTGGCGGTTGAACGAGGGGCGCCTGGCCAGCCGCCATCGCCTGAATGGTGTGGCCGTGAACCGCAGCCAGATCCAGGAGTTGCGGCCGCTGCTGCTCGATCTCACGGTGCAAGGGCAGACGCAGCAGCTGGCACGGCCGGGGCAGCAGCGTCGCTGGCTGGATCGCTTCGCCGGTGACCCGCTGCAATCGCTGCTGCCGCCGGTGCAGGCCGTCTATCGCGCCTGGCGCCAGGCCGCTGCAGCACTGCAGGCGGCCCGGGCCAATGCCGAACAGCTGCAGCGGGAGCGCGAACGCCAGGAGCAGCTGCTGGAGGATCTGGAGGCGGCGCGGCTGCAGGATCCGGCTGAGCGCGAGCGGCTGCAGGCGGAGGAGAACCGCCTGGCCCATGGGGTGCGGCTGCAGCAGGGGGTGATGACCCTGCTGGGGCGGCTTGTGGACGGCGCGGAGGAGGCTCCTTCGGTGCTGGATCACCTGGGGGTGTGCGAGCAGGAGCTGGCTCAGATGCAGCAGCTCGATCCCGAGGCGGCCGAGCTGGCGGGACGCTGCAGCGATGCCCTGGCGCAGCTGCAGGATCTGGCTCGCGATCTCGATCGCTACGGCACAGCCCTGGAGAGCGATCCAGACAGCCTGGCGGAGCTGCAGGAGCGGATCGCCCAGCTCAAGGCCCTGGAGCGCCGCCACGGCAAGGACCTGGCGGCCTTGATCGCCTGGCGCGATGCCCTGCGCGAGCAGTTGGCACCCGGTGGGGTGGAGGCCAGCCTGGTGGCCCTGGAGGCCCAGGAGGCCGCCGCCGCCGCCAGCCGCGACCAGGCCAACGCGGCCCTCAGCGCCGCTCGCCACACCGCTGCCCGGCAGCTGGAGCAGCAGCTGATGGCGGCGTTGCGGCCGATGGGCCTGGCCAACGTGCGCTTCAGCGTGGCGATCGAACCGGCTGCACCGGCGGAGGAGGGGGCCGATGCGGTGCAGTTCCTGTTTTCCGCCAACCCCGGCCAGCCGCTGGCGCCGCTGGCGGAGGTGGCCTCCGGCGGTGAGATGAGCCGTTTCCTGCTGGCCCTGAAAACCTGCCTGGCGGCGGCCGATCCGCATGTGACCCTGCTGTTCGATGAGATCGACGCCGGTGTGAGCGGCCGCGTCAGCGGTGCCATGGCCGAGCTGCTGCGCAGGCTGGCCGAGCAGCGCCAAGTGTTCTGCGTCACCCACCAGCCGCTGGTGGCGGCCGCCGCCGATCACCACTACCGCGTGGCCAAGGAGGTGATGGGCGGCAGCACCCACACGCGAGTGTCCCAACTGCGGGATGCCCAGGCCCGTCAGGCCGAATTGGTGGAACTGGCCGGCGGCGATTCCGGCGAGGCCCGCCGCTACGCCGCCAGCCTGCTGGAGCGGGAACGGGCCGCCTGAACCCCTCCCAACCCCCGTAGACTCTCCAGCTCCCGAGCCGGCTGCATGCCCCGCGCCCTCGCCCAGAGCGTGTCCGAGAAAGCGACGCTGCAGGCCCACAATGGCGGCTCGCTGGAGGAGGTGATCCGTGTGCGCGGCGCCCGCCAGCACAACCTCAAGAACGTCGACGTCACCATCCCCCGCAACCGCCTGGTGGTGTTCACCGGGGTGAGCGGCAGCGGCAAGAGCTCGCTGGCCTTCGACACGATCTTTGCCGAAGGCCAGCGCCGCTACGTGGAGAGCCTGTCGGCCTACGCGCGCCAGTTCCTCGGCCAGGTGGACAAGCCCGACGTGGATGCGATCGAGGGGCTGTCACCGGCCATCTCGATCGATCAGAAGTCGACCAGCCACAACCCGCGCTCCACGGTCGGCACCGTCACCGAGATCCAGGACTACCTGCGCCTGCTGTTCGGTCGCGCCGGGGAACCCCACTGCCCGGATTGCGACCGTTCGATCCGGCCCCAATCGATCGACGAGATGGTCGATCAGATCCTCAAGCTGCCGGAGGGTACGCGCTACCAGCTGCTGGCACCGGTGGTGCGCGGCAAGAAGGGCACCCACGTGAAGCTGCTCAGCGGCCTGGTGGCCGAGGGCTTCGCCCGGGTGCGGGTGAACGGCGAGGTGCGCGAGCTGGCCGACAACATCGAGCTGGATAAAAACCACGCCCACAACATCGAGGTGGTGGTGGATCGCCTCGTGTCGCGCGAGGGCATTCAGGAGCGGCTCACCGATTCCCTGCGCACGGCCCTCAAGCGCGGTGACGGCCTGGCCCTGGTGGAGGTTGTGCCCAAGGCGGACGAGGAGCTGCCGGAGGGGGTGGAACAGGAGCGTCTCTACTCGGAAAACTTCGCCTGCCCGGTGCATGGCGCCGTGATGGAGGAGCTCTCGCCGCGGCTGTTCTCCTTCAACAGCCCCTACGGCGCCTGCGCCGACTGCCATGGCATCGGCCACCTGCGCAAGTTCACCGAGGAGCGGGTGATCCCCGATCCCAGCCTGCCGGTGTATGCGGCGGTGGCCCCCTGGGCGGAGAAGGACAACTCCTACTACTTCTCCCTGCTCTATTCGGTGGGGGAGGCCTTCGGCTTCGAGATCAAGACCCCCTGGAACCAGCTCACGGCCGAGCAGCAGGACGTGCTGCTGAACGGCTCGCGCGAGCCGATCGCCATCCAGGCCGACAGCCGCTACCGCAAATCCCAGACCTACGTGCGGCCGTTCGAGGGGATCCTGCCGATCCTGGAGCGCCAGCTGCGCGACGCCAGCGGTGAATCGATGCGCCAGAAGCTGGAGAAATACCTGGAGCTGGTGCCCTGTGCCAGCTGCCAGGGGCTGCGGCTCAAGCCCGAAGCCCTGGCCGTGCGGGTGGGGCCTTACCGCATCCACGAGCTCACCAGCAGCAGCGTGGGCGAGAGCCTGCGGCGGATCGAGCAGCTGATGGGGGTGGGCGAGAGCGAGGGGGCCGAACCCCTGCTCAGTGCCCGTCAGATCCAGATCGGCGAGCTGGTGCTGCGGGAGATCCGCATGCGCCTGCGCTTCCTGCTCGATGTGGGGCTCGACTACCTCAGCCTCGATCGTCCGGCGATGACGCTGAGCGGTGGCGAGGCCCAGCGCATCCGCCTGGCCACCCAGATCGGCGCCGGCCTCACCGGCGTGCTCTACGTGCTCGATGAGCCGAGCATCGGCCTGCACCAGCGCGACAACGACCGCCTGCTCAACACCCTGGTGAAGCTGCGCGATCTGGGCAACACCCTGATCGTGGTGGAGCACGACGAAGACACCATCCGCGCCGCCGACTACATCGTGGACATCGGCCCCGGTGCCGGGGTGCACGGCGGCCACATCGTGGCCGAGGGGGATCTTGAGGCCCTGCTCACCGCCGAGGCTTCCCTCACCGGTGCTTACCTCAGCGGTCGCCGTGCCATCCCCACGCCGGCGGAGCGGCGCGACAGCGGCTCGCGCAAGCTCACCCTGGTGGGTTGCGCGCGCAACAACCTCTCGGGCTTCGATGTGGAGTTCCCGCTGGGCCGGCTGGTGTGCGTGACCGGTGTGAGCGGCAGCGGCAAGAGCACGATGGTGAATGAGCTGCTGCATCCGGCCCTGGAGCACAAGCTGGGCCTGAAGGTGCCTTTCCCCAGCGGTGTGAAGGAGCTGAAGGGGATCAAGGCGATCGACAAGGTGATCGTGATCGACCAGTCGCCGATCGGCCGCACCCCCCGCTCCAACCCGGCCACCTACACCGGTGCCTTTGATCCGATCCGCCAGGTGTTCGCCGCCACGGTGGAGGCCAAGGCCCGCGGCTACCAGGTGGGCCAGTTCAGCTTCAACGTGAAGGGGGGCCGCTGCGAGGCCTGCGGCGGCCAGGGCGTGAACGTGATCGAGATGAACTTCCTGCCTGACGTGTATGTGCAGTGCGATGTATGCAAGGGGGCCCGCTACAACCGCGAGACGTTGCAGGTGAAGTACAAGGGCTTCACGATTGCCGACGTGCTGGAGATGACGGTGGAGCAGGCCTGTGAGGTCTTCTCCGCCATTCCCCAGGCGGCTGATCGCCTGCGCACCCTGGTGGATGTGGGCCTGGGTTACGTGAAGCTCGGCCAGCCCGCGCCCACCCTCTCCGGCGGCGAAGCCCAGCGGGTGAAGCTGGCCACGGAACTCTCACGCCGGGCCACCGGCAAGACGCTCTACCTGATCGACGAGCCCACCACCGGCCTCAGCTTCTACGACGTGCACAAGCTCATGGATGTGATGCAGCGCCTCGTGGACAAGGGCAACTCGATCCTGGTGATCGAGCACAACCTCGACGTGATCCGCTGCTCCGACTGGATTGTGGATCTCGGCCCCGAGGGGGGAGACAAGGGCGGGCAGATCGTGGTGACGGGGACTCCAGAAGAGGTGGCGGCCCATTCCACGTCCCACACCGGGCGCTATCTCAAGCAGGTGCTGGAGCAGCATCCGCCGCAGGTGGCGGTGGATTGAGGCGGGAGATTCTGGAAGGGATCTGGGGGGCTGGGGAGCAGCCCTACCACTACATGTTGTGGTCTGCAGCAAACAACACACCATGCTTGGTGGATCGGGCCTAACTTGGTCTGGTTTTCACGGCGTTGCACCGGTGGCTCTGGCGCCTGGGTCTCAGCAGACAGCGGCAGGATCTGCCGCGGCCCGGCGGCACCCCGGTGGAGGGCGGCGATCGTCGCAGCGGCTCGGCCAGTTGGTGCGGGAGCTGGCGGACAGCCTGGTGCTGGATCCGGTGACGGAGCCGGAGGGAGCACCGTTTGTGTACACCGCCGCCATTCACACCCAGGCCGACCTGGTGAGCTCGCTGGCCGGGATTGCCTGCCTGGCGCGGGAGCTGGGATTCCAGCTGCACCCCGAGACCTGCTACGCCGACGATGGTCTCAGTGCCAGTTGGCATGCGGGCCATGACCAGTGGCCCCTGTCGTTGAGCGTGGATTGCAGCGTGCGCCGGCAGACCGTGGCCATCGCCGTGAGCGGCCACGACCATGACCTCACGTTCGCCTGGTTCCACAAGGTGGAGTCCAGTCTGTTCGGTAGCTGCTGAGCAGCGTTCAATCGCTGTTGTATGAGGCAGCACCCGATGACGTCACAGCCCGAAGCCGATCTCCGGGGAGCCTCTCAAGCTCAGTTTCACACCAGGGAAGAACGCCTCCAGATTGGCAAGTCACAGCGCCGTGCGCTCCCCCGCAGCGCCGTGCGCTCCCCCGCAGCGCCCACGGTCACTGGCAGCCCGCGGCCGATCGGCGCGATCCGGTCACGGTGCTGGAGGAGTCGAATCACGATCGTCTGCCGGAACTGATTCCGATCCGCTATGGGCGCATGCTGCGCAGCCCGTTTGCCTTCATGCGGGGTTCAGCTGCGTTGATGGCCTCTGATCTGGCTTCCACGCCCACGACTGGTGTGGAGGTGCAGGCCTGCGGCGACTGCCATCTTCTCAATTTTGGCTTATTTGCCACTCCGGAACGGAATCTGGTTTTCGACATCAATGACTTTGATGAAACCCATCCCGCGCCTTGGGAATGGGATCTGAAACGGCTTGCCACGAGCTTTGTGATTGCTGGCCGTGACAGGGGCTTTTCCCAGGAGGACTGCGAAGCAGTGGCACGCGAAAGCGTGCGCTCCTATCGCCTCCATCTCCGGGAGTATTCGCGGATGAGCCCTCTGGAGATCTGGTACAACCGCATCGACATGGAGAAGTTGATTGCGCTGGCTCCTGATGCCAAGGCCAGGCGCTATCGCAAGGCCCTTGCGGAGAAGGCTCGCCATTGCATCATCGACAATATCTTTCCAAAGATCGTCACCAGTGTCGGTGGCCGCCACCGGTTTGTAGAGCAACCCCCGTTGCTCTACCGGCCGGCAATCTCAGAACTTTCGACCCTCGTTCAGCAGGGGCTCGATGACTACCAGCGATCCCTATCAGATGAGCTCCAGATCTTGTTTGATCGCTACCGCTTTGAGGATGCTGTTGTGAAAGTGGTCGGTATCGGCAGTGTTGGGACACGCTGCTTCATCGCACTGTTTTTCTCAGAGGAAAATCATCCCCTGATCCTGCAGTTCAAGGAAGCTCGCCCTTCGGTGCTTGAGCCTTACACCAAGACGAGTAGGTATGCCAACCATGGCCAGCGCGTGGTGATGGGTCAGCGCCTCACCCAGTCGTCCAGCGATATCTTCCTCGGCTGGCTGCACTCCCGAACGGGTCACGACTTCTATGTGCGTCAGCTGCGTGACATGAAGATGTCGATGCCGATTGAGGGATTGTCTGTGGTGCAACTTCACCGCTATGCCGCCATTTGCGGCTGGACCTTGGCCCGCTCCCATACCAAATCAGGCGATGGTGCAACGATCAGTGGCTACCTCGGCAAGGGTGATGCCATGGATCGCGCCGTCGGCCGATTTGCCATGGCCTACGCCGATCAGACCGAGCAGGACTACGCAGCCCTGGCGGAAGCCGTGCAGCAGGGGCGGTTGGAGGCCTTGATCGAAGAGGATCTGTAGGCCACCCCAGGCCCCGTTGTGGTGATCACACCTCCGCCAGCACCTTCGCTTCCTCTTCGGCGCTCACCACCCTGCCCTGCTCTTCGAAGCCTTCGATCTGATCGAAGTTGAGGTATCGGTAGAGCTCGGCGCCGAAGGGGTCGATCCGTTCGGCGGCGATCGCCAGGTAGTCGTCCTTGCTGGGGATGCGGCCCAGCTGGGCGCACACC
>VGPU01000019.1 GCA_016882525.1 Cyanobacteria bacterium M_surface_10_m2_119 | reverse complement strand
ACGCAATTCCTGCCGCCGGGACGCGGGCATGAGCAACAGCACAGGGGCATCGGGCTGGAGACCAAGCTCTCGCCGCGCCTGTTCCCGGTCGGGAGGACAACCGACGGTGTCCAGCAGGGGATGGCCAACATAGGTGACCGAGGCCCCCCGACAGCGGTAGTAGCGCGCTTCCTCCTGAAAGATCGCCAGGATCTGGTTGGTGAAGCGGATCAGGTTCGTACGCCCCTCCGATCCGAACTTGAAGGCCCACTCCTGGGGCGCGATGTAGTAGGTGACCGGCACCTGGGGATAGCGGCGCTTGAGGCGCAGCCCGAGGCTGACATTTGGCCCCATGTAGTCGATCAGCACCACCCCATCCGGCAACTGCTGGCGAAACCAGCGCTTGAGCCGACGCTGCACCCGCAGGGTGGGCAACACGAAGGGGATGGCCTCCAGCAGACCGATGGCCCCCATCCTGGTGGTGTTGGCAAGCAGCTCGGCGCCGGCACGCTCCATGCGCTCGCCCCCCAGGGCCATGATCTGCAGCTGGAGACCGCGGCGCAGGGCTTCCCGTCTGAGGGCCTGAACGAGCAGGGAGCCCTGCAGATCGCCGGAGACCTCTCCGGTGCTCACCAGCAGCCGCAGC
This sequence comes from Cyanobacteria bacterium M_surface_10_m2_119, assembly GCA_016882525.1. Taxonomy (GTDB): domain Bacteria; phylum Cyanobacteriota; class Cyanobacteriia; order PCC-6307; family Cyanobiaceae; genus NIES-981. The sequence goes on along the minus strand of VGPU01000019.1, from coordinate 38,799 downwards.
ATCAACGGGCTCCAGGGATCGGGCCGCGGCGCCCCTCCGCCAGCGAGGCCTCCAGAAAGGCCACCAGACCAGCTGCGGCGGCGGTGAGCGGTTCGGCGCGCAGGGCCTCAAGGGCGGCGGCAAGGGTGGGGCTCTGGCGGTAGATCAGCATCCAGACACGCTTGAGATCGGCCAGTTGCCGGCCCTCGTCGAGATCGGCCACACCACTGCGCTGCAGCCCGATGCGATTGAGCGCCCGCACCCGCGAGGGATGCCCCTCCACCAGGCAGTAGGGGGGCACATCCCGCTCGATCCGGCTCATGCCGCCCACCATGGCCAGGGTGCCGATGTGCACGAACTGGTGAATGCCGAGCACGCCGCCGATCACAGCCCGATCGGCAATCTCCACATGGCCGGCCACCGCCACCCCATTGGCGATGACGATGCGATCCCCCAGCACACAGTTGTGGCCGAGATGGCAGTAAGCCATCAGCAGGTTGCCGCTGCCGATGCGCGTGCACTCCTCCCCATGGGTGGCCCGGTTCACCGTGACGCACTCCCGCAGGGTGTTGTCGTCGCCGATCTCCACGCCGGTCGGATCGCCCGTGTATTTGAGATCCTGGGGCTCCAGACCAATGCACGCGCCGGGAAAGATCCGGTTGCCGCGGCCCATGCGCACGCGGCCATCCAGAACCACATGGGCTCCGATCCGGCAGTCAGGACCGATCCGCACATCCGGGCCGATCACGGCATAGGGACCGACCTCGACGCCAGCTGCCAACTCGGCACGGGGATCGATCACAGCCGTGGGGTGAATCAGGGAGCTCATGGCGCTCAGTCGACCAGGGAGAACAGCAGTTCTCCGGAGCAGGCCAGCTCCCCATCCACGGTGGCCTCGGCCTGCACCTTGCCGAAGCGCTTGCGCTTGAGGCTGATCAGCTCGCAGCTGATGCGCAGCTGGTCACCGGGCACGACCGGCCGGCGGAAGCGCACACCGTCGATCCCGGCGAACACGAACAAGCCCTTGGGCAGATCCGGCATCTGGGTGACGATCAGCCCCCCGACCTGGGCCATGGCCTCGACGATCAGCACCCCCGGCATCAACGGTCGGCCCGGGAAATGGCCCTGGAACTGGGGCTCGTTGAGGGTGACGTTCTTGAGGGCCACGGCACGCTTGCCCGGCTCGTGCTCGATCACCCGATCGACCAGGGCGAACGGATACCGATGGGGGAGCAGCCCCTGGATCTGCTCGGCGCTGAGCAGAACGGAAGGGGAGGGAACGTCAGCCACGGAACATCAGGCGGAGAGGGGGGCTAGCTCGGCCTCCAGGGCCGCGGCCAGAGCGGTGTGCAGGCGGTGGGAACCCCGGTAGGCAAACACCTGGGCCCGGGGCAGACCGGCCAGAGCCAGATCACCCAGCAGGTCGAGGATCTTATGCCGCACCGGTTCGTCGGCGTAGCGCAGGGGCGGGTTGAGCCAGCGGTCGCCATCGCAGACGAGGGCATTGTCGAGTCCCCCGCCCTGGATCAGGCCGGCGGCCCGCAACTGCTCCACCTGGGAGCGCAGACCAAAGGTGCGGGCAGGGGCGATCTCCTGCACGAACCGGGCTGGGGTCAGGGGCAGCGCCTGGAACTGACGGCCGATGGCGGGCTCGCTGAACTCAATGGCCGCACCCAGATGGAGGGCGGGGGCGGGGACGGCCGTCACCCAGCCACCACCGCCATAGACGCTCACCGGCCGCTGCAGGGCAGGCGGCGCCGCGGCCGGGACCAGCTCCTGCACCCCGGCCTCGGCAATCAGCTCCACCCAGGGCAGGGCCGAGCCATCCAGCAGGGGAATCTCGGGGCCGTCAACCCAGAGCTCCGCCTGGGTGACCCCGGTGCCGGCCAGGGCAGCCAGCAGATGCTCCACCGTGGCCAGGCGACGGTCGCCCACCTGCAGCGCGGTGCAGAGGGTGGTCTCCGCCACCTGGGCTGGGGTGAGCCGCTCCAGGGGAAGGGCAGGACGGTCGAGCCAGCCGAGCCAGAACCCCGGCCGAGAGGCGGGGGCGAGCCTCACCCGGCAGGAGGCACCGCTGTGGAGGCCCACGCCGGCGGTGTGGACCTCAGCCGCCAGGGTGTGGGCGCCGCCGTAGCTCTCGGGCCAGGGGTGCCGGGCCAGGGCGTGCTCTAGAACTTCCAACCGACCCCCAGATTGAAGCGCCACTCACTGGTGAAGTCCTGGGTGGCCACTTCCAGGCGCAGGGGGCCGACCGGGGTGGTGACGATCAGGCCGACCCCCGGGGAGAAGCCATCCCCACTCTTGCCGAGAAGGCCTCCGGGATTGCCCGGAATATCTTCCTGGGTGCCGAAGGTGGTGCCGGCGTCAAAGAAGATCTCCCCACTCACGATGCTGAAGATCGGGAAGCGGTACTCGATCGTGAATTCACCGAAGCTCTTGCCCACCCCGAGATCGCAGTCGAAGTAGCCCCGCACGGAATTGCCACCCCCGAGACAGAACGCCTCGTAGGGGGGAATCTCACTGCCGACCAGGGTGCCGGCTGACACCTGGAAGGCTAGGGCCTGCTTGCAATCCTCCGCTTCGCCAGGCTTGGGACGGCAGCCCTTGTAGAGCTTCAGCCAGTTCACCGGGATGTAGTGGGTGAAGCTGCCGCGGATGCGGTTGAAGGTGGGTGAATCGTCGCCGACCGAGAGGAATTGCTCGCTGCCGATGCTGAAGAAATTGCCGCTGGTGGGATTGCGGGGGTCGTTGAGGGTGCTGTAGGTCAGACCAACCCGGAAGCTGAGCAGCTGGTTTTCGGAGGCACAGTTGTAGGCCAGGCAGATCACCTGGCGGGAGGGAACCACATCGGGCGATTTGTTCGCACCCACCACGGCCTGGGAGAACTTGGTGCCCGAGAAGTTCATGGGCGTGACTTCCTGACCGCCAAAGGCCAGCACGAGGCGCCAGGGGGTCTTCCGGAAGGGATCCCCCCCGTTGAGGGGACGCACGAACTGCACGTTGGCGCCGATGCGCTGGATGGCGACCGTGTCGAAATTGGTGCGCACCAGCAGGTCGTCCCCGCCCACGGAGCGGGGCTTGTTGGTTACGACATCGAAGTCGGCCCCGTTGAAGTTCTGGAGGTCGGTGCTGAAGGTGCTGTTTTCGCTCTGGAAGATCTGGGGAATCTCACGGCTGAAAAACACCCGTGCCCGGAAGGATGTGCGGAAGCGATCTCCCTTGATCCAGGGGTCGGTGAAGGTGATGTCGCCCAGGCCGCCGAACTGGCCGTAGGAGATGTTGGTGCCCAGGTCCCAGGCCCGGCCGAAGAGGTTGGTGTCCTGCAGCTGAATCTGGCCAAACACCCCCTGGCTCTGGCTGTAGCCGACGCCGCCGGAGATCGAGCCGGTCGACTGCTCCACGATGCCCAGCACCACCACCACCTCGCCGGGCTGGGCCGGGACGGGGCGCAGGGTGACCTTGACGTCACTGAAGAGGCCGGTGCCGTAGATGCGCTTGATGTCCTCCTCCAGCTGACGGCGGTTGAAGACCCCGCCTGGCTTCAGGGAAACTTCACGGGTGATCACCCAGGGCTTGGTCTTGCCCCGGATCGGCTCTCCCTTGTCGTTGGTGGTGTCGCCGTCCTTGGTGATGAACTGCACTTCCACCCCCTGCACGGTGCCCTCACGCACCAGCAGATCCACCACCCCCTCCGGGCTCACCCGGCTGGGCCCGGTGACCCTGGCCAGGGAATAGCCCTGATCGGCGTACCACTTCTGCAGCTCCTGCATCCGGGTCTGCAGGGTGTTGAGGTTCAGGGTCTTGCCGTAATCGGGCGTGAAGGCCTCCTCCACGACCGTGGAGGGAATCCTGAGCTCGCCGGAGGGCTGCAGGCTGACGCTCTTGAGGACCGGATTCGCCACCACCGTGACGATCAGGCGCACCCCGAGGGGCCCATCGACCGGCTGGATGCGGACATCGGAGAACCAGCCCGTCGCATAAATGGCGGAGAGGTCGGTCTGGAGCTGACTGCGCGTGACCTGGGTGCCCGGAGTGACGGCCATGGCGGCGTAGGCCGCCAGCTCGAGGCGTTCCCGCTCGGGATGGCCGTCGAGGCCCTCGATCACCACCTCAGCGATCTGAACCCGGGGCTCAGCCGGCGTTTCAGCAGCCGGAGCCACCGGCGCCGGCGTGGACGCCGGATCCTGGGGAGATGGGGTCGTGGGGCTGGTGCCGCCAGGGAGGGGGAAAGACCCTGGGGGATCAACCTGCTGGGAAGCCGGTGGGGCAGCCCCGGGCTGGACCTCTGCCGGTGTCTGCTGCGCCCTGCCGGGACCGGCAGCCAGAAGGGCGGCGCCGAGCAATGGCAGCGCCACCTTCAGGGGCAGCGCAGCCTTGGAACTCAGCAAGCCGGCCATGAGCTTCGCGTTCGGTGCGGCCAGGCCGCAAATGTCGCAAACCCTACCCGTAGACCTGGGGTTGGGCACAGACCCCTTGGAGCCGTTTGAGAACCTCCCCATAGGCCTCGACAACCCCGCCCAGATCCTGTCGGAATCGGTCCTTGTCCAGAATCCGGGCCTGCACGTCGGCCTCCGCCTCGTCCCAGAGACGGCAGGTATCGGGACTGACCTCGTCGGCGACCACCAGCTGGCCATCGGCGGTGAGACCGAGCTCGATCTTGAAATCCACCAGGCGCAGACCGACGGAATGGAAGAGCTCCCGGAGCACTGCATTCACCCGCAGTGCCAGAACCTCCAGTTCCTGGCGTTGGCTGGCGGTCACCAGGCCGAGTCGCTCCAGTCGGGCATCGGTCAGCAGCGGGTCTCCATAGGCATCGTCCTTGTAATAGAAGTCGAGAAGCGGGGGGTCGAGGGGGGTGCCGGGCTCAAGGGGCAGCTGCTTGCAGAGGGAGCCTGCCGCCACGTTGCGCACCACCACCTCCACCGGGATCACCCGCACCGGACGGGCCAGCATCCAGCACTCAGCGTGATCCCCCTGCCCGAGACCGCGGTAGTGGGTGGGGATGCCCGCCTGGGCGAGAACCTCGAACACGAGCGCGGAGATGCGGCAGTTGAGGCTGCCCTTGCCGGCCAACTGGGCTTTCTTGAGGGCATTGAAGGCCGTGGCGTCGTCCTTGAACTCCACGGCCACCAGATCCGGCTGGTCGGTGGCATGCACACGCTTGGCCTTGCCCTCATAGAGCAGGTTGGCGAGGCGGTAGGCAGTCATGGCGCGGGAGAAAGGGACGGGGAGGGAGGCGCGGTGGAAGGGGCGGCGTGGCCGCCGGTGGCCCGGGGGGAGCGCAGCTGCCCATCCAGCAGCTGCAGGCGCTGATCAGCGGCGGGCCCCGCAGCCGCCTGACGACGACGCTGCAGCCATTCACCGTAGACATCATCGATGCGAGCACCCAGCCGCAGGCGCCGCTCCAGGGCCCGGGCCGTGGTGGGGTCCGTGACACCGGCGGCCAACTGCTGATCCAGCAGCTCGGCCACCAGTCCCCAGGCCTCGCTGACCGCTGCCAGCTCCAGGGCCCGCTCGACGATCGCATCCCGCTCCTGCTGGGGCAGGCTGCCGGCCAGCTGCGCCGCCCGGCCCCAGCGCGCTGCCGTCGCCGCACCCGGCTGACGGCTGGAGAGCAGCACCACCGCAGCCCGCCGGGTCTGCCCCAGGCTCTCTAGATGGTCAGCGAGCAGATCGATGGCGGGGCGCCGGCCCGGGGGGCCAGCAGCCTGCCCGGAACCGTCCAGCGGGAGCAGGAGGGTCTCCAGGCTCGCCAGCTCCTCTCCGGCCAGGGCCTGCAGGGCCTGGGCCGCGCGGTCGTGATGCAGACCCGCCTGGGCCGCCTGCCACTGCATCAACAGCCAGCGGCGGCGCTCTTCCCCGGGGGCCGGGCTGATGCGGGCCAGAACTGCGAGGGCCGCTTCAGGCGCCGCACAGGCCAGCAGGGCCTCCGCGGCCTGGAGCACCGGCTCCAGACCGACGGGAGGCTGAAGGCCAGCCTGGAGAAGCTGGCGCTGGCGACGGGCTTCCCCAGGCGCTCCAGCCCGCACGGCAGCGGCGCAGGCCTCGGCCGCAGGAGGCATCCGGGGGCCCGCGGGGGGAACGGCCGCAGCGGCCGGGAGCGACCAGGAGGCGGCCAGCAGAACCAGGAGCGGCGTGGAGAGAAGATGGGGCACGGCCGCCCGACCTGCGGGGTTCGTCTCAGGACGTCAACCTAGGCGAGCCGGGCCGGCATTTCCCCAGACACGTCCGTCTCCCCTCTGCCATGGCCCCCGAGGCAATCGCCACTGCCACCACCCTGCAAGCGCCCAGGCGAATTCTGGTGGTGGGTGGCGGCGGCCGGGAAAACGCCCTGGCCTGGGCTCTGGCCCGCTGTCCGGAGGTGGAGCAGGTGTGGGTGGCGCCGGGCAATGGCGGCACTCCGGCACTGGCCGGATGTACGCAGCTGGCCATCGAGGAAGCCGACCAGGCCGGCCTCCTGGCCGCCTGCCGCGACAACGGGATCGAGCTGGTGGTGGTGGGGCCGGAGGCGCCCCTGGCCGCTGGCCTGGGTGACGTTCTTCGGGCTGAAGCCATTCCGGTCTTCGGTCCCGGGGCTGATGGGGCCCAGCTCGAGGCCAGCAAGCAGTGGGCCAAGGCGCTGATGCAGGAGGCAGGCGTGCCCACGGCCGGCTACTGGCCAGCCAGCAGCGAGGCCGAGGCCCTGGCAGCCCTGGAGAGCCAGGGCAGGCCCCTGGTGGTGAAGGCCGATGGGCTCGCTGCCGGCAAGGGGGTCACCGTGGCCGAGACCCTGGAGGAGGCCCGGGCCGCGATCGCCGAGATCTTCGGTGGACGCTTCGGCAGTGGCGCAGGTGCCTCGCTGGTGCTTGAGGAGCGCACCCACGGCCCCGAGGTGTCGGTGTTTGCCCTCACCGATGGGGAACGCATGGTGCTGCTGCCGCCAGCCCAGGACCACAAGCGCATCGGTGAAGGTGACACCGGCCCGAACACCGGCGGCATGGGGGCCTATGCCCCGGCGCCCCTGCTCGATGCCCAGGGCCTGGAGCAGGTGCGGCAGCTGGTGCTGGAGCCCACCCTGGCGGCCCTGCGGGCCCGGGGCATCACCTACCGCGGCGTGATCTACGCCGGCCTGATGCTCACCGACGCCGGTCCGAGCGTGATCGAGTTCAACTGCCGCTTCGGAGACCCGGAATGCGAGACCCTGATGCCGTTGCTGGGGCCGGAACTGGCGGCGGTGCTGCTCGCCTGTGCCACCGGTACCTTGGATCAGGCCCCCGCTCTCACCATTGCCCCGGGCTGCAGCGCCTGCGTGATTGCTGCCGCCCAGGGCTACCCCGGCGAGATCCGCCGGGGGGATGCGATCCGCAGCACGCTTGAGCCCCACGACCAGCTGCAGCTGTTCCACGCCGGAACCCGGCAGGACGGGGAGGGCACCTGCCTCACCAGCGGCGGGCGGGTGCTGGCGGTGGTGGCCCAGGCCGACGACTTCGATACCGCCTTCGCGCGGGCCTATGCCGGTCTGGATCAGGTGCATTTCGAGGGCATCACCTTCCGACGCGACATCGGCCACCAGGTGCGCCGCCCATGAGTCCGACTGTGCCGCCCAGCTCGAGCCTCCCACCAAGCCCAACGGTTCCGCCAAACCCGGGCGCCCTCCGGGGCTTGCAGCAGCGCCTGGGCCGCTGGTGGGCCGAATTCAGTCTGCAGACCAAGCTGCTCGCGGTCGCCACCCTGGTGGTGAGCCTGCTGATGACCGGCATCACCTTTGTGGCGCTCAACGGCATCCAGCGCGACGCGCGCATGAGCGACACCCGCTACGCCCGCGACCTGGGACTGCTGCTGTCGGCCAACGTGACGCCCCTGGTGGCTGAGGGCAACGACCGGGAGCTGGCGTCGGTGGCCGACCGCTTCTGGCGCTCCAGCCGCAGCCTTCGTTACATCTTTTTCGCCGATCCCGACGGGGTGATCTACCTCGGCATACCGATCGGCTCCAACAACGGCAGCAGCGAACTGCTGCTCAGCCGCCGCCTGGAACTGCCCGCCGACATCCAGAAGCGGCCTGACAACCCACTGGTGCGCCAGCACCTCACCCCTGATGGCCAGGTCACCGACGTGTTCGTGCCGATGGTGAGCGAGGGGCGCTACCTCGGCGTGCTGGCCCTGGGCATCAACCCCAACGAGACCCTGCTGGCCAGTGCCGCCCTCACCCGCGAGGTGACCGTGGCGGTGTTCATCTCGATCTGGGTGCTCGTGATCCTGGGCTCTGTGTTCAACGCCCTCACCATCACCCAGCCGGTCAAGGAGCTGCTGCGGGGCGTGCGCCAGATCGCCGGGGGCAATTTCGAGGCCCGCATTGCCCTGCCGGTGGGCGGGGAACTGGGGGAGCTGTTGCAGGGCTTCAACACCATGGCGGCCCAGCTGGAGGCCTACAAGGCCGCGAACATCGAGGAGCTCACCGCTGCGCAGGTGAAGCAGGAATCCCTGATCGCCACCATGGCCGACGGGGCCGTGCTGCTCGATGCCAGTGGCGCAATCGTGCTGGCCAACCCCACAGCACGGCGCCTGTTTCGCTGGGAAGGGCGCAGCCTCGAGGGCAACGACCTGATCGATGAGCTGCCTGAACGGCTGGCGATGGATCTGCAATCCGCCCTCGACAACGTGACCAGTGGGGAGCGAGACGACGCAGACGTGCGCTGCAGCGTGGGCGATCCGGCCCGGACGCTGCGCATCGTGCTGCAGGCCGTTCGGGATGCCAGCGGTGAATCCCTCAAGGGCATCGCCATGACCGTGCAGGACCTCACCCGGGAAGTGGAACTGAATGCAGCCCAGAGTCGGTTCATCAGCAATGTGTCCCACGAGCTGCGCACACCGCTGTTCAACATCAAGAGCTATGTGGAGACTCTCCACGATCTTGGGGATCAACTCACAGATGCGGAGAAGCAGGAATTTCTAGGCATCGCCAATGCCGAGACCGATCGACTCACCCGTCTGGTGAACGACGTGCTCGATCTCTCGCGCCTGGAATCGGATCGCCAGTGGAGCTTCGAGCCTGTGGAACTGGCTCCGGCCATCGACCAGACCCTGCGCACCTACCGCCTCAACGCGGAGGAGAAGGGAGTGACCCTGGCCTTCGAAGCCGATCCCCAGCTCCCGCGCGTGCTGGGCAACTGGGATCTGCTGCTCCAGGTGTTCGGCAATCTGGTGGGCAATGCCCTCAAGTTCACCCCCAGCGGCGGGCAGCTGATGCTGCGCGCCTACCCGTGGCCGGACCTGTGTGAACTCGACCCCCAGGCGATCGCCGCCGAAGATGCACCCAGCTGTGGGCTCACCTCACCCCTGCCGCGCCTGCGGGTTGAGGTGGCCGACAGCGGCTGTGGCATTTCGGAAGCCGACCAGGAGCGCATCTTCGAGCGCTTCTATCGCGTGGAAAACGCTGTGCACACCGAAGCCGGCACGGGCCTCGGACTCTCGATCGTGCGCGGCATTCTCGAGAAACATGGCAGCCGCATCCAGATGGTGAGCGCGCCGGGGGTCGGCACCACTTTCTGGTTCGACCTGCCCCTGGAGCACTCCGACAGCGATGAGTTGCAGCTGCTGGCCGAGCGTCGCCGGCAGGATGCCCCCTTCAGCGCAACCCGCCAAGACATCCTGGCTAAGAGCTAGTTGTCGTCCGCCACCCCACGCACGATGCGGGCCAGCTCACTGCGCTCATCGGTGGTGATGCGGTGGGGCACACCGGAGATGATGCGCTCGAAATTGGAGAAGGAATCCTTGATCTCCGGGCCGTTACTGGTGATCACGAATTCCCGGATACCTTTGTCGTGCCAGGAGCCGCGCATCTTGAAGACGTTGAGAGCCCGGGCCATCTCGCCGCGGATCTCCACATACTGAAGAAGCAGAATCGTATCAGTGATTGTGGAGATATGAGAGTCGGTAATTGAATGACTGCCCATGAACTCCTCGGATGTATTGGTAAAGAAGCCGGCAATCTCTTCTTGCTTGGCGTAGCCAGTGACGCCGATCACAAACTGCCGGAAAGCATTGTGACTGACACCGCGGGCGAGGGCAGACAGAGAATCGATCGCCATCCTCGAAGGCTTGAACTGTCCGATCTCTGTCTTGATGATCTGAAGATGATCTTCCAAGCCCGTTGATTCCGGATATGCACAGATGATCTTCAACAGACCATCCTGCTCCATCTGCTCAAAGTCGATCCCCCAGCTGGTCGCATTGCGCAGCAACTGGGCACGCGATTCCTCGTAGGCAAACAGGATCGCCCTCTCCTTGCTGCGACAGGCATCCTCAATGAACTTGGAGACCAGCAGGGTCTTGCCGGTGCCGGTTGCACCTGTAGCAAGGATGATCGAATCCTTGAAAAAGCCGCCGCCGCACATCTCATCGAGCCTGGGCACACCGGAGCTGAGGCGCACGTTGGAACTGCGCTGGGTGAGACGCATGGCCCCGAGCGGGAAGACACTCATGCCATGGCTTCCCAGGGTGAAGGGGAACTCCCCCTTCATATGGGTTGTGCCCCGCAATTTCAGGATCTCGACCGTGCGACGCCGGCGCTCACCCTCAAGAACGTTGCGCAGGATCACCACGTTATCGGAGACGAACTCTTCAACCCCATAACGAGCAATAGGACCATATTCATCGATCCTTTCCGTAGTCATCACGGTGGTGACACCAATTTCCTTGAGCCTGGCTATCAGCCTGAAGATCTCTCGGCGCACCACCGAAACAGCGTCATACTGCTGAAAAACAGCGGTAATTGAATCAATGGCAACCCTGCGAGCTTTGTATTTGCGAATCGCGTAGTTGATCCTCTCAATCAGCCCAGAAAGATCAAAACTGCCCGCCACATCCTGCCCTTCAGGATCGGGGGATGCATCCAGGATGAAGAGTTTGTTCTGCTCCACCATTTCCTGGAGATTCCAGCCGAAACTGGCGGCATTCCTGAGAATATCCAGAGGGGACTCTTCAAAGGTGACGAATATCCCAGGTTCGTTGTATTGCCTGATGCCGTTATAGAGAAAGTTGAGGGAGAAAACGGTCTTACCCGTGCCGGATGTTCCCGAGACCAGGGTGGAACGACCGATCGGCAGCCCCCCATGACAGACGTCATCAAACCCCTCGATCCCGGTGGGGAGCTTCTGCACCTGCATCAGGGGCGCCGCTGGGGTGATGGAGTCCGACATGGCAGGGCGTAGCCGAGTTGAAACCGAAAGGGAAACAGGTGAAGGGGGGAGAACCCGAGTCAGACAGGCTGCTGACCGGGACCAGTTGGCATCTGATCATCTCCCAGCATGGAATCCTCCGCCAGTTCGTCGTACAGCAGATCGAGACCGATCAGCACACGCTCACGGTCGCTGAGGTCGCCGATGATCCGCCGCACTGGCGGGGGGAGAATTTTGGCAAGGGTCGGAGTGGCCAGAATCTTATCTTCCTCGGCGAGCTGGGGATTCTTGAGCACGTCGATCACCTTGAGCGCATACACCCCCTGAAACTCCGTCTCCAGGATGTTGCGCAGCGTCTTGAGAGCGCGCATGGAATTCGGGGTGTTTCCAGCGACGTACAGCTTGAGGATGTAGGTCTTGCGGGGGGACATGAGCAGGTGACTCTGGAGATCGGAGAAAGGGGATGAACTCGGGGATCACAGCGGCTGAGGGGACCCATCAAGGCCCAGCCAGGGCACCATCGGGGGGGATGGAACGGCGATACATCTCGCAGAGATGAGCCATCACATCGAGAAGCGCGAGGCGATAGTCCTGGAGAAACTCGCTCTTGAGTCCTTCCAGCCTAAGCTGCTTTGAAAAAGAATCAATGAGATTCACATGAATCTCAACCGTCTTGGTGATTGGAAGATCACTGAAGAACGCTGTGTTCACGAAGCTTTCCAGGGCCTGGTTGGCCGCCGCAGGATTGCGGAAATAGCTGAGGAGCAGATCGCGGTAGGTGCGCTCCAGGGAGGCGACCAACTCAGCGGCCTCCGTGGCGGAGAGATTGCGGAGGAAGCGGGACGGATCCCGCTTGTAGAAGACCCCCAACAGCCCGAGACGGCCCTGCAGGCGATTGGCGAGGCGCCAGCGCTCCGGCATGTCGGCATCACCCGCCTCGGCCAGGCTGCCGGGGGCGGCGGCCAGGCCCCGGCTGAGAAACCGGGAAATCGCCGCATCGAGGCTGTAGGTGAGCTGCTCGAGCTGATCGGGCGGGAGATGCACCTCGTCGGGGTGATAGTCGACCCGCCCACGCACCTCACCGATCACCACGGCGGGCAGCAGCAGACCGCGCTCCTGCAGGGCCGCGGCTGTCTTCTCCACCCACAGCCCCTGCTCCAGCAGGAGGGCATCGCCGCTGTCGCGCAGGCGCTCCAGCTCCTCCACCGGGTCCGCTTCCGGGTTGCAGACCTGCAGGCGGTAGCGCTCCTGGCCCTCAAGCCAGTGGCCAACGGCCCCTCGCAGGGTGGAGTCGTGAATCAGGGAGAGGATGGTGAGGGCCGGTTCGGGCATGGAGAGCCGCTGGCGGCGGGACGTCCCGCCGAAGCTTGAGCCAATGTTGACGAAAGGAAGATCAAACGGGGAGAATTCATGTTTGTCTTCCGAAACGTGCGCCAGGCCGCAATGGCCCTGACACTCCGTGCAGGCGCCAGCCTGGCCACGCCCTCCTTCCATGCCCCAGACCCCCAGTTCCGATACGGCCAAGGCCGCCAGCAGCCCAGCCGTCCCCAGCGCCGGCGGCCCCTACGCGATCGTTGAGGCCTCAGGCCAGCAGTTCTGGCTCCAGCCCAACCGCTACTACGACCTCGACCGCCTCAGTGCCGACGTTGACAGCACGGTCACCCTGGAGAACGTGCTGCTGGTGAACGACGGCCAGGCCGCGACCCTGGGCAAGCCCTACGTGGCCGGCGCCAAGGTGGAGCTCAAGGTGCTGGCCCACCGCCGCGGTCCCAAGGTGATCGTCTACAAGATGCGCCCGAAGAAAAAGACCCGGCGCAAGAACGGCCATCGCCAGGAACTGACCCGCGTGATGGTGCAGTCGATCAGCGTCGGCGGCAAAGCCCTGGCCTGAGCCCCGCAGATTTTCCTCCGTCACTCCTGATTCCCCCCCATGGCACACAAGAAAGGCACGGGTTCCACCCGCAACGGCCGCGACTCCAACTCCAAGCGGCTCGGCGTCAAGGCCTACGGCGGTGAAGCCGTCTCGGCCGGTTCGATCCTCATCCGCCAGCGCGGCACTTCGGTGCTTCCCGGCGTGAACGTGGGCCGCGGCTCCGATGACACCCTGTTCGCCCTCGTGGATGGCGTGGTGAGCTTCGACACCATCAAGCGCGGGCTGCGCAGCCGCAAGCGCATCAACATCGCCGTTGGCTGACCACCAGCTTGTGGGTGACTGGCCTGCAGCCGCTGCTAGGCGGAACCACTGGAGCCGGGGGTGCAAACCCCCGGTTTTTTTTATGGGCCGACCTTCAGCCTGTAAGCCCGGGTGGTGATCAGGAAGGGATGAAAGACCTCCAGAAAGCGCTCTTGCAGCGTGAGGAAGAACCGCTCGATCTGCAGAGGATCGTCGAGGTGAAAGGGATACTCCCCCTTGAACCCCTGGAAGAAATACCAGTTCAGCAGAGCGATCGCCTCCGGCGCCATGCGATCGGCGAACACCGCGAGCCGCTCGGCCGGATCAGGGAGATGCTCGAGCACATCGAGACAGACCAGCGTGTCGAAACGGCTGGGCAGGGCAGGATCACCCAGATCCCGAAAACAGCGCAACTTGTGGGCCAGGCCGCGAGCAGCCGCACGGGCTTCCACAAACGCTCGGTTGTGGGGGTTCAGATCCACGAACCACACGGCGTCCACCTGGGGCAGGGCCGCTGCCGCCAGGGCATGGCTGCCGATGCCACCGCCGAAGTCGAGCAGATGGCCGCAGGCGAAGCGCTCCTGAAGGCGCAGGGTGTCGGCGATGTAGTCGGCACTGCCGAGATGCCAGGCGGCCAGCTCCAGCAGGTGGCCGGTGCCCACCGTCTCCTCGTAGAATTGATCGGCGCGGCTGAGATCAAAGGCTCCGGGATGGAGGGCAGCCAGGTCAGCGGTGCTGGAGGGAAGCCGGCCCGTGAGTTCGGCCTCGCTGATCTGCAGGTAAGCCGCCAGCTGCCGCCGCAGATCGAAGCCATCCGCCAGGAACCGCTCCACACCCCAGCCGGAGGCAGCGCCGCTGGCGGCGGGGGATGCAGCTGCTGCGGCCATCGCGCGGAGTCCTGATCTCGGGCCAACCTACGGGGCCAGCTCCGCTCCTTCGCCCGGCACATCAAGCCAGCGCCTGAGCCAGCCCACCAGCAGATAGAAGGGCAGGGTATCGGCCAGGGCCGCCACCGCCTTGAACAGATAGCCACTGGCGATGAACCCGGCCAGCTGGGGCAGCACCGGCTCCCCGGGATGCAGCGGCAGCACGTGGTTCGCGTAGTGGCTGATCAGCACCACGGCGCTGGTGTCCACCAGCTGGCTCACCAGGGTGGAGCCGTTGTTGCGCAGCCACAGGGCCCGGCCGCCACTGAAGCGCTTCCAGAAGTGGAAGAGACGCACATCGGTGAACTGGGCGGCCAGATAGGCCACCATCGACGCTCCCACCGCTCCGAAGGCCAGCCGCCGCACTTCAAAGAAGGTGGTCTCCGGTGCGCCGGCCAACCCCGGCAACACGCCCCCCAGCCAGAGGATCAGCACGATCCAGCCGTTGAGTGCCAACCCCACCCACACCAGCTGGCCCGCCTTCTGCTCCCCCCAGAGTTCACTGATCAGGTCGGTGCACAGGAACGTGACCGGATAGGGCAGGGCGCCCACCGCCACCACGATCGGCCAGGAGCCGATGCTGCCCAGCTGAAGGAAGCGGGTGAGCCCCAGGATGTTGAGCATGCCCATCGTGCCCAGGAAGATCCCGGCCAGCACCAGAAAGGCCAGGTCACGGCGCTGCTGCAGGGTCACGGGGAACCCGTCGTGGGACGCTGCAAGCCTGCCAGTGATGCGGCGGCCTGTCGCCGATCCCCGATGACCCGCCCCGAGCAACCCTGTGGCTTCCTGGTGCTCGATAAACCGGCCGGCCTCAGCTCCCACGCATGCGTGGCCCAGGTGCGGCGCGCCTATGGACTCAAGCGGGTCGGCCACGGCGGCACGCTGGATCCGGCCGTGACGGGCGTGCTGCCGATCGCCCTGGGGTCCGCCACCCGGCTGCTGCCCTACCTCGGCAGCGACAAGGCGTACCGGGGGGTGGTGCAACTGGGCGTGCGCACCAGCACCGACGACCTGGAGGGCGAGCTGCTGGAACGCGGCACGGTGCCGGCCCTCAGCACCGCTGAACTGGATGCGGCCCTGGCCCCCTTCCGCGGCGCCATCCACCAGGTACCACCGCAGGTGTCGGCGGTACACGTGAATGGTGAGCGGGCCTACGCCCGGGTGCGTCGCGGCGAGAGCCTGGAGCTGGCGGCACGGCCGATCACGGTCCACAGCCTGGAGCTGCTGGGCTGGGAGCCAGCCGCGGGCCAGCTGGAGCTGGAGCTGCGCTGCTCGGCCGGCACCTACGTGCGGGCCCTGGCCCGCGACCTGGGGGTGGCCCTGGGCTGCGGCGGCGCCCTGGCCCGGCTGCGCCGCACCGAGGCCCTGGGCTTCACGCTGGCGCAGGCTGTTCCGCTGGAAGCCCTCAACGCTGGCCGGGAGGGAGGCGCCCTGCCGCCACTCCTGGATCCCCTGGCCCCCCTGGCCCACCTGAGCCAGCACAGGCTCAGCCCCGAGGAGCAGGCCGGCTGGCGCTGCGGCCGCGCCCCCCAGCTACCGGCCGCCCTGGCGGCGCTGGCGCCCGAGACGGCGGTGGTGGTGCTTGATCCGGATGGCAACCTGGCCGGCATGGCACGCGCCGCTGCGGGCGTGCTGCAGCCGAAGCTGGTGCTCGACGCCGCCGGCTGACGGTCCTCCGCAGCCGCGGCCGTCGCCTCCCCCTCCTGCTGTTTTCTCCCGCACCCCCGATGGCCGGCCACAGCAAGTGGGCCCAGATCAAGCGCACCAAGGCGGTGGTCGACGCCAAGCGCGGCGCCCTGTTCACCAAGCTGGGCCGCGAGATCATGGTGGCCGCCCGCGGCGGCGCCGATCCGGCCGGCAACTTCCAGCTGCGCACCGCGATTGAAAAGGGCAAGGCCGCTGGCCTGCCCAACGCCAACATCGAGCGGGCGATCGCCAAGGGGGCCGGCCAGCTGGCGGGCGAGGGCTCGGCCTTTGAAGAGGTGCGCTACGAGGGCTACGGCCCCGGCGGCGTAGCCGTGCTGGTGGAGGCCTTCACCGACAACCGCAACCGCACTGCCGCCGACCTGCGCCTGGCCTTCAGCAAGCACGGCGGCAACCTGGGCGAAACCGGCTGCGTGGGCTATCTGTTTGAGCAGCGCAGCGTGGCCCGGCTGGCCGGCACCGCTGGCGCCTCCCTGGCCGAGGAGCCCCTGCTGGAAGCGCTGCTGGCCCTGGAGGAGGGCGGCGGCCCGGCGGTGCTGGGCTACGAACTGCTGGCCGATGGCAGTGACGGCGCTGATTCCGGCGACCAGGCCAGCGCCGAAGTGTTCGCCGCCTACGCCGACCTGGAGGCCCTCCAGGACGGCCTGCGCCGCCTGGGGCTCAACGTGACCAGCTGGGAGCACCGCTGGATCCCGCAGACCGCCTGCCCGCTGAGCGATCCGGAGACCTTGCGCCGCTGTCTGCGCATGCTCGACGCCCTCGACGACCTCGACGACGTGCGCAGCGTGACCAGCAACCTGGAGGCGGATGAGGCGTTGATCGAAACGGCCCTGGCAGCCTGAGAGGCCCTCAGCCGGGCCCCTCTTGGAGGGCGGCCCGATCGGCCACCACAGTCACCGCCGGATGCCCCTGCAACCAGCTGGCCGGCAGGGCCGGGCTGGGCGGCTCCTGAAGCAACCGGGTGAGCACCGGGGCCTTGGCCGCTCCCGTCACCACCAGCACAATCCGGCTCGCGGCCCGGATCTCGGCCAGGCCGAGGGTGATGGCCTGGGCTGGCACTGCTGCCGGATCACCCCCGAACGCGGCGGCGTTCTGCGCGCGCGTGGTGGGGCAGAAATCCACCACCCGGGTGCCGGCTTCCGGACCGCACGGCGGCTCATTGAAGCCCACGTGACCGTTGAGCCCGAGCCCGAGCAACTGCAGGCCGATGCCTCCTGCCGCCGCCAGCGCACGGCTGTAGCGGAGCGCCTCTGCTGCCAGGTCGGCCGCCAGGCCGTCGGGCAGGCACACCCGGGCGGGGTCCAGCCCCAACGGATCCACGAGATGGTGGGCCATGTAGGCCGCGAAGGAGCCGGGATGGCCAGGGCCAATGCCCATGTATTCATCGAGATTGAAGCTCTGCCAGCTGCCGAGCAACCTGGCGCGAGCTGGGGATGACCAGCCGGCCAGCTCATCCACCAAAGCCCGGTAGACGGGCTCCATCGTGCGGCCCGTGGCCAGCCCCAAGGGCTGGCGCTGCTGCTGGAGCTCGTCCACCAGCAGTTGGGCGACCTGCAGGGCGGCGGAGGTGGTATCGGGAACCACCAGCAGGGCAAAGCCCGCGCTGGTGCGGCGATGGTCAACGACCACCATCGAGGCTCAGACGGGTACCGCGGTAGTAGTGGCTGAGGATCTCCGCATGGCTGTGGCCCCGCTGGGCCATGGCCAGGGCTCCCCACTGACTCATGCCCACGCCATGGCCGAAGCCACGGCCGATCACCAGCAGCGAAGGTCGGGGCACCTGGAGAGGGGGCTGCTGCTCGAGCACCGGCACCGGGGGAGGGGGAGCCACGCCGTTGAGTGCAGCACCCAGGGCACCCACCGCCGGCACGGCCACGGTTGCCCCTGCCGGCACCTGCGACTCCGCCGATGCCAGCACGGCACCACTGGCGATCTCCGGCTGCACCAACTGCAGTCGCACCAGGGTGCTGCGCAGACCGAGACGGGTGCGCAGCTGGGCTCCCGTGAGCAAGAGGCTGCCGGAGGGCCCCTGCACCCGCACCTGGCGCAGGCGGCCGCTGGCCGTGGTGCCCAGCACCTCGATGCGGTCCACCCCACCGGTTTCGACGAAGGCCTGCTGGAGCTGATCGGGCTCCAGACGCTTCTGCCACTGGTGCACAGGACTCTGCTGGTCGAAGTCCGGCACACTCACCAGGTAGGGAAGCTGCTGACTCCAGAGGTCACCGCTGTTTTCGGTGACGCCTCCTGCACTGCTGTGGAACACGGTGTTGGCCAGGGCGCCGCCGTAGGTGAGCACCTGCCCGCGGGTGGCCGCCACCGCCTCACGGGTGGACGGCGTCTCGGCCTCGAGCCCCTTGTAGACCTGGCTCTTGACGGTGGCGCTGAGGTCGTAGGGAGCGCTGGGCCGGCGCTGCCGCAGGGCGTAGGTGCGCGCGGCCACGGCCTGGGCCCGCAGGGCTGCCTGGGGCCAGCTCGCCGGCATCTCACTGCCCACCACGCTGGGGAGATAGCTCTCGAGTGGCAGGTGGTTGATGGCCTGCCAGGTGGCGCCGCTGAGGCGCAGCTGCAGGCGACCGCGATAGGCCCGCTGCTGCAGCAGGAAGTCGCCGCTGGTGCTCAGGGGCGCCGGGGCGAGCGGCTCGATCCAGAGAACCGGCGGCAGGGCCAGGCTGCGACTGCCCGCGGCGGTCTCCAGTTGCAGGCGCCCCTGCTCCAGCCGCAGCGTGGCCTGCTCCCCCGCCGGCACCGTGAGCAGGGCTTCCCCGGGGGCACCGGCAGCGGGCGCCTGGGTGCGGATCTGCAGGGGGCGATCCAGCGCCGCCACGGGCACTTCGGGCGCCTCGAGCAGCAACACCCGCACCTCCGTGCCGGCGGCGAACACCGGCGCCACCGCCGCCGGCGCCAGCAGGCTGCCGACCACCACCACAGCGGCCAGGGGAAGCAACACGGGGCGCAACGGCAAAGGCGCTTGCCATTGTGGCTGCCGTGGCAGCATGCGCCAGAGGCCCATCAGGCGTGCAGGTCACCTTTCTCGGCACCAGTTCCGGGGTGCCCACCCGGGGCCGCAACGTCTCGGCCGTGGCCCTGCGCCTGCCCCAGCGGGCCGAACTGTGGCTGTTCGACTGTGGAGAAGGCACCCAGCACCAGTTCCTGCGCAGCGACCTGCGCGTGAGCCAGCTGCGGCGGATCTTCGTGACCCACATGCACGGCGACCACGTCTTCGGACTGCCGGGCCTCCTGGCCAGCCTGGGGTTGGCGGGCACCTGCACCGGCGTCGACCTCTACGGCCCCGATCGGCTGCGCGACTACCTGGAGGGGGTGCTGCACACCAGCTCCACGCGCATCGGCTACCCGATCCGGCACCACAGGGTGCGCCAGGCCGCCGCAAGCGGCACCTGCCTTCTGGAGGACGGAGACATCCAGGTGCGCTGCGCCCCGCTCACCCATCGGGTGCCGGCCTTTGCCTACCGGGTGGATCAGAAACCAAGGCCAGGACGTTTCGACGTGGAGCGAGCCAGGGCGCTGGGCATCCCCCCCGGGCCGGTTTACGCCGAGCTGAAACAGGGCCGCACCATCACTCTCGAGGATGGTCGTGTGATCAACGGCGCCAGCCTCTGCGGCCCGGAGCGCCCGGGGGCGAGCGTCGTTTACTGCACCGACACCGTGTTCTGCGAGGCGGCAGTGGAGCTGGCCCGGGGAGCCGACCTGCTGATCCACGAGAGCACCTTCTCCCACGCCGAGGCGGAGCTCGCCTTCGCCCGCCAGCACTCCACCAGCACCATGGCCGCCCAGACGGCCCTGGCAGCGGGGGTCAGGCAACTGGCCCTGACCCACCTGAGCCCCCGCTACGTGCCGGGCAATCCCGTCACCGCCGACGACCTGCTGGCGGAAGCCCGGACGATCTTCACGAACACCGTGCTGGCGAAGGATTTCCTCAGCATCGACGTGCTGCCGGAGGAGAACCCGGACGGGATCACGCCGGGCGTCGGCACGGAGCAGGACTGAGGCAGGGGCTGGCCTGGGCCTGCAACAGTTCCCCCGAAAGCGACCCGGAGGCCCCTGCCCCCGTGATACAAGGTCTCCGATGCGGTTCATCCCGCCACACCGTCGGCTTCTCTCCATGGCCTCAACCCCTATGGCCTCCGCCACCCCCTCCCTCCGCAGAGCGCTCCGGGCCGTTGCCCGCACCCTGCTGGCCCTGCCCCTGGCGCTGCTGCTCTGCTTCGGCTTCGGAGGCGAGGCCATGGCCGCCCAGTGGACCAGTGAACAGCTCACCGTCCCTGCCACAGCCGACGGCACCACGGTGACGTTCTCGGAACAGGAGATCAAGGCCGGTCGCAAGCTGTTCAACACCAGCTGCGGCGAGTGCCATGCCGGCGGGATCACCAAGACCAACCAGAACGTGGGCCTCGACCCTGAGACCCTGGCGCTCGCCACCCCCGCCCGCGACAACGTCGAGGCACTGGTCGACTACATGAAGGACCCCACCAGCTACGACGGGGAGTATTCGATCGCCGACGTGCACCCGAGCATCCGCAGCAGCGACATCTTCGTGAAGATGCGCGATCTGAACGACGACGATCTGCGCCTGATGGCCGGATACATCCTCACGGCCCCGAAGGTGCAGGGCGTGCAGTGGGGTGGCGGCAAGATCTATTTCTGATCCCTGCCGTTCGATCGCTGCAGGCCCCCCACCCCCTCGGTGGCCTGCTGCACATCAGCTTCACAGGTGTCCCGAGGGGCACCTTTTTTGGCAAACCGCCAGCAGCAGCTGGGTTGTACGCGGAGGCGAGCTCGGGTGCGATCAGGCCACCAGCGCCTCAGGGGGATGCTGGTTGGCCGGATCACAGGAGGCGGGTAGCCGGCTGTACCACCACTCCTGCAAGGGAGCCTGCAGGCGCACCTGGAACAGGGTGATCACGGTGCGGGTGGGGCGCGCACCGGGCTGGAGCAGCTCCACGGCATAGGACGGGCAGCGCCGGGCCGCCAGGTCGGCGACGAACCGCCGGCCGATCCGCCGCCAGCTCGGCTCCTTGCTGTGCCAGGCCAGCCGACAACAGGGCCAGGGCAGCTCTTCCCGGTCGAAGAGGCGGCAGCAGGGGCCCAGCACCCGAAAGCTGTACTGGCCGCCGGGGCTGGCATGCTCACTGCCGTGCTCCAGCAGCGAGGTGGCCGCCGCCGCGGCAGGCAGGACGGAGGAAGAGGAGGTCAGTGGTCGGGGCATAAAAAAGCCACCCCGAAGGGTGGCGGATCGGACTCTGGGGAGCAAGACCGCCAGGGGCCTCGCCAGAGGGCTCAGTAGAGCTCTTCTTCAGCGTGGGTCTTGATGGTGCAGTCGCTGGTGGGGTAGGCCACGCAGGTCAGCACGAAACCAGCTTCGATCTGGTCGTCGTCGAGGAAGCTCTGGTCGCTCTGGTCGACGGTGCCAGCCGTGATCTTGCCGGCGCAGGTGGAACAGGCACCAGCACGGCAGGAATAGGGGAGGTCGATGCCCTGCTCTTCAGCGGCGTCGAGGATGTACTGGTCGTCGGGAACCTCGATGGTCTTGTTGAGGCCTTCGCTCTCGTTGATGAGGGTGACCTTGTAGGAAGCCATGGAGAAGGGATTGGGGCTCACAGGCACCCGGACGACCGGGCCTGTAGGACCTGCCCTTCATACATCCGCCGCAGGCCCTTCCTGTTGATTTCGGACGCCGGCAAGGAGAAGGCCAATCAAAGCCTGGGCACAGATCAGCGTGCCTTATGCAACACCATCAGCCCCCACTGGCTCTGTTGCGCGGTCAGCTCCGCTTCCCAGCCCAGGGGGCGCAACACCTGCTGCAAGCGGGGGGCCTGCTGCACGAGGAGGCCGCTGAGCAGGCCGACGCCCCCGGGGGCCAGCACGGTGTGGAACGCCGGGGCCAGGGCTTCGATCACCGGCGCGAGGATGTTGCACAGCAGGAGATCGGCACGCCGGCCCTCCAGCATCCCGGCCAACTCCTCCACCGAGCCGAGACGCACCTGCAGACGATCCTGAAAGCCGCTCACCGCGGCGTTGTCGGCCGTGGCCCGCACCGCCAGGGAGTCGGTATCGACCGCCGCCACCGTGGAGGCGCCCTGGAGCAGGGCGGCAATCCCCAGGATGCCGCTGCCGCAGCCCAGATCCGCCACCCGCATCCCCGCCAGGGCGGCCCCCCCTCCGGAGGCAGACCCGCGCTCCATGGCCAGGCCCTCCAACGCCTCCAGGCACAGCCGGGTGGTGGGATGGCTGCCAGTGCCGAAGGCACTGCCGGGATCCATGCGGATCACCAAGCGGTGGGCATGCTCCGGCGGCAGCTCCAGCCAGGCCGGCAGGATCAGCAGCCGCTGCCCCACCGGATCGGCCTGCCAGTGCTGCTTCCAGCTCAGGCTCCAGTCTTCGTCCAGCTGGCGCTGCCACTGCAGGGGAGGCAGCGCCAGGCCAAAGGTGGCTGCCAAGGGCTCCAGGGCCTGGCGCAACTGCTGCCGCTCGGCCTCCGGCCAGTCGGCTTCGGGCAACCAGGCCACCAGCTGCCGCTCCTGGGGACTCTCGGGCCGATGGCTGAGAGCAACCCTGGAGATCCCGAGTTCGCCGAGCTTCCAGAGCATGGATTCCTCCAGCTCCGGTGGAGCTGGAAGTTCAAGGCGCCACCAGGCGAGGGTCATGGCTGAGGAACGAGCCGTCCCCGCAGTGTGACGCCCGCTGCGCTCAGAGGGTCACGGGATGGGCTTCCTGGATGCCGTTGATCTGGTGGATGGTGGCCAGCAGGCTGGGGGGAATGGGGTCATCAAGGCTGAGCACCATCACGGCGTCGCCGCGCACAATCCGACGGCCCACCTGCATCGAGGCGATGTTGACGTTGTGCTCGCCGAGCACCGAGCCGATCTGGCCGATGATGCCCGGCATGTCCCGGTGGCGGGTGAACAGCATGTGGCGGCTGGGCGCCACGTTCACCGGGAACTCGTCGATGGTGGTGACCCGCAGCTCCCCATCGGCGAACACCGCACCGGTGACGCTGTGGTTGCCCTTGCTGCTGCGGGAGCTGAGCTGCAGGGAACCGCCGGCGAAATCGCGGGCGGCCTCGTCCTTCACCTCCAGCACGTGGATGCCGCGGTCCTTGGCCTCCAGGGTGGCGTTGACGAAGTTGATCGAATCGCCGAGGGCCGTGGAGAGCACCCCCTTGAGAGCCGCCACCACCAGGGGCTGGGCGGGATGCTGGGCGAACTCGCCCTGGAGGCGCACCTCCAGCTCACTGATCTGGCCGCCGGCCAGCTGGCTGAGCAGCTGACCAAGGGTTTCGGCGAGCTGCAGATGGGGCTTGAGCTGCTCCATCACCTCGGCATTGAGGCCGGGGATGTTCACGGCGCTGCGGGCAGGCAGACCTAGCAGCACGTCGCGGATCTGCTCAGCCACGTCGATGGCCACGTTCTCCTGGGCCTCTTCGGTGGAGGCGCCGAGGTGGGGGGTGAGGATCAGGCGCTCCTTCACCGTGCGCAGGGGCGAATCGGCCACCAGCGGTTCCTTGGCGTACACGTCGAGGGCGGCACCGGCGATCACGCCGGCCTCTACCGCCTCGGCCAGGGCGGCCTCATCCACGATGCCGCCACGGGCGCAGTTCACCAGGCGGGCGGTGGGCTTCATTGTGCGCAGCAGTTGCGCATTCACCAGGTTTTCGGTGTCGGGGGTGCGCGGCAGGTGCAGGGTGATGTAGTCGGCCTGGGCGAACAGATCCGCCAGGGGGAGCAGCTTCACCTGCATCTGCTGGGCCCGCTCATCCGACACGAAGGGGTCGTAGGCCAGCAGTTCCATCCCCATCGCCTTGGCGACGCGGGCCACGTGGGAACCGATCTTGCCCAGGCCCACCACGCCGAGTTTCTTCTTGTAGAGCTCGTTGCCCACATAGGTCTTGCGGTCCCAGCCGCCGGCAATGGTGCTGGCATGGGCATGGGGCACGTGGCGCGAGAGCGACAGCATCAGCGCCAGGGCATGCTCCGCGGCCGCGATCGTGTTCCCCTCGGGAGAGTTCACCACCAGCACACCACGCTTGGTGGCGGCCGGCACGTCAACGTTGTCGACGCCCACGCCGGCCCGACCGATGATCCGCAGCCTGTCGGCGGCCTCGATGATCTCGGCGGTCACCGTGGTGCCGGAACGGATCATCAGGCCGTCGTAGTCGCCGATGATCGCCTTGAGCTCCTCCGGAGACAGGCCGGTGCGCACATCGACCGTGGCCACCTGGGAGAGGATGTCGATCCCCGCCTGGTCAATGGGATCGGAAACGAGAACCTTGGTCATGCCCGGCGGGGGTTGGGGATCGGCCGGCGGTGCAGTGTAGTGAGCGGTGAGAATGGCCACCAATCACGGCATCGGGAAAGGTCGGCGTGTCAACAACGGTGGTGGTGGTGTTCGACGACCGGAAACGGCTGAACCAGCTGCGCCAGCAGCTGACGACCAGTGAGCCGCCGCTGGCCAGGCTGGTGGCCATCGGCACCGGAGAAACGGACCTCGCAGACGTGGAGCGTCTCAATCCGACCACGGCCCGGCGCCGCCGGCAGCGCTCGATGGCCCGCTGGCTGGTTCCCTTCGGGTTCCTGGCCGGCCTCACCTTCACCTACATCACGGATCTCGACACCCTGGCCTTCTTCGGCCCCTGGAGTCAGCATCTCTTCGGGGCCCTGTTGGGCAGTGCTTCGGGGCTGATGGGGAGCTTCGCCGCGGCCGCCAGCGTGCGCTCCGACGACGATGACCGCATCCGCGGCCTGCGCAACCGCCTGGAGGAGGGCAACTGGCTGCTGCTTGCCGAGACCCAGGGCAGCGCTGAGATGCCCTGGCGGCTGCTGCAGCAGGCCAGGCCCCAGGCCGTGGTGCGCCTGGCGGAGAGCTGATGCTCCCCCGCAGAACATTGCTGGCCGGCAGCCGGCACCCCGAGACCCTGGCTGCCGTTCTGGAGGTGGCCGAATCGGTCCTGCGCACCTGGGAACCAGGGTGGACCGGCTTTGTGGGCGGTGAGGAACGGGAAGAGATCCAGGATCGGCTCGGGAGCCTCACCGAACTGGCCCTGCACGGGGCCGGGGGCTTCGCAGGCGCCGAGCGTCAGCGTCTGGTGCTGGTGCGCCGGGACGCGGGCCTCGACCCCTCCGACCTCGAAGCACCGCTCAGCGGCGTGGAGATCAGTGGCAACTTCCTCTTCGATCCGGCCGAACCGGAGGACCTGCTGTCAGCACTGCTCGAGCTGGGGCTGCCCGCAGAGGGCCTTGGCGATTTCTGGGTGCGCGGCGATCGCGGGGGCCAGGGGGTGATCGGCAGCGAACAGATTCCCGCCCTGGCCTCGGGGCGGGCCCGGGTTCGCAGTGTTGACGTGGAGCTGCTGGGGCGCCCCGTGGCTGAACTCACGCCGCCCCAGCGGCGCCAGCCCCGCCGCCTGCACACGGTGGAGGCCTCCTCACGCCTCGATGCTGTGGCCTCCGCAGGCTTCGGCCTGCCCCGCAACCGCATGGCCGAGCTGATTCGCAGCGGCCAGGTGCGCGTGAACTGGCAGCGCATCACCACCCCCAGCCGCGACCTGGTCGTCGGTGACCGCGTGCAGCTGCAGGGCAAGGGAGAGCTGGCCGTGGAGGAGATCCAGACCACCAAACGCGATCGATTGCGCATCGGCCTGCTGCGCCAGTGAGCCAGCGGCGACCGGTGGGCCAGACCGGCGCCAACTGCTAAGGTCCGTGAGTCAACTGGGTGCGCGATCGGTATCCCCGATCCAATCAACCAGTTTCAAGGTGAATGTCAGCCAGGTTTCGGCCCACTGACCACCCTCCCCAGCCCGACCGGCAGATCGCTCCCGATTTCCTTGAGTGCGCAGGCTGGCTCCACCAGCACTGTCACCTTCACTGGGATCCCCAGAGCTAAACTATCTCCAGGAACGGCAATCAATCAAGGGCGATTAGCTCAGAGGTAGAGCACTACCTTGACACGGTAGGAGTCACTGGTTCGATTCCAGTATCGCCCATTTGTTTTTTTGCGGTTCGTTGGTTCCCACCAGCAGCGGTGATCAGGCACCCACAGCCGTCGTGATCGGCCTGGGCCGTTCCGGCGTGGGAGCCGCGCGTCTGCTGCACGCCCAGGGGCAACCCGTGTACGTGCTCGAGAGCCAGCGCTCCGACGCGCTCGAAGCGCGGGCTGCCGCCCTTCAGGCCGAGGGCATCGCCGTGGAGCTGGGCTGCCCCCTCAGCTCCGAGACGGTGCTGGCGCCGGCCCAGGGGAAGAGCAGCCAACTCGGACCGGTGATCGTCAGCCCCGGCATCCGCTGGGACCATCCCGTGCTCACCAGCCTGCGCCAGGAGGGGGTGCCGGTCTGCGGTGAGCTGGTGCCCGCCTGGAAAGCCAGTCGCCCGGCGCCCTGGATCGGCATCACCGGCACCAACGGCAAGACCACCGTGACCCACCTGGTGAGCCACCTGCTCTGCAGCGGCGGGCTCGATGCCCCGATGGCAGGCAACGTGGGCCGGTCAGCCGCCGAACTGGTGCTGGAGCGGCTGCAGTCGAGCAGCGGCCTGCCCGCCTGGTTGGTGGTGGAGGTGAGCAGCTATCAGATCGAGTCCTGCCCGGACATCGCGCCCCGGATCGGCATCTGGACGACCCTCACCCCCGATCACCTCGAGCGCCACGGCACCCTCGCCAACTACCGGGCGATCAAGCGTCAGCTGCTGGAGCGCAGTGCCGTGCGGGTGCTCAACGGCGACGATCCAGACCTGCGGGCCAGGGCCGCCAGCTGGGATCAGGCGCTCTGGGTCACAGCCGGCCCCCGGGAAGAACTGGCTGAGGGGGTGTGGCCCCATCTGTGGATTGAGGGTGGTCGGGTGTGGCTGGCCGGCCCCTCCGGAGCGATCGACCTGATGGCCGCCGACGCCCTGGCGATGCCCGGTGCCCACAACCGCCAGAACATGCTGCTGGCGGTCGCGGCCGGATTGGAAGCCGGGCTGAACGCCAGCACCATGGAGGAGGCCCTGCGTCGGTTCCCAGGCGTACCGCACCGCCTGGAGCGGATTCGTGAGCACGCCGGCGTGCGCTACTTCAACGACAGCAAGGCGACCAACTACGACGCCGCCGAGGTGGCCCTGCAGGCCCTGGAGGGCCCCCTGGTGGTGCTCGCCGGGGGCCAGGCCAAGATCGGCAAGGCCCAGAGCTGGGTTGCCGCGCTCGGCAGGAAAGCCCGGGCGGTGGTGCTCTACGGAGAATCGCGCCACGCCTTTGCCGATCTGCTGCGCGAAGGGCACTACCCGGGCGAGGTGAGCTGTTGCGTGGGGCTGGCTGAAGCCGTTCCCCTGGCAGAGCGCTGGGCCCGCACGCTCGACTGCCGGGGCGTGCTGCTTTCCCCGGCCTGCGCCAGCTTCGACCAATACCGGGATTTCGAGGAGCGCGGCGATCACTTCCGAAGCCTGGTTCAGGCCCTTTGAAGCCTCCCCTCCGCCGGCTCTAGCATCACCCGAGTGGCGGGCAAAGGCGTGGCCTACTGGCTGATGAAAAGCGAGCCTGACGTCTACGGCATCGATCATCTGCGCCAGGAAACCACCACCTTGTGGGATGGCATCCGCAACTACCAGGCCCGCAATTTCATGCGGAGCATGGCCATCGGCGATCAGGCCTTCTTCTATCACTCCAACACCAAGCCCCCGGGCATCGTCGGGCTGATGGAGGTGATCGAAACCGGCATCACCGATCCCAGCCAGTTCGATCCCAGCTCGAAGTACCACGACCCGGACACTAACCCCGACACCCCCCGTTGGGACTGCGTGCGCCTTCGCTATCTGCGCGAATTCCCGCGGATGCTCACCCTTGATCAACTGAAGGAGTCCTTCACGGTTGATGAGCTGGCGGTGGTGCGCCGCGGCAACCGCCTGTCGATCCTGCCGGTGCCGGACGCCACCGCCGTCCGCCTGTTCAGCCTGCTGGCGGACTGAGGCCGATGCGCCGCCGTACCACCCCTCCGCCGGGCTCCGGGGAGCTCGCTCCAGCCATCGCCATCCGCCGGGCCCTGGAGGAAGGCTGGGGCGGCCTGCGCGCGAACCCCTGGCCCCTGGTGCTCTTCACCCTGCTGGTGGGCGGCTTCAACCTGCTCTGCCAGCTGGGGATCCGCTGGAGCGCTGAGCTGCTGGTCGACCCCTTCGGCCAGACCGATGGCCTGGCGCTGGCTCTCCAGCTGCTGGGCTGGCTCGGCTATGGCATCACCAACCTCTGGCTGCTGGTGGGGCTGCTGGTGGGGGCCGACCGCAACCTCAGTGGCGGCCGGCCAGGGCTGGGGGAGTTGCTGGCCACGAAGCCGGCCGGGCTGCTGCGGGCAGGCGGCACCCTGGGCCTGGTGCTGCTCGTGCTGGCCCTGATCACCCGGTTGGCCCAGGCGAGCGCCTGGTTGCTGGCCCTCCTCCAACCGCTGCTGGTGGGACTTCCCCTGCTGGCCGGCGTGGCGGCTGTGGTGTACGTGATCACCGATCAGATCCTGGCGCTGCCGATCAGCGTGCTGGGCAGACTCAACCCGCTGGAGGCCTTTCGCCGCGGCCGCCGTGCCATCGATCCGCACTGGCCCCAGGCCCTGGGCCTGACCCTGCTGCTGGGATTGCTGGTGCTGGCAGGCTTTCTGCTGCTGGTGGTGGGGCTGGTGGGAACCCTGCCACTGGCCAGCTGCACCCTGGTGGCGGCCTACCGGCAGCTGTTCGGCCGATCGACACCGGAGCGGAAGCCGGGCTGAGCGGGGAAGAGGTTGGCGAGGTAGCAGCGGGTCACATCCCGGCTCTGCACCCCGTTCTGCACCAGGAAGCCAGCCACGGCCGCCTGCACCAGGCGGTATTGATCCCAGTTGGGGTGACGCTCGATGAAGGTGCGCATCGACGCCAGCAATGCCACTGGAACATCCGCCCTCAGGCTCACCACCCCGCAGGGCTCCTCGGGAGCTGGGGAAAGAGGCGCAGCGGGCAGGCGCTCGGGCATCGACAGGTTCATCGCTGGGCACCAGTTCCCCACATCGGTCCCGCGCCGTCAACTCGGTGAGCGGCCGCCAACCCCGCCCGTCTCAGCCGCTGAGATCACAGGCCAGCACTGGGCACATGCCATTGCTCACGGAGCTCGCACTCCCACAGGCTGGCGGCGGCCAGGGCTGTCAAGTGGGTTGGCGGCCGCTCTGAGGTTCTCCCCAGCACGGGCCAGCACCGGGATCCGCCGAAGGGGGGCCTGTGGAAAACAGGTGGAAAACGGCAGCCGGCGATGGGGGCTGGGCGGGAAAACTGCCACGATCAGCAGTGCTGATCAGAGTCCTGCCCTGTGCCCGAGTCTCAGGGCGGGGTCGACTGGGAGGACTCTGCCGCCAGCTGGGGCAGTTGCTGCCACACCGCCAGCAATGCGGTGGTCGCCTCCACCGGCCAGCTCCCCTCCACGCCACGGTTGCCGCTGCCTGCAGGGGGCTGGAGCACGAAATGCAGAGCGAGGGCACCGGGATGGCCGTCCAATTCCAACCAGACCGGGCCGGCATCCAGTTCGAGGGCAATCTGCTCCTCGGGCATCAGCTGATCGGCGCAGCGCTCCAGTTCGGCAATCAGGCGCAACGCCCCCCCACAGAGCCCCCGGGCTTCCTCCAGGCTGAGTTCCACAGCCCAGCCTTCACCGCCCACCAGCACAGGGAATGGAGAGCGCTCGGAATCGAGACCGAAGCGCCAGCCGGGGCCCTGCTGAATCTGCAATCTCAGCCGGGCAACAGGGCAGGCTGATCCTGCTCGTCACTCAGCTCGATGATGGCCCGCTGCACTGGCTTGATCATCGAGTCATCGAGCAGCCCGTCGAAATCATCGAAACGGCGCTGCTTGGCGCGGAAGGCGATGCGGACGGTGGTGAGGTAACGGTTGCTGGAGTGGCGGATGAGGCTTTCGGCCCGCTGGGCCAGGTCCTTGGAGTTCACGTCAAGCCCGCTCTGCATCCCACCGATCCCAAGAATTGAGTCCAATCTAAGCGAGGGCCCCCGACCGAGCCCCGGAGCCTGCCGCTAGAAGGATGGCAACGGCGCCGATCTGGTGAGAGGGGGCAGCATCGCCATTGATCTGGGGAGCACCACCACGGTGGTGGCCCACCAGGCGGCAGGCGAGCCTGCCCGGCTGCTGCCCCTCCCCCCGCTCAGCCTGAGCGATCCGGCGGTGGTGCCCACGCTGCTCTGGCTCCAGCACCCCGGCGACCGACAGCCCCTGGTGGGGCGGCAGGTGCTGGAGGCCGGGCTGGCCGACGGCGACCATCCCCAGCTGCACCGGGACTTCAAGCGGCAGATCGGCTCCGGCCAGGGCAGCACCCCCCAGGTCGGAGAACAGCGCCTGAGCCCGGAGCAGGCCGGCAGCCTGTTGCTGAAGCGTCTCTGGCAGGCCCTGCCCGCCGATCTCGCCCCGGAGAGACTGGTGCTGACGGCCCCGATCGAGACCTACAGGGGCTATCGCCAGTGGCTGCTCGAGGCCTGCGAGCAGCTGGCCGTCCCCGAGGTGGCTCTGCTCGATGAGCCCACGGCCGCAGCCATCGGCGCCGGCCTGCCGGCCGGCAGCACCGTGCTGGTGGTCGACCTGGGCGGGGGCACCCTCGATCTCTCCCTCGTGCAGCTGCAAGGGGGAGAGGGGCGGGCGGCGCCGATCGCCCAACTGCTGCGCTTCGCCGGCCGCACCCTGGAGAACAGTCGCCAGCAGCTCCGCTGCGCCCGGGTGATCGGCAAGGCGGGCCTGGCCCTGGGGGGCCGCGACATCGACCGCTGGATCGCGGCCAGCCTCTGCCCGGATCAGCCTGCGAGTGGATCGCTGCTGGGGGCCTGCGAACGCCTGAAGTGCGCCCTGAGCAGCGACACCTCCGCCCTGGTGCTGTGGAGCCCACCGGAGGGCCCGACCCGGGAACTCCGCCTGAGTCGCACCGACCTCGAGGACCTGCTTCGCAACGAGGGGCTGATCGCCGCCCTCGACCAGCTGCTGGAGTCGGTGCTGGCCGCCGGCCGGGCGGCCGGCATCGGGCCCGAGGCGATCTCCGCGGTGCTTCCCGTGGGAGGAAGCAGCCAGCTGAGCAGCGTGCGGCAGTGGCTGGCCCAGCGGTGGCCCCAGGATCGGATTCACCTGCAGCGGCCGGTGGAAGCGGTGGCCCTCGGAGCCCTGGCCCTCACCCCCGGGGTGCAGGTGCGCGATGTGCTGGCCGAAGGGGTATCCCTGCGCTGCTGGGATCAGCGCAGCCGCCGGCATCGCTGGCATCCCCTGTTCCTCGCCGGCCAGAGCTGGCCCACCACGGCGCCCCTGGAACTGGTGCTGGCCTGCAGCCGTGACGATCAGGATGCCCTGGAGCTGGTGCTGGGGCAGCCCCTGGCGGAGCAGCGGCGGGAGGTGGTGTTCGAAGCCGGCGTGCCCGTGCTGCGGGTCCGCCCCGCCGGTGAGGAACGGGTGCGTCCGTGGACGCACCAACCCGAGCCCCTGCCACTGGTCCCCCCAGGCCAGCAGGGCCAGGACCGGCTACGCCTGCGCTTTGCCATCGATGACCAGGGCCAGCTCGTGCTTGACAGCGAGGATCTGCTGAGCGGAGAGGCGAGGCCACCCCGCATCCTGGGTCGGGTGCGCTGAGCCGGCAGGGCATGGCGGTGGACGCCACGGCTTGCTGCACCTGCAGGCAGGCAGTGGGGCAACCCATTCCATAGAACGGGACAAACCGTGACCCTTCGCCTTGGCCCTGCGCCAGCACAGGCTGCCCCGATTCTGGCTGGGACTCACCCTGGGGCTGGTGGCGGCCGGCCTCGGTGGGGCCTACTGGTGGGAGCGCCAGCTTCCCGGCCGGCTGGAAGCCGCGGCAGCCCGCGGTGATCTCGATGCCTGCCTGCGCTACAGCGAACAGCTGCAGGCCCTGCGCTGGCTCGGCGACCGGGCCCCGAGTGAGCAGGGGGAATGCAGGCGCCGCAAGGCAGCCCAGCTGTGGGAGCAGCAGCGCTGGCGGGAGGCCCTGCTGCTGCAGCTGCAACTGGTGAATTCCGCAGCCGGCCTGCCCAGCGACCGCCAGGAACTCGATCGCTGGCAGGAATCCCTGCGTCGGCAGGCCATGGAGCGCTTCCAGGCGGGTGACCTGGAGGGGAGCCTGGCCCTGCTCGAACCGATGGGCGAGCACCGCCGGGCCGATGGCAATGCCTTCGGCGATCAGTTGCGCCAGCTCTGGGACCGGAACCGCCTGGGGCTGGAGCGGGCCCAGCGACTGGCCCGTGAGCAGCGGTGGTGGGAGGCCCTCGAAGCGCTCAACAGGCTCGACCACCCCTGGTGGAAGCAGCAGGCCGAGCCGGTGCGCCAGCAGGTTCAGACCGGCATTGCCGGACTGCGCAACGAGGACCGGCAGCACGACAGCCACGGGGCCTTTCCCCACTCCGTGTCGGTCCAGGACCTCGACCGGGAGGTGCGCCGCCGCATTGACGCGGGCATGGACGAATGGAGTGCCTTCCAGAGCGCCTGTGCCGCCCTGGGCGGCAAGGTGGTGGAAGCGGGACCCGAGTCAGCCTGCCAGCGTTGAGAGGCTGCCGGCAGCCCCGATTCACGCATGACAAGATTGGCCGCGCGATGCAGGGCGGCACATGCCACAGGGCGATCCGATCAAGGCCGGCGATCAGGTGAGGGTGTGCCAGAGCGTGGTGGTGTTTCATCACCCCCAGCACCGGGGCGAGGCCTTCGATCTCCAGGGGCAACAGGGCGAGGTGATCTCGGTCCTGGAGGAGTGGAAAGGGCGGGTGATCAGTCCGACCCTGCCGGTGGTGGTGGCCTTCGGCAAATTCCGGGCCCATTTCCGTGCCGACGAGCTGGAGGGCGTCTGAGGCGTGCCCGACTAGGGGCGCACCAGGAGCACCCCTTCCTCCCCGTCGATCGGCATCAGACACACCTGGATGGACTCCTGGCGGCGGGTGGGAACCACCCGACCGCAGAAGTCAGGCTGGATCGGTAGCTCCCGATGCCCCCGATCGACCATCACCAGCAGGCTCACCCGCCTGGGCCGGCCCCAGGCCTGCAGGGCCTCAAGGGCTGCGCGCACCGTTCGACCGGTGAAGATCACATCGTCCACCAGCACCACGTGGAGGTCCGACAGGTCGGGCGGCAAATCCGTGGCCTGCACGAGGCGGGTGCCGATCCGCTCCCGGTCGTCGCGATGGAAGGTGGGATCCAGCCGCCCCTGTGCCACTGGATGACCACAGAGATCACTGAGGCGGGCAGCCAGCACCTCCGCCAGAGCCACTCCCCGGGTGGGAATGCCCACCAGCACCAGTCGGCGGCTGTCAGCGACGGCTTCGAGCACCTGGGAGGCCAGGCGATCCAGGGTGCGGCTCAGCTCAGCACTGGAGAGGATGTCCAGGCGCTCCATGGATGCCCAGCAGGCCCACCCATCGTAGGCAGGCCAGTTGCCGCGCCCCGTGTGGCCAAAGGCTGACGCACCGGGATCAGACGGGGAGCGGGTAGAGGGGCCGCTGTAGGTTGGCCTTGGCTGGCGCATCAAGCGTCGTGAGGTGAGTCGGGTGAACGCAGGTCCGTCCAAGCAGCCGATGACGTCCCAGTCGCCTTCAGCGGCCCAGGCTGTGATCCAGCAGCCGCTGTCCACCAGCACTTCCGCGTGCGATCCGGCTTCGGCCGCTGCAGGTTCCACGCTCACCATGACGGACACGCCCTCCACGCGGAGACAATCTCTCGGGGACGGTGTGACCGGGAACCAGGGAGCCTTGGCCCCTGTGGTCCTCACCATCCTGGATGGGTGGGGTTACCGCCACGACGACGCCCACAACGCCATTCGCGCCGCTGAGACCCCGGTGATGGATGCCCTGTGGCATGCCTATCCGCACACCCTGATCGAAGCCAGTGGTGCCGCCGTCGGCCTGCCCGACGACCAGATGGGCAATTCGGAGGTGGGTCACCTCACGATGGGGTCCGGACGCATCATCCGCCAGGAACTGGTGCGCATCGGCCAGGCGGTCCGGA
Organism: Cyanobacteria bacterium M_surface_10_m2_119; assembly: GCA_016882525.1. GTDB lineage: Bacteria > Cyanobacteriota > Cyanobacteriia > PCC-6307 > Cyanobiaceae > NIES-981. Next base: position 4,880 of record VGPU01000019.1, on the reverse strand, counting down.
ATGGCTCCATTGCCGACAACGGCGCCCTCAATGCCCTGGGCGATCGCCTCCTCGCCAGCGGCGGCACCCTCCACCTGCTGGGCCTCTGCTCCGACGGAGGTGTCCACAGCCATGTCGACCATCTGGGAGGTCTGCTGCACTGGGCTGCCGGACGAGGTCTGACGTCGGTCTGCGTGCATGTGATCACCGACGGCCGCGACACGGCGCCCAACAGCGCCCAGGCCTTCGTCGCGCGGGTGGAGAGTCTGATTGAGGAGGCCGGCGTGGGTCGCATCGCCACCGTTTGCGGCCGCTACTGGGCCATGGATCGCGACAACCGCTGGGATCGCACTGAAAAGGCCTACCGGCTGCTGACCGAATCTGGAGAGATCGGTGCCGCCAGTGCAGCTGACGCCATCGCAGCCGCCTACGCCGACGACATCACCGACGAATTCCTCGAGCCGGTTCGCGTGGCTGAAGGCGTCATTCAGGGGGGTGACGGCCTGGTCTGCTTCAATTTCCGGCCCGATCGGGTGCGCCAGCTGATCCGCGCCTTTGTGGTCTCCGACTTCGAGCCCTTCCCCCGCGACCTGGTCCCTGACCTGGCTGTGGTCACCTTCACCCAATACGAAAAGGGGCTGCCGGTGGATGTGGCCTTTCCACCCGAATCCCTTGATGGGCTGCTGGGCCAGGTGCTCTCGGAAGCCGGCCTCCGCCAGTTCCGCACCGCAGAAACCGAAAAATACCCCCATGTCACCTACTTCATGAATGGGGGCATCGAACAGGCCTTCCCCGGCGAAGACCGGCACCTCGTGCCCTCGCCTCGCGTGGCCACCTATGACCAGGCCCCGGCGATGTCGGCCGATCAGCTCACGGACAGCTGCATCGCCGCCATCAGCAAGGGCATCTATTCCCTGGTGGTGATCAATTACGCCAACCCGGACATGGTGGGGCATACGGGCCAGATGGACGCCACAACAGACGCCATCAGCACGGTCGACCGCTGCGTCGGCCGGCTGCTGGAGGCCACCAGTCGCATGGGCGGCACGATGCTGATCACGGCCGACCATGGGAACGCCGAGGTGATGCAGGGTCCTGACGGGCGCCCCTGGACCGCACACACCACCAACCCGGTGCCCGTGATCCTGGTGGAGGGTGAACAGCGCAAGCTTCCTGGCCACGGCAACGATGTGCACCTGCGCGAAGGGGGTGGCCTGGCCGACATCGCTCCCACCGTGCTCGAGATCCTCGGGCTTCCGAAACCCGAGACCATGACGGGCACCTCCCTGGTCGTGCCCCTGGGGGCGAGCACCAGCACCAGCCGCATCCCCCAGACATTGGGCGTCTAGCCTGCATCCATCGACCGTTTCACGGCCCTGCCCATGCTCACCACCGTGCTCTCCTGGTTGTGGTTTGCCTCGGGCATCCTCCTGATCATCAGCGTGCTCCTGCACAGCCCCAAGGGCGATGGCATGGGCGGCCTGGCTGCCAGCGGCGGCTCGATGTTCACCAGCGCCAGGAGCGCCGAACAGACCCTCAACCGGATCACCTGGACCCTCCTGGCCCTGTTTCTCGGGCTGGCGGTGGTGCTCAGCGCCGGCTGGGTGGGCTGAGGTGTCCGCGCCATGACCCGCCGCGGATTGCTCGCCCGCCTCAGCCAGATGCTGGGGGGCCTGGCCATTCCCTACATTCCCGCTGACGCCTCTGCGGCCGCAAGCCAGGCCGCGGACCCGGCCTGGGCCCTCAGTGATGCCGCCTGGAAGCACCGGTTGAGCCCGGCGGCCTATGCCGTGTTGCGGCGCGAGGGCACCGAACGCCCCTTTTCCAGCCCCCTCAACGGCGAGAAGCGCAAGGGCACCTTCCATTGCGCTGGCTGTGCATTGCCCCTATTCAGCAGCTCGGCCAAATACGACAGCGGCACCGGCTGGCCCAGCTTCTGGCAACCCCTTCCCGGGGCCCTGGGCACCAAGGTCGATTTCAAGCTGATCGTGCCGCGCACGGAATACCACTGCCGCCGCTGCGGGGGCCACCAGGGTCACGTGTTCAACGACGGTCCCCGTCCCACCGGCAAGCGCTACTGCAACAACGGCGTGGCCCTCAGCTTCAAACCGGGTTGAGGCCGGCGGCGACCGACGCCAGGGGAGGCTCCAGCAGCTGCACATCCCTCAAGCCCTGGGCCAGCTGACTGGCCCGCTGACGGAGACCCTTCAGCAGCGTGCGCAGATGCGGACTGGCGGCAAAGGTACGGCGCACCACCAGCGCCTCGCCCACCACCAGCGGCAGATCCAGGGGCAGGGGCACCCAGCCCTCGCTGTGGCCAGCGGCCAGGCGCAGAGGGGTGTCAAAGGCGATCATGAGATCCTCCAGCGGCACCTGACCGAACCAGGCAGCCTGGCGGAGGCGGTGGTCGCGGCGGGGACACGACCAGAGTCCGAGAGACTCCAGCACCGCCTGAGCCGGGGAAAGGCTCCCTCCGGCAGGGGTAGCACCGGATAGTCCGCCAGGTCATCGAGATGCAGCGGAGCGGGGCGAGCGAGCAGGGGGTGACCGGGTTTCACCACCAGGCGCATGGGCATGGCGGTGAGTTGCACGGTGTGCAGATCGGGATGCTCGGGTAGATCAGGGGCCGAACAGAGCCAGTCGTCAATCACCCCCTCCTGCAGCAAGGCCAGGGGCCGCTCGTATTCAAAGTAATTGCCGTTGCCGCTCACCCAGGGCACAGGCAAACCGGGCTCCAGCAGATGGCGGCACCAATACTGGCCATCGAGTCGCAACCCGGTCCCCTGCTGCCACCGCAGGAACTGATGGACCCCGCGCTGGAGATTCAGAAGGGTGGGGTCTCCCAGCAGACACCACTCACCGGCACGCTTCTCCATCCGGAGACCGAACACCTCCAGACAGCGGCGGCTATGTCGACTCACCGTGGATTGGGTGCACTGCAGATATCCAGCAGCACGCTCACCGGTACGCAGCCAGAGCAGGGCATCCAGAGTCGCCAACAGCTCCACTGTGACCACTGGATCACCCAGCCGACGTGGCGCGACTGTACGGCTGGCGAACGAATCAACCGAGGCCAAACGCTGATCCACAAACGGATGTGCGGGATTTTTCAGGATCTGCATAACCGCAGAATCCCTACGCACCCAGACGCCTCAGAAATAAGGGATCAAAGGTGACGTCCGCAAACCGGCGCACCATGGGCGCATAGCGACGGTGCAGGTCTAGGAGCAGGTCATGCAGACGCGGGTGATCGGCATACTCGCGCCTCACCACCAGGGCATCCCCGGAGGCAAAGGGCAGCTCCAGGGGCAGTCGGCAGAGACGCTCCCCACTCACCGCAGGGCTGAGAGCAGTGCCATATCCCACCACCAACTCCTGTTCCGCCCGCCCCTCCCAGAGGTCACGGCGATAGCGCGCCATCCGCACGCCGTCATTCCAGAGCCCCAGCCGGCGCAGGGCCTCCTCCACCAGGGGATAGGAGCCCTCCGGCAGGGCGAGGGAGGGAAACTCCGCGATGTCGGCAACGGTGAGTGATCCCCGCCTGAGGAGGGGATGGCCCGGCGCCACCAGGTAGGCCACGGGCATGCGCACGATCGGAATCGCACACAGCGCCGGCTGCCGGTCGGTGGGAAGGTCCGGCAGGCCGGTGATCAGGGCATCGACGATGCGGTCCTGCACCAGCTGGAAGGTGCGCCGCACACCGACGATGTTCGAGACTCCCAGCAGCCAGTCGGGCAGGGGCGGAGACTGCAGCAGCGGCGCCGACCAGTAGGTGGCCTCCAGCCGCAGGGGTGCCGCCCCGCGCCAGCGTGCCTTCTGATGCACGGCCCGCTCCAACATCAGGATCGAGGTGTCGCCCAGCAACTCCCACTCCCCCTGGCGGCGCTCCAGCGCCACGTGGAACAGGGCCAGGCAGCTCTTGCGGTAGCGGCTGATGGTGGCCTCACTGATGCCATATCGGCACTCCACTGCAGCCGCAGAGCGCAGCCAGATCAGGGCATCGAAAGCCTGCAGCACGTGAAGCGCAACCAAGGCGATCGTCCATGAAAAAGGGGAGAGGAGGGCTGTGCCCCCACTCTCCCCAGCAATCCGCAGGATGCGGAACGCGCGTCGACGATCAGTAGTCGAAGTCGCCGCCGCCCATGCCGCCACCGGCGGGAGCAGCTTCCTTCTTCTCGGGCAGATCGGCCACGATGCACTCGGTGGTGAGCACCATGCCGGCGATCGAGGCGGCGTTCTGCAGACCGGAGCGGGTCACCTTGGCGGGGTCCACGATGCCGGCGGCCAGCATGTCGACGTACTCGCCTGTGGCGGCGTTGTAGCCCTCGTTGAACGGCTTGTGCTTGACGTTCTCGGCCACGACCGAGCCGTTCACACCGGCGTTCTCAGCGATGCGCTTGAGGGGTGCGGTGAGGGCGGAGGCCACGATGGTGGCGCCGATCAGCTCTTCGCCGGTGAGGTTGGCAGCGGCCCACTCCTCGAGAGCCGGAGCCAGGTGGGCCAGGGTGGTGCCGCCACCAGGGACGATGCCTTCCTCAACGGCCGCCTTGGTGGCGTTGATGGCGTCTTCCAGGCGCAGCTTCTTGTCCTTCATCTCGGTCTCGGTGGCGGCGCCCACCTTGACCACGGCCACACCGCCGCTCAGCTTGGCCAGACGCTCCTGCAGCTTCTCCTTGTCATAAGAGGAGTCGGTTTCGTCCATCTGCTTGCGGATCTGCTCGCAGCGGGCCTTCACAGCCGCCTCGTTGCCCTCGGCCACGATGGTGGTGGTGTCCTTGTTGATGGTGATGCGGCGGGCGGTGCCCAGCATCTCCAGCTTGGCGTTCTCCAGCTTGAGGCCGGCATCCTCGGTGATCAGCTGGCCGTTGGTGAGAACGGCTATGTCCTCGAGCATGGCCTTG
>VGPU01000018.1 GCA_016882525.1 Cyanobacteria bacterium M_surface_10_m2_119 | reverse complement strand
GAGCCGGTGTCGCTGCCGGTATCGGAGCCGGTGTCGCTGCCCGTGTCCGAGCCGGTGTCACTGCCCGTGTCTGAGCCGGTATCGCTGCCCGTGTCCGAGCCGGTATCGCTGCCCGTGTCTGAGCCGGTGTCAGTGCCGGTATCGGTGCCCGTCCCCGCTTCTGCTGTGAACCCATCAATCTCAGGGGGTTCATTCGCAGGCACTACTCCGCCAAGGCCTCCAAGAGCGAGGGGCTGGGTGGTCAGAAGGTCGGGAAGATCTGGTCCGTCGCCAAGCACGCCGCCACCGCCGCCGCCTAACTCGTCAACCTTGGAGTTAGGGGGGAGTTAGGGGGAATGGTTCCAGGAGCTGGGGTGGTGACACCGACGCCGATGTCCGGTGGGGGACCCTCCTCCACCGGGGTGTTGTCCTCGGCATCGCCAAAGAAGGTGACGCCTGGCGGGTTGTCACTGGAAGCGCTGGCTTCATAGTTATCGGCGTCCGGCCGGTTGCCAGCCATGCGCTGTTCGTTCTCCAGCGCTTCGGCGCTGAGCTGGGACTGGGTGCTGCCGGCTGTCAGTTCATCCGACGGGGGCACGATGTTCACTTCCTCAGCCATGGTCGTGTCACCAAGAGGAGCAGCGATGCCAGGGCAGACCTAGACTACCTGCCTGAACAATATGGCTTTGGAGCGTGTTCAGCCTGGTGCTGTGTCTGAGTTGTGTGGGAGCAGGGCCGGTGGTCATCGTTCCAAGCCAGGGAATTCCCGGAAACCTCTTTCAAGGCAAAGGGTTTCACAACTCTGAGAATTTGATGTGAGTTTTTTGAGCCATGACCCTCTGCTGCCGCTGCTTGCCAGCGGCCAGGCCCGTGGCTACCGAGAACGCAGTGGGCGCAGCGCTGGCGATGGCCGCCACGATCTATCTGCATTGGGCCGCCACCCCCTACACCTGGGTGCGCAGCGGGCTCTATCACTCGATCATCAGCGGCGAAGGGGTGGTGCACCGCCTGCACAGCTACGCCGCCGACCTGCCCGCCCACACCTGGCGCCGCAACGCCAATGCTGTGGCCCTGAGCTGCGCCTGCATGGGCGGCCAGCCCGACCCCTGGACGATCCCACCCACCAAGTCCCAGCTGGAGGCGCTCTGCCAGGAGGCCGCCGCCGTGGCCCGCAGCTGGGGCTGGAGCGCCGAGCAGATCACCATCCAGCGGCTGATGACCCACGCCGAGGCCGCCGCCAACCGCGACGGCCGCGACGCGCACGACAACTACGGCCCGGTGATCTGGGGCGGCACCGGTGAGCGCTGGGACCTGCTGCAACTGGAAAAGGGCGGCCCGCCCACCGGCGGTGAGCAGCTGCGCGAGCGCGTGCGCCAGATCCTCCGGGGTGACAGCAGCCCCGGGCTGGCCCCCCAGCCCGCGCCGCCGCCCCTGCAGTTCCGCCGCGCCAGCAGCATCGAGGCCCGCGGTCTGCCCCTGGCCACCGCCATCGATGAACACGGCAGCAGCTGGGCCCTCGCCGCCGAGCTGCTCGAGCGCTACGACCTGCCCTACCAGTGGGAGGCCAGCCGCCGCCGCATCCTCGTGGGCGCCCTTGATGTGGTGCCGCTCTACCGCGAAGACGCTGTTCAGGCCTCGGTGGGTTGGCCCCTGGTGGAGATCACCCTGGCCCAGGCCACGGCGCCGGTGATCCTGCGCGGCATCCTGCGCGAGCAGCGCGCCTGGTGCCGGGTGCTGGAGTTTGCCGAGGAATTCGCCATCAGCGTGGCCTACGACCCCTTTCGCCTGCTCGAGCGCCGCGGGGGGTGATGGCGGCGGTGGATGGGGGCTTCGCTGCAGCTTCTGTGAAGACTTTCTCTACCCCTCTTCCTGTTTCAGTAGAGCTGATAGTTGTGAAGTTGCCTGAAAGCGTCAAAGTCAAGATCACCGGTAGCCTTGCTTTGAAAGGGGCTCAGCTCTTCCCGCGCTTCCCAATCAGCCCCCCTTCTCCCCCTCCGCGATCAAGGCCTCCGGCAGCATTGGCCTGTAGAAGTGGTAGCCCTGGAACAGGGGAATGCCCAGCTCCTGGAGGGCGCCGAGGATAGAGGCGTCTTCCACGCCTTCGGCGACGAGGTGGAGGTCCATGTGTTTGGCCATGCTGGAGATCACGGCCACGATCTGGCCGGCGTAGCCGTCGCTGCCGAGGGCCATCACGAACGACTTGTCGATCTTGATTTCGTTGGGCTGGAGGGTGTTGAGCAGGTTGAGCGAGGAATAGCCGGTGCCGAAATCATCGAGGGCCAGGGCATAGCCCTGGGCGCGGAACTGCTGCAGGTTGGCCTCGGTGGCCGGTGTGCTCTCGAGGATCGAGGCCTCGGTGATCTCCAGGGTGATCAGTTCCGGGGTGAGGCCGGCCCCCTGGAGCATGCCCCGCAGACGCTCGTGCAGATCCGGGTCGCTGAGCTGGGTGGGGCTGATGTTCGCAGAGAGGCGCAGACCGGGGAGATCCAGGGCCTCGCGGATCTGGCAGAAGCCCTCCAGCGAGAGCTGGAAGATCAGGTCGCCCAGCTCGCGCATCAGGCGTTAGCGCTCGGCGATGGCGATGAAGCGATCCGGGGGGATGAAGCCCAGCTCCGGGTGTTGCCAGCGCGCCAGGGCCTCAAGGCTCCACCAGCGGCCATCGCCGGTGACAAGGGGGTGAAAGGCCATCTGCAGGGTGCGCTGCCGCAATGCCTCTTTCAGCTCGCTGAACAGCTTGTAATCGTCGAAGCTGGTGGTGGTGCTGGCGGCGTTGCTCACATCGAAGATCGCCACCCGCTCGTGCTTCTGGCCCTTGGCCTGCACGATCGCCGTGTCCAGGTTTCGCAGGATCGCCTCGGCGTCGGTCTCGCCGGGATGCACCACGCTCACGCCCACGCTCACGCCGATGTCGAGGCTGGTGTTGCCCAGGTCGGTGATGTCGTTGAAGGCACTCACCACCCGCGAGGCGAACTGATAGGCCCTCGCCTTGAGGGTTTCCTCGTTGGCTTCACGGATCGCCGAGAGATCCATCAACACCGCGAATTCATCGCTGCCGTAGCGGGCCAGGAAGTCGCCCAGGCGCACCGTGTCTTTGAGCTTGCGCGCCACCGCGATCAGGGCCCGGTCGCCGGTGGCGTGGCCGTAGGTGTCGTTGAGGCTGCGGAACTGGTCGATGTCCACGAACAGCACCGCAAAGGGCTTGTTGGAGCGCCGTGCCCGCGCCGATTCCACCTGGATCTGCTCCAGGAAGGCGCGGCGATTGGGCAGCTGGGTGAGTTCATCCACCAGGCTGCGGTTGTGGGCTGTCTGCAGCAGGCGATCGAGCAAGACCGCCAGCGCATTCACCTTCAGGCGGATGTCACGCTGTGGGAGATCACCGCTGTCCCCACTTCCACTGACAGCGTCTGCGCTGCTGGGCTCCGTAGTGCTGGTGCCGCTGAGTTGCTCCAGCAGCACATCGAGCAGATGGCTGGTGTGATCGAGGCGCAGATCCTGCTCCTGCTGCCGGCGCAGCAGCACCAGCAGCAGCACCAGGGCGAGGGCCAGCAGCTGCAGCCCCGTCTGTTGCAGGTGGGCGATCGCCAGCACCACCACCGCCGCCAGGGCCAGCAGCGCCACGAAGCGGCGGCCGTCGCTGCGCACCAAGGCCAGCCATTCCTGCTGCCACCAGCTCTGAAGGCGCCGCAGCATCCTGCCCATGCCTGCCCACATTCACCCAAACGCTAGCGACGCTGTTGACGGTGGTTAGCGTTGTGATGAACCTCAGCCCGGCGTTCAGTGGCCGATGGTCGTTCCATGCGGGTGCCCTATGTGGGCCCGGTGAAGGTGGCCTTTCAGGATCGGATCTGTTGTGTGGGTCCGCTCGTGTTGGGCAACGACGTGTTGCTTGGGGGTGTTCCGATGGAGGACATGGACCCCACCATTCACTCGGCGCGCCAGCGCCTGGAGCCCGATCCCCGCAGCCCCAACATCCCTCACGCCCTCGTGAAGTGATGTGGGCCCTGTGGCAACCCTGAGCACGCCCTGCGTGTGGCCCGATGTTGCCGCTCTCGTTCAGTGTGTCGTTGTTGCTGTTGCTCAGCAGCCTGTCGCTGCAGGCGCTGGCCTTGCAGGGGCGGAGCCTGCAGGTGGTGCAGCAGCGCCGCCGCCTGCTGGAAGACCGGCTGATGGAGGCCGCCCAGCAGTTCGCCGGCGCCCTGCAGCGCCAGCACCGCTGCCTGCTGCCCCTGGCCGATGCGCAGTGGGCCGAGGCCGCTTGCGCAGAGCCGGGCGCGCTTGAGGCGTTGCGGCAGGGGGTGGCCGGCAACCAGGGCTGGCAGCTGCTGCACTACCGCCCCCAGTCCGGCGCCGAGGGGGAGGGCCTGGCGGAACTGCTGCTGCAGTCCAGTGACGGCGGGCCGGCGGCCGCCTTTGCTCTGCGTTTCAGCACCGATGAGAGCCCGCGGCTCCTGGCGGTGCAGGAGCTGGGGCTGCGCAGCGCGACCGCGGAGGTGGCGCAATGAACCTCACCGAACTGCTGGTGGCCGCCACGGTGCTGGCGATCAGCGCCAGCGCCTCACTGCAGGTGTGGGCCTCCGGCAGCCAGTGGAGCGTGCGCGCCGAGCAGCAGCGCCAGCAGCACACCGCCCTGGAAACCGAACTGCTGGCGGTGCAGGCCCAGCTGCAGCAGCTGGCGGGCACACCGGTGGCTGCCGATTGCCAGGCTGCTGCCGACTGGCTGGTGGCCCACCTGCCGGCCCTCGCACGCGACGGCCACGGCGTGCGCCTGCGGCTGCAGGGGCACGGCGGCCTCGAGCGCCAGCGCTGGTATGACCCGGCGGCCCTGGGCTTGTGCGGGGTGGGGGGTGATGAAGGAGCCCCCGAGGCGGAGGTCAGTTCGGAGGGAGCTCTCCCGCCTGCTGAAGCACCGCCTGGAGGAGAGCTTCCCTGAAGAGCTCAGTAGAGTGAATACATCGATCGATGGGATGAACGCATGCCCACCTCCATTCGCCTGGATCCAGCTGTGGAGGCTCGGCTCGCCCAGCTCGCTCAGGTCACGGGTCGCTCGAAGGCCTTTTACCTCCGGGAGCTGATTGAAGGAGGCATTGACGACCTGGAGGATGCCTACTTGGGCGCTGCGGTGCTGGAACGGGTCCGCTCGGGCAAGGAGCAGACCCACAGCCTTCACGACGTGATGACAGAGCTTGGCCTGGACGCTTCGGATCTCTGAGACCGCAAAGCGGCAGATCAAGAAGCTCGATCGCTCTTCAGCCCAGATCCTCGTGCGGTACTTGAACAGGCTGGTGCTTGAGGTTGAGAACCCCAGGCAGCGGGGAAAGTCACTGACCGCCAACCTCACGGGACTTTGGCGCTACCGCGTGGGCGACTACCGGCTGATCTGCGACATCCAGGACGGCGAACTGGTGGTGTTGGTGCTCCAGATCGCCCATCGGAGCCAGGTGTACCGCTGAGAGGGCCGGTTGCTGGTCTGTGGCAACCCTGAACCCATTCGCAGGGATGGGTATGAACCACCGCCGCCTGGGGCTGCCGGGCCACCCATGTAGGGAGGCACGGGCCGCCTTCAGCCTCCCGGAATTGCTGATCGCTGTTGCTGTGCTCGGGATCCTGGCGGCGCTGGCGTTGCCGAGCGGTCAGGGGGCGCTGGCGCGGATGCGGGTGGAGGCGGCGAGCCGCAGCCTCATGCTGGAGATCGAGCGCGGGCGCGACCGGGCCCTACGCGATGGCCGGCCGCTGCTGCTGCCCCTGGAGGGGGAGGCGGGGCTGCTGGCGGAGGCCGAGGCCACCCATGCCGCCCTGGAGGTGCACCACAACCTGCCGGAGGCGCTGCGGTTCACGGCCAATGGCCTCTTGATCGATGCCGGCACGGTGGTGGTGGCCAGCCCGGCCACGCCCTTGCGTCGCTGCCTGGTGCTGGCCCTGCCCCTGGGCGTGCTGCGCCTGGGCCAGTACGCCAGCGAGCCCGCTGCCGGCCTCAGCAGTGAGCACTGCCGTCCTGACCCCACGCTCTGATCTCTACGCCTTGATCGCCATGGTTTCCGTTGTGCAACGCCGTCTGAAACGCCGGCCCCACCTCGGTTTCTCCCTGCCCGAGCTGCTGATCGCCCTGCTGCTCGGCGGCGGCCTGGCGGCGGTGCTGCTGCAGCTGCTGGTGGTGGAGAGCGGCGCCTCCCAGACCCTGGGACGCCTGTTGCGCGAGCGCCAGCTGGGCCAGCGGGCCCTGGAGTTGGTGCGCCAGGAGCTGCAGCAGGCCCAGTGGGCGAGCACCGCGCTCACCGTGCCGGCGGGCTGCTCGCTGGCGGGGCGCACGGTGGTGCTGCAGCTGGGCACGCCCGCCGGGGGGATCACCTATTCGGTGGGGGCGTCGCCCTCGCCGATCTGGCGCGGGCGGGTGCTGATGCGCTGCGGGCCCGCCTACGGCCTCAGCGGTGAGCTCGCCAGCACGGCGCCTCAGAACCGGGTGTTGATCGATGCCCTGCCTCCAGCGGCGGGGTTTTGTCGCCGAGGCGCAGACCAGCGGCGTGCTCCAGCTGCGCCTGGCGCGCCAGCTGGCGGCCGATCAACCGCTGGTGCTGGAGCTGCCTGCGCCGCGGCTAGGCTCCGAACCGAGCGCCTAGGGTTATTTCGGAATTGGCTGGGCACTTGGTTCCGGTGCTCCATCCACAACAGCGCAGCCAGTTGCATCAGCTGGGGGCGCGCGCCCATGGGCTGGTGCCCCATCTGCAGCGCCTGCTCTGCTTTGCCGAGGCTGGCAACGGCCAGTTCTGGCTGTTGTTCGACAGCCAGGCGGCTGCCAGCGGGGAGCAGCCCGCTCCCCAGCTGTGGGGCGATCCGGCAGGTCAGCTGCAGCACCAGGGTGCCGCGGAGTTGTTCACCGAGGTGCTGGCCGATCACCGGATCGTGTGCGTGGCCGAGCCCGGCAACACCTTTGCCCCGGTGGAGCAGGCGGCCCTGGCGGTGTTGGCCGAGCTGATCATCACCAACCTGCGCAGCGGCGCCGATGCCCTCGAGGCCCTGCGCCAGGCCACGGGGGTGGCGCACGAGTTCGCCCGCCTGCGCGACAGCGAAACCGGCCATCACCTCGAGCGGGTGAGCCGCATCACCCGGATGATCGCAATGGGGCTGGCGGAGAGCCACCAGCTCAGCCCCACCTTCATCGAGCAGCTCAGCCTGTTTTCGCGGCTGCACGACATCGGCAAGATCGGCATTCCCGACGGCATCCTGCTCAAGCCCGGCCGCCTCACCTCCGAGGAGATGGTGGTGATGCGCACCCACGTGGAGCTGGGGCTGGAGATTCTGCATAAGCTGCTGGGGCAGCACAGCATCCCCGACCAGCCGGCCACCCGCCTGATGGCCAACATCATCCGCACCCATCACGAGCGCCTCCCCGGCTCCGGCTACCCGGTCGGCCTTCGCGGCGCGGCGATTCCGATTGAGGGCCGGATCGTGGCCATGGCCGATGTGTTCGATGCCGTCACCAGCACCCGCCCCTACCGCCGCAGCGCTTCGGTGAGCGAAGGCCTGGAGCTGGTGCGCGACCTGGCCCATAAGGGCGAGCTCGATCCCGCCTGCGTGGCAGCCCTCGAGGCCAATCGCGACGAGCTGGAGAGCGTGGTGGCGGATTATCGCGATCCGCCGGTGCTGGTGGGGTGAGGGGATTGTCAAACTTGAGCTTTTAATTGTCTCAGCGCATGCCGATTGCCCCATAAGCCAGACGCAAGTTTCAATGGGCCTGGAGGTAATCAACCAAGTATCTTTGTGGTCAAGTGTGCAAGTCTTGCTCGAAAAAATCTGCGATCCTTCGAGGCATTTTAATTGCCAGCTTTTACTGAATCCTGTTGGGTGTGCATAGGCTTGAGGGGGTGCCTGCAGTCCAACCATTTGCGGATGCGCAAGTTGTCAATTCGATGTCGCCACTAGATCTTAGGGTTGAAACTGCGGCAGTTGTAGTGCCGAATGATGAGTTGCTGGCTGTGAAAGTAAATTGAGCCCCTGCGGCGCAGCTGGTGGATGTAATACCGCTCGGTGCTGTATAGACGTCTCCTGTCGTAATTGCTGCCGCGCATGCGCGTGCTGCGGCCATGCTTGCGTTCTGGGCGGCGCTAATGCGCGCCCTCCCTTGCTGGTTGAGAAATGTGGGAAACGCTGTAAACGAAAGGATGCCAAGAATGATCGCGGCTATTAGCAGCTCAATCAAGGTGAATCCATGGCTGGGGCCTCCATGTATGGACGCGTATTTTGTGGCAGGCAGGGTCGGCTTTGGTGGGGAGGGGATTATGTCGTTGGTATTTATCAGGGGAAATGTTCATGAGGTGGGCTTGGATTTATATTAAAAAAGCCAAAAAAGCCGGTCGCCGCCTTGGCGGTGACCGGTATGGGATGAGGCCGCGAAATGGTTCGGTTAATTAAGACCGAGTGGGGTTGCAACCGGTTGATGGTGAGCCTGGGTTCCATCCGGTTGCGCCCGCGCAAGTAGTTAGTTGAACATCGCCGCCTGCTCCAAGAGACGCAACGGCTGCGGTAGTGGTGCCGAATGAAGCATTGCTGGCGGTGAATGTGGATGGTGTGCCGGCGGCGCAGCCTGTGGAGGCAATTCCGTTAGGGGTTGTAAAGGGGTCTCCTGTTGTGGTTGCTGCTGCGCATGCTCTTCCTGCGGCCATGGCTGCATTTTGGGCGGCGTTAATTCGCGCCCTCCCTTGCTGATTGAGGTATGCGGGAAGGGCTATTGAGGCTAATACGCCAATGATGACGATGGCGACTAGAAGTTCAATCAGGGTGAAGCCCGCGTTTGGCTTATTGATTCCTTTGGAGCTCTGAAGGCGCTGGAAGAGAGCGCGCTGGGCCAGCAGCCTGGCCTGGAAACGGGAGGTCATGAAGGTCAGCCTGTGGCTGAAACGTCACTAGTCAGCATGGCCTTGGGCTCCGGCGCTGCCAACAAGCCAGGGCTGAGCAGAATCTGAGGATTGTCTGAGAAGCGGGGCCGTGGCTCGCTGGATGGTGCGCATCTCGCCCCTGCGGCTGTGGCTGCAGAGCACCTCGCTGCTGGCGGTGCTCGCTGGCTACAGCGTGCTGCTGCTGTTCAACCTGGCCCTGGCCGGCGTTCAGCGCCAGGCCGGTCACCGCCAGCTTGTGGAGCAGGTGGCCGCCGCTGTTCAGGGCCGTGCCCGTAACCGGCCCCAGCTGGAGGCCTTGCTGGCTGGGGTGCTCAGCCCGGGGCTGGCGCTGGAGCTGTTGCCCCCAGGGGAGGCCCCGGCCCAGGCCGATCCGGTAGCACTGCAGCGCAGCGCTGACGGTGCCTGGCTGGTCAGCCCGGTGTCCCTGGCGCTCGCCGATGGCAGCAGGGCCGTGCTGCTGGTGGAGCAGAACGTGAGCACCTCGGTGCAGCAGGAGCAGCTCTCCTTCTGGCTGCTGGTGGTGGCAGCTGGCGTGGCCAGCCTGTTCACCAGCGGGCTGCTGCGGCTGGTGCTGCGCCGCGGCCTGGTGCAGCCGCTGGAGGAGTTCACTGCCCAGCTGCGCGCCATCCAGGCGCCTCCCGCACTCGACGATGCGATCGATGTGGCCGCCCAGCCGGAGGAGCTGCAGCCGATCGCCACCGCCTTCAATGCCCTGCAGGAGCGTCTGCGCGCTTCCTGGGAGCGCCAGCGCGCCTTTGTGGATGGGGTGGCCCATGAGCTGCGCACGCCGATCACCCTGATCTCAGGCCACACCCAGCGGCTGCTGCGCCAGCAGCAGGCCACACCCTTGGCCCCCTCGCTGCTCCTGATCCGCGAAGAGGCCAACCGCATGGGCACGCTGGTGAGCGATCTGCTCGACCTCGCCCGCCGCGATTCCGGCCGCCTGGTGCTGCGTCGCCGGCTGATCGTGGGCGACGATGCCCTGCTTGAGCTCTACGAGCGCATGGCCCCCCAGGCCGCCGGTCGCCTCCAGTTCGATGCCGGCAGCGCCGCCGTCCCCGAGCCGCCGATCGGCATCGGCGACCCCGACCGCCTGCAGCAGTGCCTCACCACCCTGGTGGACAACGCCCTGCAATACAGCCCTGCCCCGCGGCCGATCACCCTGGCCGCCAGCACCGGCCCCGCCGGTGAGCTGGTGCTGCACGTGCGCGACCGCGGCCCCGGCGTGGCTGCCGATGAGCGCGAGGCGATCTTCGGGCGGTTTGTGCGGGGCAGCGCCGCCATCCGCTCCGACAGCCGCGGCAGCGGCATCGGCCTCTCGGTGGTGAAGCTGCTCATCGAGGCCATGGGCGGCCAGGTGCAGGTGGCCGACGTGCCCGGCGGCGGCGCCGATTTCCAGCTGCTGCTGCCGCCTGTAAAGCCGTTGGGGCCGATCTGAGGCGCCCGCCGTTCACCCCCGCGGGGGGCCCTCCTTGAGCATGAAGCCCACGCCGCGCACCGTCTGGATCAGGGTGGAGGCGCCGGGGCGCTCCAGCTTGCGGCGCAGGGCGCGCACATACACATCGAGCACGTTGTCGTCGCCCACCCAGTGCTCGCCCCACACCGCCTCCAGGATCGCGGCGCGGCTGTGCACCTGCTGGGGCTGGCGGATCAGCAGCTGCAGCAGCTCAAACTCCTTGCCCGTGAGCGCCACCGGCTCACCGCCGCGGCTCACCTCGCGGCTGGCCGGATTCACTTCCAGGTCGGCCAGGCGCAGGGGCTGCAGGGGGTCGCCCGCTGGCCCCGGGCCCCCAGCCCCCTGCCGCAGCCGTGCCCGCACCCGCGCCAGCAGTTCCTCGATCGAGAACGGCTTGGTGAGGTAGTCGTCGGCGCCGGCGTCGAGCGCCTCCACCCGCTCCTTCACGTCGTCGCGGGCGGTGAGCATCAGCACCGGCGTGCGGTCGTCGGTGCCCCGCAGCCGCCGGCAGAGCTCCACGCCGCTGAAGTCGGGCAGGGTCCAGTCGAGCAGCAGCAGGTCCCAGCGTTCCCCCCGCGCCTGCATCAGCGCCTGCTGCCCCGTGGCCGCCTCGCTGCAGGCGTAGCCCTCCAGCTCCAGCTCCGTGCGCAGGAAGTGGCGCAGCTCCGGGTCGTCGTCGACGATCAGCACCCGCGCGGTGCCCATGGCTGGATTCCCGTTGGCTGCAGGTTATCGGTGGCTTGCAAGCCCGCCTGGCTTGGCCAGGTCATTCCCAGGAAACCAGTAAACTGGTTGCCCAGGTGAGCGGTGTGATGAAAACCACCATCGATCTCCCCGACGTGCTCGTGAAAGCGGCTCGCCAGCGTGCTCTCCACGAGGGCCGCACATTCCGGGAGCTGGTGGCCGATTACATCCGCCAGGGCCTCAACGAGCAGGCCGATCGGGAAGCCGCGGCTGGCGATCAGGCCACGGCTGTTCGGATCGCTGCGGATGGGATGCCGCTGTTTCCCCGGCAGGTTGGCGATTCCCCTCCGCCCGCTGATCTCGATGCCCTGCTGGCCCTGGAACGGGACGCTCTCCTCGACGACGACCTCCACAGAGCAGGTCTTCGGATCTGATGGCTGGACCATCGGCCGCTGGTGGATCTCTGATCGACAGCAACGTTTGGCTGGCCCTCAGCTTTGAGGCCCATCCCGCCCATGCCCAGGTGCGGGCCCTGCTGCAGGCGGCAACGGCGGAGTGGCCCTGGCTCTGGTGCCGCGCCACCCAACAGAGCTACCTGCGCCTGGCCTCCACCCCGGCGATCCAGCGGGCCTATGGGGTGGCAGGCGTCACCAATCGCGATGCGCTCGTTGCCCTGAATGCCTGGATGGCCTTGCCGCAGGTCGCCCTGGTGGGCGAACCCTCGCAACTGATGGGGTACTGGGCCAGGTTTGGCGCTCTCGATCAGTCCTCCCCCCGCCGCTGGATGGATGCCTATCTCGCCGCATTTGCCATCAGTGGCGGCTGGGGGCTGATCAGCCTGGATCGCGACTTCCTTATTTTCCGAGAGCAGGGCCTGCAACTCCAGTTGCTGGAGGGCTGATGCGGCTGCTCCCCCCCGCTGCCGCCTTGCCGCCGCCGCTGCCCCTGCGTAGGGTCGGCGCCATGCTGTTGCTGCTTTGCTGCGCTCAGCTTCTCGGTGTGTCTCCCTTGGAGCAAGAAGCACATCGCGAACCGTCTGCATCAGGCTGGCGGCGCTGGGCCACTCCAGCGTGAGGCGCAGCTCCACGGCTCTCAAGTCAGCCGATGCCCCAGTGCGAGGTGAGCTCGCTCAGGGGCAGGGCATCTAGCCCCTCGCCCAAGGGAAAGCGATGGGGGGCTCGGCAGATCAGCACGGTGCTGGCCACGGTGCCCGGAGGCAGCTCGGAGGCCACCTGCCGCAGGCGGAGTCCATCTCGGGCGCTGGGGAGTTCGCCCCACTTGGCATCCCCCAACCAGAACCGGCCGCCCCGCTCCAGCACCACATCCACCTCTTTGCTGCGGTCGCGCCAGAAGTGCAGCGTGCCGGCAGAGGCTGCATTCTCCAGTTGTCGGCGCACCTCCCCCACCACAAACGTTTCCCACACCGCACCCACCAGGGGGGAGCGGTGCAGGTTTGCCTCCGTGCCGATCCCGATCAACCAGCAGAGCAGGCCCGTGTCGCGCCAGTAGAGCTTGGGGCTGCGGCTGAGCCGCTTGCCGGCATTGCCGAACCACGGTTCCAGCAGAAACACCAGGCCACTGCGCTCCAGCACCGAAAGCCACAGCCCGGCCGTGCTGGCAGCGATCCCCACATCCCGGGCCAGTTCTGCCCGGTTCAGCAGTTGCCCGGAGCGAAGAGCACTGGCCCGCAGAAAACGCTCGAATTGCTGCAGGTTTCCCACTTGTTGGAGGCTGCGCAGATCGCGCTCCAGGTAGGTGCTCACATAGGAGCGGTGAAAGTCGCCGGCCTCGATGGCCGGTCGGCTCCACAGCTCGGGAAAGCTGCCCCGCAGCAGGATTTGCGGCAGTGTGCTCTGCGGGGCTGTACCAAGGATTTCCGCCAGACTCAGCCCGTGGAGATTCACCACGGCAGCCCTGCCCGCGAGGCTCTCACTCACGTTCTGCATCAGGGCAAAGGGCTGGGATCCCGTGAGCACGATCGCCCCGTTTCGCTGCCGCTCCTGGTCCACCACCACCTTCAGGTGCCGAAACAGCCCGGGGGCGTATTGCACCTCATCGATCAACAGGGGCAGGGGGTGGCGGGCCAGAAAGAGGGCCGGATCCTGCTCGGCGGTCGCCGCCTCGCTGGGTAGGTCAAGCGACACGTAGTGGTGGTCTGGAAACAGGTGCCGGCACAGGGCTGTTTTGCCGGTCTGCCGCGCACCTGTGAGCACCACCACGGGGCGGGTGGCGGCGAGCCGCCGCAGACGCGGCTCGATCTGGCGCTGAATCCATTCCCCCATGGGTGAGCCGCTCGGCTGCCATGGCCCAGTCTGATGGCATCCTGTCAATCGTTCGACCCTGTCGAATGATTGGCGCGGTCGGTTGCTGTTTCCGTCGGCAGCTGCCTTGCCGCCGCCGCTGCCCCTGCGTAGGGTCGGCGCCATGCTGTTGCTGCTTCGCCGCGCCCGCACCCTCTCGGCCCGGATGGCCCGCTGGGGGGTGGTGATCGTGCTGGCCTACCTGCTGGTGGCCCTGGTCACGCCGCTGCTGGTGCAGGCGGGCTGGCTGCCAGATCCCAACGCCGGCCTCGACAGCCCGATCTACGCGCCGCCCTCGCCCGCCCACTGGTGCGGCACCGACCGCCTCGGCCGCGACGTGTGCGTGCGCACCCTGGCCGCCAGCGGCGTGGCCCTGCAGGTGGTGGTGCTGGCGCTGGTGGTGGCCCTGGTGGTGGGCGTGCCCCTGGGCATGGCGAGCGGCTACCTGGGCGGCTGGGTCGACCGGGTGCTGGTGCTGCTGATGGACACCCTCTACACCCTGCCAGTGCTGCTGCTTTCGGTGGTGCTGGCCTTCCTGCTCGGCCGCGGCCTGCCCAACGCCGCCGCCGCGCTCTGTGTGGTCTACATCCCCCAATACTTCCGCGTGGTGCGCAACCAGAGCGCTCAGGTGAAGGCCGAGCTCTACATCGAGGCGGCCCAGTCGCTCGGGGCTGGCCCCCTCTGGATCCTGCGCCGCTACCTGCTGCGCAACGTGATCACCTCGGTGCCGGTGCTGCTCACCCTCAACGCCGCCGATGCGGTGCTGGTGCTCGGCGGCCTGGGCTTCCTCGGCCTCGGCCTGCCGGAAACCATCCCCGAGTGGGGCGGCGACCTGCAGCAGGCCCTCACCGCCTTGCCCACCGGCATCTGGTGGACCGCCCTCTACCCCGGCCTGGCGATGTTCGTGCTCGTGCTCGGCCTCTCCTTCCTCGGGGAGGGGCTGGAGGCCTGGCTCAGTGGTTCGGCAGCGGCTGGCCGGGGGGAGTAGCCCCCAGCAGCTGCACGAGGCTGGAGATCACGCCTTGCCGATCTTCGGCGTGCAATGTTCCCAGTGCCCTGAGGATCAATCGCGCATCCAGGGTGAACAGCTTGAAGCGCACCAGACAGGGCTGCGGCAGGCCTGCCGATCCCCACTGCTCAAGGGGCCAATCCAGAGGCCAGCTCGATTGTTTGGCGGATGTCACCATCGCCAGCAGCACGTGGCCTGAGGCTTGCTGAAAGCTGGGCTGGGAGAGCACCACGGCCGGTCGCCGTTTCTGTGCGCTGCGATCCGTGAAGGGAAACGGCACCAGCACGACGGAATGGGCCTCAAGTGGCGTCACAGATTTCCGAAGGCCTCCTCATCGGCCTGGCTGCTCCACTCCAGCAGGGTGCTCTCCAGGCCTTGGAGGTAGGTCAGATCCAGCGGTGACACCGCCCGCACCCGGGCTGAGCCGTTTTCCACTTCCCAGCTCAGCTGGTCTCCTTGCCGGAGTCCGAGTGCCTCCCTCACGGCCTTGGGCACGGTCACCTGGCCCTTGGATGTGAGCGTGGCCAGTTCCCGTGGCCCGCCCCCGGATGCCTGCTGCATGCCCGTGACACCCCAATGGGAAAGGCTTCCTTACTGTAAGGCGGCTTGCTCGTGCGGTCTGGGTGGCAGCGCCGATCCGGCAACGCCGCTTCAGCAACGCCGCTTCAGCACCCCCCCCTCAGCACCGCAGCCTGAGCGTGCGCGGCAGCTCCTCGGCGATCGCCCCTTCCGCGTCGAGGGTTGGATAGGGGCGCCCCTCCCGCTGGCACCAGGCCGCCACCTGGGGATAGGCCCATTCGAACAGCAGGCGCCCGTAGCGCTCCGGCTCCACCCCCTCGCCCGCCGCGGGCACCAGGCCGGCCGCCTGGCGCTGGCGCAGGGCCTCAAACAGCAGCGTCGCCGTGGCCACGCTCACGTTCAGCGACTGCACCATGCCCTGCATCGGAATGATCACTCCCTGATCCACCAGCGCCGCCGCCTCTGGGCTGAGGCCCCACTTTTCGGCCCCCAGCACGAAGGCCGTGGGGCCGGTGAAGTCGCAGCTGCGGTAGTCGACCGCCGTGTCGCTGAGCATCGTGCCGTACACCTTGAAGCCCCGGGCCTTGAGCCCCTGCAGCGCCTCGGCGCTGGAATCGTGCCGGTGCAGCGGCACCCACTTCTGGCTGCCCTGGGCCGTGCTGTTGAAGGTGGGCAGCCGCCCGGCCAGGCACACCGCGTGCGCCTCCAGCACCCCCACCGCATCGCAGCTGCGCAGGATCGCCGAGAGGTTGTGGGGCTTGTCCACGTGCTCAAGCAGCACCGTGAGATCGCCCATGCGCCGATCGAGCACGGCCTTGAGGCGTTCGAAGCGGCGCGGCAGCAGGGGCATCGGGCGGGGAGGCGCGGAACGGGTGGTTCCAGCTTCGGCCAGCGCCTTCAGCTGGCTGAGGGTGGGCGTGCTGTGGGGCTCAGCTGGCGCAGCCAGGGTTCAGCCGGGCGCCGATGTGTTGCCAGCTGATCACCTCCACCGCATGGCGCGTTTGGTTCTCGTTGCCCCCATACACCAGCCAAGGGGTCTGCCAGGGTGCCGTTATCGCACTGGGAGCCCGGCAGGCTGCCTTGAGGAGGTCGCGGGTGATGGTCTGGCCGGATTTCACCTCAATCGGCTGAAGGCGGTTGTCGGTAGCGAGCAGCAGATCCACCTCCAGGCCATGGTTGTCGCGCCAAAAGTAAAGCTCCGGGGCCAGCCCCTGATTCAGCCGCGCCTTCAGCACCTCGCCCACGATCAACGTTTCGAAGAGGGCCCCCCGCAGCGGGTGCAGAGCCAAGCTCTCAGGCGTGTGGATGCCCAGCAGCCAGCAGGCCAGACCTGAATCCACCAGGTAGAGCTTCGGGGTTTTCACCAGCCGTTTCCCGAAGTTCTCGAAGTACGGCGGCAGGCGGAACACCACATCGCTGGCCTCCAGCACCGCCAGCCAATTGCTGGCTGTGCTTTGGCTGATGCCGGTTTCCGTAGCCAGGTTGCTGAGATTGAGCAGCTGGCCGGTGCGCCCAGCGCAGAGGCGGAGAAAGCGCTGAAACCGGCTCAGATCCTGCACCCGCACCAGTTGGCGCACATCGCGCTCCAGGTAGGTGGCCACGTAGGCCGAAAACCAGTCCTGGGGCCGCAGCGCTGGCTTCAGCAGTTCCGGATAGCCGCCCCGCAGGATGGCATCGTCACTACTCCAGGCCTGCAGGTCTGTGGCAGGGCGTTCGGCCAGGGCTAAGGGCAATAGGCGCGCCAGCCCCACCCGTCCGGCCAGGCTTTGGCTCACGCCGGCCATCAGGTTGAACTGCTGGGAACCGGTGAGCACGAACCGACCAGCTTGCCGCTCCTGATCCACCAGCAGCTGCAGGTGCGAGAAGAGGTCGGGCCAGCGTTGGGCTTCATCGAACACGGCTCCAGCCTGGAAGCGCGCCAGAAAACCGCGAGGGTCGTCTTCTGCGAATGCGCGTTCGATCGGATCCTCCAGCGACACGTAGGCCAGCTCCGCGAACAGCTGTCGAGCCAGGGTGGTTTTGCCCGATTGGCGCGGACCGGTGATCGCCACTACGGGGAAGCCCTCAGCCAATCGCTGCAGGGTGCGTGCCAGGTGCCTGGGGAGGAGCGTCGCTGAGGTGTCCGCCGCCGAGGGTTGTATTGCCATGGGTTCGCGCGCTGCCCGCATTCAGACTGTACAAATTCCGTGTTGAATCGTGGATATGTACAGAATTGGGGGCACTCGGGAGTTTGGGGCAGGGGCAGTTCGCTGTTGGTAGGGCTTCCAGGGCCAGGAGATCGGTATCAGAGCGGTGCAAAGGGCGTCCGGGCTGGTCACGGCGCCTCGTCGCGCAGTTGCTTCACCAGCTCCAGATCCATCGGCGCTCCGCCAGGTTGAGGGTGCAGAAGGGGCAAGCCGTTGCGCTGAGCCTGGCGCCGGGCCAGCACCTTTGCCGTTGTCAGCACATCGGCGTCGAGGGTGAGGGTGCTGCACATCGGCTGCGACGCATCAATCCGCCACCTTTGGGCGTTCGGGCCCGGCCACGCCAGGATTTCACGGTGCCGCGCCTGCCGGGGATGCCACCTGGGAGTTCCGAGTTGCCCGCCGCGGCCGGGTTTGACCAGCGTGTCTACGCCGCCGTGGGCCGCATTCCCCGCGGCCGGCTGGCCACCTACGGCCAGATCGCCGAGCTGATCGGCGCCTACGGCTGTGCCCGCCAGGTGGGCTGGGCCCTGCGGCGCCTGCCCCTGCCGTCGAACGTGCCCTGGCAGCGGGTGGTGAATGCCAGGGGGCAGATCAGCTTCACCCCCAGCCGGGAGGGCAGCGACTGGATCCAGGCCGAGCTGCTGCGCGCCGAGGGGATCCCGGTGGACGGCCAGGGCCGCCTGCCCCTGGGGCGCTATCTGTGGGTTCCACCCCTGGAGGATGCGGTTGACGGTTGAGGCAGCCCCGATCGGCCTGGCGCCGCGCCAGCTGGCCTGGCAGGTGTTGCAGGCGGTGGCGGCGGGGGCCTACGCCGACGGCGCCCTGGAGCGGGAGCTCAACCGCCTGCCCCTGGAGCCCGCCGACCGCGCCCTGGCCACGGAACTGGCCTATGGCGCCATCCGCCAGCGCCGGCTGCTCGACGCCTGGCTCGACGCCCTCGGCAAGGTGCCGGCCGCACGCCAGCCCCCCCGCTTGCGCTGGCTGTTGCATCTCGGTTGCTACCAGCTGCTGTTCAGCGCGCGGGTGCCGGCGGCCGCCGCCGTGAACACCACCGTGGAGCTGGCCAAGCGGGCCGGCCTGGGGCGCCTGGCGCCCGTGGCCAATGGGCTGCTGCGGGCGCTGCTGCGCCGCCGCGCCGATCTGCCCGCCGGTGCGCCGCCATGGCAGGGCCTGCCCCAGCTGGAGGGGGAGGCCGTGGCCCCCGCCACCGCCCTGGGCCTGCGCCATTCCCTGCCCGCCTGGCTGGCGGAGCGGCTGCTGCAGTGGCTGGAGCCCGAGCGGGCCGACGCCTTCGCCGCCAGCTGCAACAGGCCCCCCAGCCTGGACCTGCGGGTGAATCCCCTGCGGGCCAGCCGCGACCAGGTGCTGGCCGCCCTGCAGGCGGCGGGTGTGGCCGCCGATCCCCTGCCCGAACCCCAGGGGATCGGCCTGAGCGGCCGGGTGGGCGACCTGCGCCAGCTGCCGGGCTATGGCGAGGGCCACTGGTTCGTGCAGGACCGCAGCGCCCAGCGCATCGCCCCCCTGCTCGAGCCGGCACCGGGCCAGCGCATCCTCGATGCCTGCGCCGCCCCGGGCGGCAAGAGCACCCACCTGGCCGAGCTGATTGGCGATCAAGGCGAGATCTGGGCAGTGGATCGCGCCGAGGCCCGCCTGCGGCGCCTACAGCGCAATGCCGAGCGGCTGGGGGTCACCAGCCTGCGGCCCCTCGTGGCCGATGCCAGCCAACTGGCGCGGGAGCGCCCCGACTGGATCGGGTCATTCGACCGCATCCTGATCGATGCGCCCTGCTCGGGCCTGGGTACCCTCGCCCGCCACGCCGATGCCCGCTGGCGGATCGAGCCGGCGGCGATCGCCGAGCTGGTGGCGGTGCAGCGGGCCCTGCTGGAGGGCCTGCTGCCGCTGCTGCGTCCGGGCGGCCTGCTGGTGTACGCCACCTGCACGGTGCACCCGGCGGAAAACGGCGAGCTGATCGCGGCCCTGCAGGCCGAGCAGCCCCAGCTGCATCTCCGCAGTGCCCGCCAGTGGTGGCCCGGGGGGGCGAGCGCGGGCGAGGCGGGCGATGGCTTTTTTGCAGCCGTGCTGGAGCGCGCCGCCAGCGGCGAAGAGCTTGCTGCAGGCCTCGATCAGGGGCCCGGCGGCGAGGGGGGCTCGGGCGGTGAGGGGGGCTCGGGCGGTGGCGGTGGCGGCGGTGCCACCGGTTCGGGGGCCGGGGCCGGGGCCGGCGCGGCCGGCTGGGGCGGGGGCTCGGGGGCCGCCGGTGCCGGGGCGCTGGGCTGGGGTTCCGGGGTCCAGTTGGGATCAGGACGCCACTGGGGCTCCTCGGCCGGCTCGCGGCGTTCCTCCGCGTTCGGCTGCCAGCGGCTGCTCGGGGCCGGCGGCCGTTTCTTGCCGGCTTTCCAGGTGTCAGCCAGGGCTGGTTTGGGGGGGAAGGCCTGCACCGGCAGGCCCTTGGTGATCGCCCGCATGAAGGTGCTCCAGGCGTAGGTGGCCACCACGCTGGTGTTGTTGGTCTTGCGGTCGTCGTCGTAGCCCAGCCAGATGCCCGTGGTGAGCTGGGGGATCGAACCGATGAACCAGAGGTCACGGCCGCCTTCGGAGGTGCCGGTCTTGCCGGCCACGGGGCGATCGGGCAGTCCTGCCCCCGCGCCGGTACCCGCCCGCACGGCCTGCTCCAGCATCCAGGTGAGCGCGTCGGCCACATCGCTGTCGAGCGCCCGCTTGCCGGGAGCCCCATCCACCCGCCGGCTCCAGAGCAGCTCGCCATCGGGCCCGAGGATCTCCTCGAAGGGCGTCGGCGGCACGTACACACCGCGGTTGATCACGCCGGCATAGGCCGCCGTCATGTCGAGCACCGTCTGCTCCTCGGCACCGAGGGCCAGGGGGTAGAACTTGCCCAGCTCGCCGCCGATGCCCAGGCTGCGGGCCGTGGCGATCACCTTGTCGAAGCCCAGCTCCTGCAGCAGGGCCACGGCCACCACGTTCGACGACTTCTGCAGGGCCCGCACCATGGTGATGCTGCCGGCGTAGCTGTTGCCGAAGTTGCGCGGGCAGTAGCCGGCGAAGCAGCGGGCCGAATCGCGCACGGTGCGCTCGGGCACCATGCCCTCGCTCAGGGCGCTCGCATACACGAACATCTTGAAGGTGGAGCCCGGCGAGCGCAGGGCCTGGGTGGCCCGGTTGAACTGGCTGGTGTTGAAGTCGGTGCCGCCCACCAGCGCCCGCACCTGGCCCGTGCCCGGCTCCATCGCCACCAGGGCCCCCTCCATGGCGCCGCTGGCGTAACTGTTGATCGTGCGCTGCGCTTCCTCCTGCCAGGCCAGATTCACGCTGCTGCGCACCGTGAGGCCGCCCACCTCCAGCTGCTCCTTGCTCAGCACCCGGGCCAGCTCCTGCTGCACCCAGCTGCCGAAGTAGGGAGCCCGGCTCACCCAATACTTGGGTTCGGCTGGTTTGAGGGCCAGCGGTGCGCTCTCAGCCGCCTCCAGTTCCGCAGCCGTGATGAAGCCCGCTTCCTGCATCCGCCGCAGCACCACCGAGCGCCGCTGCAGGGCCAGCTGCGGATTCACCAGCGGTGAATACACCGAGGGGGCCGGAGGCAGGCCGGCGATCAGGGCCGCTTCCTCCAGGTTCAGCTGGGCCGGGGTCTTGGAGAAGTAGATCCAGGCGGCATCGGCGACGCCGTAGGCACTCGAGCCCAGATACACCAGGTTGAGATACTCGGTGAGGATCTGGCGCTTGCTCAGCTGGCGCTCGAGCTTCCCGGCCAGGGCCGCCTCCTTCAGCTTGCGGATCAGGGTGCGGTCCTGGCTGAGGAAGACGGTGCGGGCCAGCTGCTGGGTGATCGTGCTGGCCCCTTCCTCCACCGCTCCGCGCGAGAGGTTGCGCACCAAGGCCCGGCTGATGCCGTAGAGGTCAACGCCGTCGTGCTGGTAGAAGCGCCGGTCCTCGGCGGCGATGAAGGCCTGTTCCACCAGGGGCGGGATGGCGCCACTGCTGAGCTTCTCCCGGCTCACGGGCCCCAGCTTCTGCACCACCTGGCCATCCGCCGCCAGGATCGTGAGGGTGCCGGGGCGGTTGTAGTAGCTGATGCCACGGGCATCGGGTAGGAGGCCATCGAAGCCCCGCACCACGGTCGACTGGAGCACGGCGGCGCCGCCGCCGACCACGGCCGCCAGCAGGCCGATGAGCAGAAGCCGCCGCTTGCCGCCCTGGCTCACATCACGTCACCAGAGCGCTGTGGCCGATGGCCAGCGCAGTCACCAACATGCCGAGCACGAGAAAGGGCTGGGCACTGGCCTGATACTTCACGTCGAAGGCCACCGGATCGCGCAGCAGCCAGATGTCCTGGAAGGTGACCTGGGGCACGATCAACAGCACCAGGAGCACGGCAGCGAAATGTTGGCCGATGGCGATCAGCACGGCAACCATGGCCAGCTGAAAGAGATCGATCATCCCGGCGCTGATCCAGCTGGCCTTCTCGATGCCGAACACCACCGGCAGGCTCTGCAGCCCCAGGGCCCGATCGCCCTCCACGCTCTTGAAGTCGTTCACCACGGCGATGCCCAGGCCCGCCAGGGAATAGGCGAGGGTGAGGATGGCGGTGGCCCAGGTGAGCTGGCCGAACAGGGCCTGGCCGGCCCACCAGGGCAGAGCGATGTAGCTGGCGCCGAGGGCGTAGTTGCCCAGCCAGCCGTTCTGCTTGAGCTTGAGCGGCGGTGCCGAATAGATGAAGCTCACGAACGAACCGCCCAGAGCCAGAAGCAGCAGCACCGGGGTGGTGTGCCCGGCCCAGAGGTCCAGCCCGTAGGCCACCCCCAGACCCGCCAGCAGCAGGATCCAGATCTGGGCCTTCACCTGGCCCAGGGGGATCGCTCCAGAGGGAATCGGCCGGTAGGGCTCGTTGATCGCGTCGATCTCGCGGTCGTAGTAGTCGTTGATCGTCTGCGTGTAGCCCGCCAGCAGCGGGCCACTCATCAGCATGCAGGCGATCGAGGCCCCCACCTCCGGCAGCGACCAGCCGAAATTGCCCGAGGCGGCAGCGCCGCACACCACGCCCCAGATCAAGGGAATCCAGGTCACCGGCTTCATCAGCTGCAGCCGGATCTTCCAGATGTTGCTGGTGCCGCTGGCACCTTTCATCCCGAGCAGCTGACGGGCCGCCGAGCCGGCGCTGGCCTCGGGGTTGGGGCTGTTGGTCAAGGGGGAGCTCAGGCGGGGGTGACTTCGTCGTCGAAGAACCAGGCGGTCTGGCCGCCGGAGAGTTCCACCACCACACCGATGCCCTTGCCGTCCACCGTGCGGAAGCCCTTCACGGTGCCGGTGGCGTCGGCCTTGAGGGCCTCCACCAGGTCGGCGGGAATGCGGTCGCGCACGCGGGCGATGCGCACCTTGGAACCGACGTTGATCGTGGCAGCCTGGGCCATGGGGCGGCGCGACTGAAAAGTGGCGCAACCTTACCAGTGGGTCCTGGGTGGAGGAGCCGCCTCCGCCATTGCAGGCTCGCTTGGGGCCGGCTCGCTGCTGCTCAGCCCCACCTCGATGTCTCGTCTGCCCGCCGCCCATGGTTGCCAAGCGCATCATTCCCTGCCTCGACGTGGCCGATGGCCGGGTGGTGAAGGGGGTGAACTTCGTGGGCCTGCGCGATGCCGGGGACCCGGTGGAGCTGGCCTGCCGCTACAGCGCATCGGGGGCCGATGAGCTGGTGTTCCTCGACATCGCCGCCAGCCACCAGGGCCGCGGCACCCTGGTGGAGCTGGTGCGCCGCACCGCCGAGGCCGTCACCATCCCCTTCACCGTGGGCGGCGGGATCAGCAGTGTGGAGGGGATCACCGAGCTGCTGCGGGCCGGCGCCGACAAGGTGAGCCTCAACTCCTCGGCCGTGCGCGATCCTGAGCTGGTGGCCCGCGGCGCCGAGCGCTTCGGCTGCCAGTGCATCGTGGTGGCGATCGATGCCCGGGCCCGGCCCGCTGCCGGGGGCAAACCGGCCGGCTGGGATGTGTATGTGAAGGGTGGCCGCGAGAACACCGGCCTGGATGCGGTGGCCTGGGCCCGGCAGGTCGTGGCCCTCGGCGCCGGCGAGATCCTGCTCACCTCGATGGATGGAGACGGCACCCAGGCCGGCTACGACCTCCCCCTCACCCGGGCCGTGGCCGATGCGGTGGAGGTGCCGGTGATCGCCTCCGGCGGTGCCGGCTGCATCGACCACATCGCCCAGGCCCTGGAGCCGGGCCCGGCGGGCGGCCATGCGGCGGCAGCCTTGCTGGCCTCCCTGCTGCATGACGGTGTGCTCACCGTGGAGCAGATCAAGGCCGACTTGCTTGCGCGGGGCCTGCCGATTCGGCCCCTCAGCTGAGCGCGCGGCGCCCGTTACCGGCCTTTACATTGAGCACAGCAGGTTTCCAGCTGCTCTCCGCACCCGTGGCCGCCCTGCCTGACCCCCTCCCCACTCTGGTTGCCTTCCTGCTGGTGGTGGCGGTGATCGCCCTGGTGGCCTGGGCACTGCAGTTGATGCAGGCGGCCAACGATCGCCGGGAGTTTTCGCTGATGCTTGCGGGCTGCATGGTGTGCTCCGCCGCCGTGGGCCTGGCCACCGTGATGGTGCTCACCCTCACCGGTCCTGGTCATGGGCCCGAGCTTGCATTGGGCCGCCTCGGCTCCTCGGGGATCAGGCCCGCGAGGATCAGTCAGGCTGAGCCCAGCCCCGAGTTCGACGCCTTGCCCGAGACCTTCTCCCTCCCCTGGGATGGGCAGCTTTAGCCCGGGTGATCCGGCGGCGGTTGAAGAGCTGTTCGACGCGATCGCCCCCCGCTACGACCAGCTCAATGACCTGCTCAGCCTGGGCCTGCATCGCCTCTGGAAACGCCAGGCCCTGGCCTGGGTGAATCCGCGGGCGGGCCAGCGCCTGCTCGACCTCTGCTGCGGCACCGGCGACCTGGCCCTGCTCCTGGCCCAGCGGGTGCGGCCGGGTGGGCTGGTGCTCGGCCTCGATGCTGCCGCCGCCCCCCTGGCCCTGGCGGCGGAGCGGGCGGCCCGCCAGCCCTGGCTGCCCGTGCAGTGGCGCCAGGCCGACGCCCTGGCCACCGGCCTGGAGACGGGATGGGCCGATGGTGCCGTCATGGCCTACGGCCTGCGCAACCTGGCCGATCCGGCCGCCGGCCTGCGGGAGCTGCGGCGCCTGCTGCGCGCCGGTGGCCGCGCCGCCGTGCTCGATTTCAACCGCCCCAGCGGCGTCACGGCCACGGTGCAGCGCCAGCTGCTGCGGCAGGTAGTGGTGCCCGTGGCCCGCCAGGCCGGCTTGGAGGAGCACTACGCCTACCTGGAGGCCAGCATCGAGCGCTTCCCCTGCGGCGGGCAGCAGGAGGCTCTGGCCCTGGAGGCAGGTTTCCGCCAGGCCCGGCACCGGCCCCTGGCCGCCGGCCTGATGGGGGTGCTGGAGCTGGTGGCCTGAAGCCCGCTGCCGGGCTGTCTGCAGCTCCTCGATCAGGGATCGGTCAGCAGAGCTTTTGTTCCAGGCCAACAACAACGCAAACCAGGGGATTGGAGCCTGGTTGGCGTAAAGAATCCACAGTCTGTGGTGGGTCGTTGCCACAACTCCACGCGCAGCACAGTTGCGCGGGATCTGCAGAAATGCGCGGCGTTGAAGAGGCCCTCCCAGGCTGGAGTGTGTGGCCGGTGTTGGAGCTGGGTGATCCCGCCCGCAGTTCCGGCGGCCTGCTCTGGCCCCGGGAGGCCGTGCAGGACAGGCCGCTGGGCAGAATCGCTCCCATCGCGCCTGGGCCGCCGTGCACTTCCAAGACATCATCAGCACCCTCAACCGCTTCTGGGCGGTGCAGGGCTGTCTGATCCTGCAGCCCTACGACACCGAGAAGGGCGCCGGCACGATGAGCCCCCACACGGTGCTGCGGGCCATCGGCCCCGAGCCCTGGGCGGTGGCCTACCCGGAGCCCTGTCGCCGCCCCACCGATGGCCGCTATGGCGATAACCCCAACCGGGCCCAGCACTACTTCCAATACCAGGTGCTGATCAAACCCTCGCCCGACGGCATCCAGGAGACCTACCTGGCCTCGCTCGAGGCCCTCGGCATCCGCGCCAAGGATCACGACATCCGTTTCGTGGAAGACAACTGGGAATCACCCACCCTCGGAGCCTGGGGCGTGGGCTGGGAGGTGTGGCTCGACGGCATGGAGGTGACCCAGTTCACCTACTTCCAGCAGTGCGGTGGCCTCGATTGCCGGCCGGTGTCGATTGAGATCACCTACGGCCTCGAGCGCCTGGCCATGTATCTCCAGGACGTAGAGAGCATCTGGGATCTGAGCTGGAACGGCGAGCGCTCCTACGGCGAGATCTGGCTCCCCTTCGAGAAGGGCCAATGCACCTACAACTTCGAGGCCTCCAACCCCGAGCGGCTGCAGCAGCTGTTCGCTCTCTACGAGGCCGAGGCCGCCGATCTGGTGGCCCAGAACCTCCCCGCCCCGGCCCTCGATTTCGTGCTCAAGTGCAGCCACACCTTCAACCTGCTGGAGGCCCGCGGCGTGATCTCGGTCACCGAGCGCACGGCCACCATCGGCCGCATCCGCACCCTGGCCCGCCAGGTGGCCGAGGCCTGGCTCGCCGAGCGCGAGGCCCTGGGCTTCCCGCTGCTCAAGGCCTGAGCGGGTGAGTGATGCTGCTGCTTCCTGAACACCGGGCGATCTTCGTGCATATCCCCAAGACGGGGGGCCAGACGATTGAGCGCCTGCTGGGCCATGGCCACCAGCGCCACCATCACGCCATCCGTGGTCTGCCAGCCGACTGGCCCCAGTGGTTTCGGTTCACCTTCGTGCGCCATCCCCTGGATCGCTTCGTCAGTGCGTGCAACTACAGCGTTGACATGGCGCAGCGTCATCAAGAGCGCTACGGCCGCCGCTCCTCACTGGGATCAGTGGCCCGCTTTCGCCTTTGGTTGCTCGAGAGGGAGCCCGATCTGCAGGCGGTGGCCCAGCGGCTGGCCGAAGAGCGCGACCTGCGCCGGATTGCCCACTTCACGCCCCAGATGAAGTGGCTCAAGGCGGTTCAGCCCCAGTTCATCGGCCGGTTTGAGCGCTTCCAGCAGGATCTGTAGACCCTGCTGCGCTTGCTCGATCGCGACCTGTTGCCGGCGGCAGACTCCCTTCACCTCAACCGCTCTGGCAGCCGCTACAGCCGGCACGACCTGGATCCGGCAACGCGCTGTTGCCTGGCCCGTCTCTACCGGCAGGACCTGAAGGCCCTGGGGTACGAGGCCCACCGTCTGCCCTGAAGGGCACCTGCGACAGTGCAGCTGTCCGTTGGCTGTTGCGGCATGCGCAAGGCTCCGCGCGCCCTGCTGGGGGTGGTGCTGGTGCTGGGGAGTTTCCAGCTCGGCCGCCTCAGTGAGCGGGCGATCTGGCCCTGCCGGCTGAGGCCGGTGGCGGCGTTGGTGGCGCCGCTGCTCGGCCAGGAGCTGCCCAGCCCTGAGCTCTGCGACCTGCTCCTGCGCCTTCCCCAGTTCTGAGCGCCCCGGGGCGTGGCGTGCCCGTGGCAATCCTGCAGCAGACGGGAGACCGCCATGGGCAGACGGGAGGGGCTGGTGGCCCTGCTCTTGGCCGCGCTGCTGGCGCTGGTGCTGCTGCGGGCTGCCCTGGTGTGCAGCCAGCCGCTGGAACCCGCCGCCGGCGATCCCGCCCGCCGGCAGCCCGGCAGTGAGCAGGTGCTGCGGGGCCGGTTGCTGGCGGATGTCAGTCCCCGCGGCGATGGCGAGCGCTGCGCCGCGCTGTTGCAGCTGCCGGTCGGCCGCACCGACCTGCAGTTCAGCCCCTGCCCCGCGCCGCCCCTGCAGGAGGGCTGGCTGCTGGAGGTGCAGGGCCCGTTGCGCCGCCCCCAGCCTGCTCCCCACCCCCTGCTCTCTGGCCCCCGCGAGCGGCTCAGCCGCCAGGAGGCCGCCAGCCAGCTGCAGGTGGAGTCCTGGCAGGTGCTGCAACGGCCGGCCACCCCCGTGGCCGACCTGCGCCGCCGGCTGGCCCGGGCCCTGATCGAGCGCGCCGGAGCCGAGCGCGGCGGGGTGCTGGCGGCCCTGGTGCTGGGCAGTGCCGTCGTGCCCCTGCCGCCGGCGGTGAGCGAGGCCTTCCGGGCTGCCGGGCTCTCCCACGCCCTGGCCGCCTCCGGCTTCCATCTCAGCGTGCTGCTCGGGGCGGTGCTCCCCCTGGCCCGGCGCTTGCCCGCCCTGCCCCGCTGGATGTTGCTCGCCGGAAGCATGGTGCTGTTCCTGCTGCTCGCCGGCCCCCAGCCCTCGGTGCTGCGGGCGATCGGCATGGCCGCCCTGGCGTTGATCGCGCTGGAGTGCGGCCAGCGGCTGCAGCCCCTGGCCCTGCTCACGGCGGTGGTGGTGGGGCTGTTGGCGATCTGGCCGCGCTGGCTGGTCTCCATCGGCTTCCAGCTCAGCGTGGTGGCCACGGCGGCCCTGGTGGTGAGCGCCGGACCCCTCGAGCAGCAGCTGCGTCGGTGGTTGCCGGCCTGGGCGGGGGGCTGGGGCTGGCTGGCGCCGGCCACGGCCGTCCCCCTCGCGGCCTGCCTCTGGACCCTGCCCCTGCAGCTGTTTCACTTCGGCGTGGTGCCGGTCTACGCTCTGCTGGCCAATCTGCTGGCGGCTCCCCTGCTCACGCCCCTCACCCTGGGGGCCATGGCGGCGGCGCTGCTGAGTCTGCTGCTGCCGGCGTTGCTGGGCCCGCTGCTGCCGCCCCTGGCCTGGTTGGCCGGTCTGCTGGCTGCTCTGGCCGAGGGGGTGGCGGCCCTGCCCATGGCCCAGTGGACCCTGGGCCGGCCTGCCCCCGGGCTGGTGCTGCTGTTCAGTCTGGGGCTGCTGGGCCAGCTGCTCCCCCAGCTGCCGCGCTGCTGGCGCCGTTGGGCCCCCGCGGCCCTGGCCCTGGCGGCGGCCCTGCACCTGGCGGCGCTGCAGGCCGACCAGCTGCTGCTGGTGCACCAGGGCTCCCGTGACCTGCTCCTGGCCCGCCATCGGGGCCGTGCTGCCCTCGTGGCGCTGCAGGCCGATGGCCTCAGTTGCCGTCAGGCCCGACAGCTGGCAACGGGCCTCGGGGTTCCCCGTTTTGACTGGGCCCTGCTGCTCGATCCCCTGGCGCCTGAGCCGCCCGTTTGCTGGCAGGAGCTGGCGGGGTTGGTGCTGGCTTCCGCCGATGGCAGCCTGCCGCTCCAGCCCGGCCAGCGGCTCCGCAGCCCCGGCCTGCAGGCCGAGCCCCTGGGGGCAACCAGCCGCGGCGTGCGCCTGGCCGTGGGCCAGCGCCAGTGGCTATTGCTCCCGGATCGCCAGGCCCTCTGGGCTTGGCGCGACCAGCCGAGCGGTCCCCGGCCCGATGGTCTCTGGCTGGGCTTTCGCCCCCGCGCCGCCGAGCAGCAGTGGCTGCGGGCCCGGGCTCCCCAGCAGGTGTGGCTGAGTGGAGAGCGGCGCCCCCACTGGCCGGCGGGCTGGCGTGCCAGCGGTGCCAGCGGCTCCCTGCACCAGGCCCTGGGTTGATCGCTCTCTACAGTGTCCTAGAGATTCAGGTCTGCGAGCTGCTGGCGTCTGGCACCCCTAGCGGTGCGTGACCCCGCAGAGCAACATCTGCATCCCCACCCGGAGAGGTGGCTGAGTGGTCGAAAGCGAACGACTCGAAATCGTTTGAAGGGCAACCTTCCGTGGGTTCGAATCCCACCCTCTCCGTATTCAAGGGTTCTTCAAAGGTTCTTGTTCATCCAGACCCTTTGCTGGATCTGGGTTCTTGGCGGATTGGTCGTCCGGGTTCGTTTGCTCTAAACGAGGATCTCCAACCAGCGTGTTGTTGGATGCGCTGTGGGACCAAGGGCGCGTGTTGCTGGATTGCTGAGATGCCTCACTCTGACTCGTAAGTGCGTGCCTTGAAGGTGGGTGGGCGCAGACGGAGCAAATCTGTTGAGGATTCTCCGATACCCCGTCTTGAGGTGCGGAGGGTCAATCGGGTGGTTCAGTTCGGAAGGAGTGTCTTCAGCACTCCGCTCAATGAACTTGGCTATGGGAGAAGTGGAGCCGTTGCGAGTAGCAAGAGTACTCATTGATCCTCTTTGGGATTCGGCGCAAGTCGTTGAGTCCTTGACCCTTGCCTTGTAAAGTTTGATGCTTCAGGGGGTCCGTGCCTGAGTAGCGTTGGAGGGTCTTTGGAGGTGGCGGAATGACCGCTGACTCGCCACCCCTTCTGGATGTGCTGGATCATCT
Organism: Cyanobacteria bacterium M_surface_10_m2_119; assembly: GCA_016882525.1. Taxonomy (GTDB): domain Bacteria; phylum Cyanobacteriota; class Cyanobacteriia; order PCC-6307; family Cyanobiaceae; genus NIES-981. The sequence continues at coordinate 12,237 of VGPU01000018.1, read as the reverse complement.
CTGTCACCAGGTGGATGGCGATCCAGAGGTTGAGGAGGAGTTCTACGGTGCGACGACACCCGATGAGATGGTTGCCCTGGCAGTTGCCATCGGCATCCTGATAGACGCTGATGACTTCTGTGCCCTGTTGAGGAGTGGGAGCACGGAGAAGTGGTTCGTGCGTGGCGAGGACAGCACGAATCCCATCATTCACCTTCAGCGGGTGTTTCGAATCTGCTCCTGTTCCTGAGTCAGCATTCTCCTGAAGCAGGCATAGAACAGTGCTGTTGAGCGGCTGTGCCAGACCATCCTGCTGTGGTTGCCGCTGAACACTCTTGATGACATCCCGCACCTCAGGGGAGTCGTCCCAGCAGGTTTGTGACCTTTGGCGATGCATCCAGTCACCAGGGGTACGAATACCATGGCGGAATTCAGCAGGAGCAAAGACCGCAGAGTGTTCCGCCTCAATCACCTGGCGCTCCTCCTTCAGCATCTGGTTCTGCCTTGAGATCTCCACCCGTCTCTGGAGCAGGGCATCAGGACTCAGAAATGCTTGGTTGCTGAACGAGTCTGGCTCTTCTGGGGGTTGGTCTCAATAACCTGCTGGAGTGCCTCTGGGTCAATAGGAAGAGACATCAGTAGGCACAGATCTCAAAGTCAGAACCGGTCCAGCAGGCAGGGTCTTTCTTGCTCCTCACCGCAGTGCCCCATCGGGAATTGATGCCATCGGTGGTCAGGCCACGAACCTCAGCGACGTCTGTGGAGACGATGCTCACGGAGATGTCGGTGATGTTTGGGAGGATCGGTGTGCTGCCTTGGCGTCTGATGGCGAAACTGCCGCCCTCCCCAAGATCAAAGTGACAGGCACCTGAGTAGGCGACGCTGCCGTTCTGCTTGATGACGCAGCGGGCCTCCTTTGCTTCTGCAGTCAGAGGAATGAGAGCTACTGTTAGTGCCAGTGTCAGGATGGTCTTTTTCATCGGTAGGGGATGTGGGTCATCTGCCGCTGATGGCACCCTCGCTCACTAGACGGTTGTCGAGGCAGCGGATGGTGTCCTCCACGATGGCGGCAAGCGTTGGTGACTTGTTTGGTGTGGCGTCGGGAGTCCTGAATCTCAGAGACGAGTTCCATCAGCTCCTTGCTGATGCGGATGCAAAACTGCTTGGGGCACTGGCATTGTTTTGTGCCATTGCTACTGGGTGGGCCTGAGTGAAGTGTTCCAGGGCACTCCCCCGCACCAGCAGCTGTCCGAATCGGCACCACGGAATCAGATGGGTATGGCTTCTAGGTTTTCTGCCTTCATAGGGATGCTGATGGAGGACTCAGGGCACTCCTAGTTGTATATCCCCACCGGCAGGCAGGTGCAGGTGGTGCCAGCAGAGGTCGACATCAGATCAGACCAACCGACGGACCTGTCATTGAACATTTGACCCATGCAGTTGATGGTTGAACAGGTTTTCCTCTTCCATCTACCAATCTCCACTTGCGCCAACCGCTTTTGTTGTAATTCACGCCTTCTATCGGAGCGATGAGAACCCCATAGGGAACTGCGATCTGTTCGCCGCCCGCAGTCTTGTGAAACGTTGCTCCCGGTCTCGCTGCAAAGACAGGAACAGCTATTGCACTACCGGCAATTCCCGCGACGGCTGCCATCTGCAACAAAAACCATTTGCAGTAATCAGCGGAACGCCATGGATGGCCTCGCTTGCGCTTCTTCAATGACTGCGTTTGTGTGTAGATGAGATTCTAGCACGACTTCTTGATGCTGGATCGAGTCATGTCTCTCTCATCTTGCTGTGCTGGCCGCTCTGGCTTTGTCCCAGTACTTGGTCGTAAGGTGACAAGCCGAGAATCCCTTGTGCGTCCAATCGCTATCTCTCAGGCCAGGCTATCTAAGTACTATGACGCCGTCATGGAGGAGTGCGATGAAGCTTTCGCTTGGTTCATTGTGAATGCAGCAAGAGCCTGAGCAAGCTATCTTCGTGATGTTTCGTGGCGAATCGACGGCTCTTCGCGTTCCTGCCAATGGGCAGACGTGTCTTGGTGCTCAGCACAGAGGTACGTGCTCATCTTGCCTTGCGTGCAGCAGTGGTTGGCTTTGGTATTGCAGGGGATGGCGTACCCGTTCGCAGTGGCAGCATGTTCAGAAGCTTCATGCGTGAGACGGCTCTTTGCAGGCCTTCTCGTGCCCTTGCATCCAGCCCTCTTCTGGGGCCTTGGGGATGGATGCTTCGAGCCAGGGGCAGATGCAGATGGATGGAAGGGGTGCTGCAGCGTGATCTCGGGATCACGCGACAACGATTATGAAGGAGGCCGATTCAGGGATTGATGGTGGGCCTGTGGCCCAGAAGAATATTGAATGATCGTGAACGCACTGCCATGACGAGGTCTCGGCTGATCACGGCGGTATCCCTCTACCTTTCGAGGCGATGGGAGGTGATCTGTTTTGTTTTGGTTCTTGTGTTGTTGTATCTGCAGGTTTTCTTGTTTGTTATTGATGCAGATGCGATGCCCTCCCTTCGGGGATGGTTTGCCGCGTTTGCTGTCTACCAGGGTTTTTCGGTAAACCGTCTTCACTATGTGGTTGCTCCAATATTCGTGGCGCTCTTTTCGTACTTGCTTGCTTGCCGTGAGACGCCTCTTTGGACCCGTGCCTGCCTCGATATTCTGGGCCTCCTTATCATTGCAAGGATGTTTGCTCAGCTTGTGGGCTTGAACATCCTCGTCTTCGACTACATCACACCTTGCTACCTTCTGATTGAGCAGCTTCTTTTCTTTCTGCCTTTCTCGCTGCTGGTGTGGGGGTGGATCTACTGGCGTTTGGATGTGCTGGCTCGGGGTGCGTGCCGTCCGCTCTTTCGCTTTGATTTCGAGGGCGACGTGCCACGGCCATTGGACTATTTCGTCGCTTCCTTTTCTTCGTTGCTCTCGCCGGGCAACTCTGTGATTCAGGGAAACTCGGCACGGGCAAGGGTTCTTGTTCTGGTGCATGGATTGATCATCTATAACTTCATGGGCCTCACCCTTTCCAGGGCGGTTGCCCTTGTCCAGGGGCAATGACCTCTGTGTGTTTGATCCGCACCCTGAATCTCGGGGCCTTTGGGCCAGCGTCTGTTCTCCGGCGCGCCCGCGCTGTTCTCCCAGCAGAGGTCGGTATGCCTGGGGCCCCTGATGTCCCCTCTCAGGATCCAGGGCTGGCCTGATCCGATGAAGACATCCGCTGCCCAGGGGCGCTGCGATTCAGTCAGTCTCCCTGTCGTCGAAGCTGCCGAGGTGGATGAACTCTCTCCGCTTCTGCTTGGGTCGCCCATGCCACGGGAAGTAGGGCTGATTCAGGTCCCGGTAGGTGAGCACCAGGTCGGTTTTCTGCAACGGATAGCCAGCTCGGGCTGTGATTCCGAGAATCTCCTGCAGGGATTCGGAGGTTCTGAGGGCGAACTGGATTTCTGGAGACGTGCTTGCCTTGCACAGGAAGGCCGCAACCCGCCGGTCCCGTTCGGCAAGGGAGACGGGCCATGTTGGTATCGGTTGGCTCTCCATGGACTTGGGGCTCAGGGCGAAGGCCGCTGGATGGTGCGCATCGAACGCGGGCGGGCACGTGGAGATCGCGCACACAAACCCTACGGACAGAGCCTGCCTGGGTCATACCCCCTTTCTGGGACGTTGGCTGCAGGTTTACGGCAGCCTCAGCTCCAGGATCAGCCAGATCAGGAAGACGACGACGATTCCCAGAAGTTGTTCGCTGGCTGCGGAGGCAAGAATCAGAACGAGACAGAGGGCAGTTCTGGCCGCTCGCAATTCAGCCCCCATGCGGCCATTCCTAGCCGCAGTATCTGCTCGCCTGATGCATCAGGCAATTCCCCGTGCCTCCTGGTGCAGAACATGCATAAAGCCGGTATGGGTGTTCCGGTGCTGCGTCCGCCTCACCTGCGCCCGCCTTCCTGATGCGGGACGCTGGATGATGGGTCCGCGCTGTCCATTCCTCGCCCCGATGCCCCTGTTGCCCCGCTGGCGCTACATGACCGAGGACGCCAAGGCGATGGTGCGCCGGGGGGCGGTGTCTGCCCTTGTGGTCGTGCTGGTGCTGCTGGTCTTCCGCTCCTTGCTCCCCTGGGTGGCGCTCCTGCTGGTGGGCTGGTGGATCTGGAGTGCCCTGCGGCGATGATCGGCCGGATACAGACCGCTCCCTGGGCGGCCGCTCACGGCGGTGGCTGATCCATTCGCCAGATGCGTTCCAGCCTCTGGCGCACTCTGGCGCCGCTGCGGAAGGCGCCGGTGATGCGCCAGAACTGCAGGGCGGCGCCCACGGCAAACACCGTCCAGGGCAGCAGCATCCAGAGCGGGTGGTTGTGCATCAGCTGCACCCCCGTTTGGGGGGCGCGGGGCGCAGGGGCTTGGCCCCATCATGGACGCAACACCAGGGAGGGCGGATGCAACATCACACCGCCGCAATGGATCGCGACACCTGCCTGGGGCGCACCTGTCTGCACTGGGAGGGAAGCGGGGAGCTATCCGCCTCAGACCTGGCCCTCGTGCTTGAGCGTCTCGCCCTCGCCGATCAGGATGCGGTTGCCGAGCTCCTGAGAAGCCGCACCATCCAGCCATGTCCCTTGATCAGCTGAAAGCCTTCCTGGTGCGCATGCAGGCCGACGAAGGTCTGCGCCGAGCGGTACAGGCGGCCGCGACCGCCGATGACGTCGCCCAGATCGCTGCCCCCCTGGGCTACGTCTTCTCCGGGGATGAACTGCTGCGCTTCTCGGGCCAGAGGGTGGGCCGTGTCACTGTCACCAAGCAGGACATCCCCGGCGAATACAACTGAGGGTCTCTCCTGCCGATCGCTGCGGCGCCTCCGGGATGCAGACCGGCGTCTGCCGGGGTCACCCAGGGCGGGAGATCTCCGGCAGAGCGGGGGATGGGATCGGGCTGGGGGATGGGGTGCTGTTCTGATGGCGTCGCCAGGCTTCCCAGCCGCTCAGCAGGGCTGAGCTGATCAACAGCAGGGAGAAGCCCTGGCGCAGGCGCCGGTCGTTCAGCTGGGGGGCGAGCCGCTGGCCGACTGAGGCGCCAATGGCCCCCCCCACCAGCAGCGGGGCCACCAGCGGCAGGCTGGCGGCGGGCCAGTGGCCCAGGGCTGCCAGCGCCACCAGGGCATTCACGGCGATCAACAGCAGGCTGGTGCCGCTGGCCAGGGCCAGCAGCATCACCACCAGCAGCGAGAGCGGTACCGCCTCCCGGGTGGGCAGGGAGGCGCCGCTCACCAGCAGGGGCAGCAGCAGGATCGAGCCACCAGCACCCAGCACCGCGAGCAGGAAGCCGATCACGGCGCCCCCGCCCGCCAGCAGGGCCAGGCTGGCGGGGTCCATCAGAGCCTCACCCGGTTCCAGGGCATGGCGGCCAGCAGGCGGGCCATGCCGCAGAAGCCGCTGATGCCGGCAAACACCAGACCGGCGCCCACAAACCAGCTGAGCAGGATCCAGGCCGGTGCCACCCAGGTGCCGAGGATCAGGCCCAGCAGCACCAGGGAGCCGGCGGCGATCTGCACCTGCCGCATCAGTGGCAGGGGGGCGTTCTTCAGCTGGCGCATGGGCAGGCCGGCCTGCTGCCAGGCGGGAATGCCCCCCTCCAGATCCACCAGGGGATGGGGATGCCCCTGCTGCATCAGCTGGGCCAGGGCCTGGGCGCTGCGGTTGCCGCTGTGGCACACCAGCACCAGTGGTCCATTGGGGAGATCGGCCTGGGTGATGCGCGACAGGGGCACGTTGAGGCTCCCGGCGATGTGGCCGCTGGCGAATTCCATCGGCTCGCGCACGTCGATCACCTTCACGCGCTGTTAGGCCAGTTGGTCGGCCAGCTGGTGGGCGCTGATGCGCCGCTGGGCAGGGGCTGGTGTCATGGCTGGAGTGAGCCTCGAGAGCAGGGGGGAGTGGACGGAGAGGCGGAATCGGAGCAGGAGTCGATCGGTGATCGATGCCGCCAACCCGCACGGGAACGGGCTGCCGGCGATCCAGGGCGTGACCTAGGCGGTCGGCCTTGCGGCCATGGCGCCCTCCAGTGGATAGCCCTCCGCGGCCCAGCGGCTGAGGCCCCCATGGAGGTTGGCCACCTGGTGGCGCCCGGCCTTGAGCAGTTGCTGGGTGGCCAGGGCGGAGCGGCTGCCGGAATGGCAGACCACCACCACGGGACGGTCGGCAGGAAGGGTGCCCGCGCGCGCTTCCAGGTCGGGCAGGGGGATCAGCACGCTGCCGGCAACGCGGCCATCCGGCCCCTCGAATTCCTCGCTGGAGCGCACATCCAGGATCGTGAGCTGGTTCTGATGGTCTGCCACCCAGCCCGGCATCAGTTCCGGCAGGCCGGCGTAGCTGCGCTGCAGCGGTGCCCAGCTGGCCTTGCTGCCGTCGGCCTGTCGCGGTTTTCCGGAGCGCAGATTGCCGGGCAGGGCCTCGGCGATCTTGTGGGGGTGGGGCAGCTTCATGTTCTCCATGTGACCCACGAAGTCCCGCTCGGTGGCGGCCCCCCCGAGGCGGACGTTGAAGGCCTTCTCCTCGGCCACGGAGGTCATGGTGCGGCCGGTGTAGTCGTGGCCGGGGTAGAGCAGACAGGAGTCGGGCAGGGTGAAGATCTGCTCGGTGATCGAGGCCCAGAGGGTGTGGGGATTCCCCTGCTGGAAGTCGCAGCGGCCGCAGCCGCGCACCAGCAGGGCATCACCGGTGAAGGCCATCGACCGGTCGTCGAGCACGAAGGTGAGACAGCCATTGGTGTGGCCGGGGGTGCTGCGCACCTCGAGGAAGCGACTGCCGAAGGCCACCCGATCGCCGTGCTCCAGCGGCAGCGTCACGTGGTCGGCGCCGGCGGCGGCGGCCAGACCGATGGCGCAGCCGCTGGCCTCGTGCATCAGCCAGCTGCCGGTCACGTGGTCGGCATGGGCGTGGGTGTCGACGCTGGCCACCAGTTCCACCCCCAGTTCACGGATCAGGGAGAGGTCGCGGGCGTGCTGCTCAAACACCGGATCAATCAGCACTCCCTGGCGGCTGGCCACATCCGCAAGCAGATAGGTGAAGGTGCCCGTATCGGCATCGAAGAGCTGGCGGAACAACAGGTGCCCCCCGCCGGCCGCGGCGGCAAGGGAGAGGGAGGGCGCCACTGCAACGGCCATGGCGGATCAGTCACACACTGCTATGACTATACACGCATACACATGGCATGGTCGGGCTGGGGTGTCCTGGTCGTGGCCGTTGGCTCTCCGTGTTTCGGTGCAGATGGCGGCGGCATCGCCAGGCAGTAACCCTGAGCTGACGCGCGGCTCCAGTACAAGTGACGACGACAGGCGCCGCCGTAGCGCAGAGACTTGAGGAAGCTGTGCTGTCTGTGGTGATCGGCTCCTCTGCAGCTCAGAGATTCCTTGAGGTGCTGGATGCCAACCGCGACCTTCAGCGGAGCCTCCTGCGGTGTCGGGATGCGGAAGCGCTGCTGGCCCTGGCGGCAGCGGCGGATTGCCCGCTCAGCCGCAACGACCTCGTGTTGCTGGCCGTGACAGCCGAGCATCCCGCCCTCCCCTGGGCAGGCCGGTCTCGCCAGTTCGCGCGCTCCTTTGCCCTCGGCATGGCCCGCCTTCAGTGCGGTTGATGGCGCCGGAGCACCTCGGCTTCCGCCCGTGCCACCAGATTGATCGTGACTCCGCTCAGCAGCAGGGCCGGAATCAGGACGATCAGCGCCAGTTCCATGCTCCTTGCCTCCTGACGGTCTCTCTTCAGTGTGTGGACGCCGATGGCTGCAGTCGTGAGTGCAAGTGCTCAGGTTGGCGGCCAGATAGGGCGGTGCGCCAGGGTGGTGGGGTCATGGTTCGAGGGCGCTGCGGGGGCGGTGCTGGTGGGATGCCCTGGTTTGTGAAGCTGGAGGAAGGGCTCGTCGACAAGGCGCGCTTCGATCAGGTGGTGCCAGCCCACCTGGCCTGGTTGGCCCGGCTGCGGCAGCAGGGCCATCGGCCTACCAGCGGCTACTGGGCTGAGAGGGTGGGCCGCAGCGGCGATGGGGCTAGCGGCATGTTGCTCTTCGAAGCGGCCTCCTAGGCGGAGGCGGAGGCTCTGGTGCGCACGGATCCCCTGATCGAGCAGGGCTGCGTGCGCTGGACCCTGCACCAATGGAGCCCGGTCTTCGCCGATCCGGCTCTCCAGTTGGTTCAGGAGTGAAACAGCAGCACCAGGCCGGAGTTGAGCTGGTGGAATTCCCGCTCCTCACGGCTGAGGTCGAGCCCCACCTGCAGGCCCTCCTGCAGAGCTGCATCAAACGGCGGTGAGGAGGGCGCGCTGCCTGCGCACCACAGGGCGGCGATGCCCACGGGCGTGGCGTGCCATCGGAATTGCGGCGTCAAGCCAATCTCCGGCTCACTGAGAGCGGCTTCCAGCAGTTCGCGAATCGGCATGGGTCCCCAGACGTGCCCGCAGCTTCGGCATGGGCCGCGGTGGGGGCAATCAGCTGAGAGTTTTCGTGATGAACACCAGCGCCAGCAGGCCTGGCCCAGCCGCCGCCACCCACAGCCCGCTCAGCCGGGCATTGAGGGCCAGCATGCGCCGCACATCCGCGGCCGTGGGGGGACGACCGCCGGCCGCCAGCAGGGGCTTGGGGCGGGGTTCGCCGCCGTAGACGTTCAGGCCGCCCAGTTGCACCCCCAGCAGCCAGGCATAGGCGGCCTGGGAAACCCCCGCATTGGGCGAGGGATCGCTGCGGCCATCGCGCAGGGCGTGCCCCAGCACCGCCGCCGCACGCCAGGGCTGGGGGCTCACCAGGGCCAGGCTGGCGGCGGTGAGCCGGCAGGGCAGCCAGACGAGCAGGTCGTCAAGGCGGGCCCCGGCCGTGCCCAGCCAGCGCAGCCGGCCCCGGCGATAGCCGAGCATTGAATCGAGGGTGCTGGCGGCCTTGAAGCCCCAGGCCAGCGCCAGGGGGCCGGGCAGGGCCAGGAACCCTGGCTGGAGGGGGCCAGGCTGGAAAGTGCCAGGCTCCAGAGTGCTGCCGGCGAGGCCCCACAGGGCTGCCCCCGCCAGCATCCAGAACAGGGGCGCAAACAGGCCGTCCACCCCGTTTTCACTGGCGGTCTCCGCCAGGGCCCGCAGAATGCCGGCCCGATCGAGCTGATCGGTGTCCCGCCCCACGATCCAGGCCAGCCGCTGGCGCGCCGGATCCAGGGCATCGCCCGCCTCGGGCAGCAGCTCCAGCACTGCTTGCACGGCCTGCTCCAGACTGCGGCCGGCCAGGGCGCTGGCCAGGGCCACGGTGAGCAGCACCAAGCCGCCGCCGCCCCGCCAGCCCCCGGCGCCGAGGCTTGAAAGGGCCAATCGCTCCAGGCCCCAGCCCACGGCGGTGCTGCCTCCCACCAGCAGGGCGGTGATCAGGCCGCCGCCCAGGCGCAACCGCCAGGGCTGGTCGCCGGCCCAGCGTTCCACCAGGCGCCGCAGCCGGCTGATCCACCAGCCCATCACCACCACCGGATGGGGGCACCAGCGGGGGTCCCCCACCAGGCGATCGAGGGCGCAGGCCAGCCCCACCAGCAGCCAGCCCAGCAAAACAGGGTGGGCCCCCGTCAGGACGCCCACCCCGGTTGGCATCAGCGCCTCAGCCATGGCTTGCGGCGCTCGCCTGGATCAGGCGCTCTTCAGCCAGGAGAACATCGAGCGCAGGCCCTTGCCCACCTGCTCGATCGGGTGCTGGCTGTCGCGCTCGCGGATCTTCTGCATCTCAGGCTTGCCGGCCTCGCACTCGGCCACGAAGTTGCGGGCGAAGGTGCCGTCCTGGATGTCGGCCAGGATGCGCTTCATCTCGGCCTTGGTGTCGGCGGTGATCAGGCGCGGGCCGCTCACGTAGTCGCCGTATTCAGCGGTGTTGGAGATCGAATCGCGCATGGCGGTGAGGCCGCCCTTCACCATCAGATCCACGATCAGCTTCACCTCGTGCAGGCACTCGAAATAGGCCAGCTCGGGCTGATAGCCGGCTTCCACCAGGGTTTCAAAGCCAGCCTTCACCAGCTCGGAGAGGCCGCCGCAGAGCACGGCCTGCTCACCGAACAGGTCGGTTTCGGTTTCTTCCTTGAAGTTGGTCTCCAGGATGCCGGCGCGGGTGCCGCCGATGCCCTTGGCGTAGGCCATGGCCAGGCCGCGGGCGTTGCCGGAGGCGTCGTGGTGGATGGCGAACAGGGCGGGCACGCCCATGCCGTTCTGGTACTCCCAGCGCACGGTGTGGCCGGGGCCCTTCGGGGCGATCATCACCACATCCACATCGGCGGGAGGCTTGATCAGCTCGAAGCGGATGTTGAAGCCGTGGGCGAAGCTCAGCACCTTGCCGGCGCTCAGGTGCGGCGCGATCTCCTTGTCGTAGACGGCCTTCTGGAACTCATCGGGCAGCAGCACCATGATCCAGTCGGCCTTGGCGGCCGCATCGGCCACACTCAGTACCTCGAGGCCATCGGCCTTGGCCTTCTCGGCCGAGCGGCTGCCCTCGTACAGGCCCACCACCACGTCGATGCCGCTGTCCTTGAGGTTCAGGGCATGGGCGTGGCCCTGGGAGCCGTAGCCGATGATGGCCACCGTCTTGCCGTTCAGCAGGCTGAGGTCGGCGTCGGTGTCGTAATAGAGCTTGGCCATCGGGGCTGTGTCGGGTCTGGGCTGGGCAAGGGTCGAGCTTACGCAAGCGCCTGACAGGCACCCGGCCCGCTGACGCCAGGGCGCACCATCCCTACGGTCTGGGCTCTGCCGAACCGCCATGGCCGACCACGACGTCAACGGCGCCGCCTCTGGAGCCGCCGCTCCAGCCGCCGGAGCGGCGGCCCTGTTCGAGGCCCACATGCAGGCGGAGCTCAACGGCCACCTCGACGCCACCATGGCCTCGATGGTGGCGGAACCGCACCTGCTCAACCTGGCCTCCGGCACGGGCGGCAAGGGGGCGGCCGGGGTGCGCACGTTCTACGCCACGCAACTGATCGGCCAGTTCTTTCCGCCCGATGTGGAGTTCATCCCCATCTCGCGCACGGTGGATGGCGAGCGGCTGGTGGATGAACTGGTGATCCGCTTCACCCACACCGAAACCCTCAGCCACCTGCTGCCCGGTGTGGCACCGACCGGCCGGCCCGTGGAGATGGCCCTGGTGGTGATCGTGGGCGTGAACGACGGCAAGGTGGCCTACGAGCACATCTACTGGGACCAGGCCGGGCTTCTCGCCCAGCTGGGCCTGCTCGATCCGGCCGGGCTGCCGGTGGATCCCGGCACGGCGGCCCGGTTGCTGGCCTTCACCGGCAAGGGATAACTGGAGCAGCGGGATCGGCCGACGATCCAGGCAACTCGATTGCCTGAAAACCGATGGGTTCAGAAGCGATCGGTGTGGTGATGCACGGCCCGCCAGTGGCCGTTTTCCTTGCGGAAGACCGTGGTGGCGGGGATATCGCACTGAATGGCCTCACCCGCCTGGGTCATGCCACTGGTGCGCTCGATGCACACCAGATAGCCCATCTCGGAGCCCTCCACCATGCGGCGGTCATCGGCCACCAGAGAGCCCTGGAAGCCCATGGCCGCCTCCTTGGCGAATGGGCCATCACCGCGGCGGGGCCTGTGCACAGCGCGCCGGTGAGGCCGAGGTGGCTGATGTCATCAGCCTCCGACCAAATAGCGGCGAAGGCATCAGCATCACCAGCCAGCAGCCGGTTACCCGCGGCGTAGAAGGCGTCTGCGGCTTCGGCAAGGGTGGTGGGCATCGGGGCTTCAGGCCTCGGTGGGATGGGCGATGACGCGGTCGATCAGGCCGTACTCCACCGCCTCGGCGGCGCTCATGAAGTAGTCGCGGTCGGTGTCCTTCTCGATCTTGGCCAGCTCCTTGCCGGTCATGTCGGCCATCGACTGGTTGAGCATGTCCTTGAGGCGCAGGATTTCGCGCGCCTCGATCTCAATGTCGCTGGCCTGGCGCTGGCTGGTGCCGCCCAGGGGCTGGTGGATCATGATCCGGCTGTGGGGCAGGGCCAGACGCTTGCCCTTGGTGCCGGCCCCCAGCAGGAAGGCGCCCATCGAGGCAGCCAGGCCGACGCAGATGGTCACCACGTCAGATTTGACGTACTGGATCGTGTCGTAGATCGCCAGGCCGGCGGTCACCGAACCGCCCGGCGAGTTGATGTACAGGTAGATCGGTTTAGAGTTGTCATCCGAATCCAGGTAGAGCATCTGCGCCACCAGGCTGTTGGCAATGGCGTCGTTCACCTCGGAGCCCAGGAACAGGATCCGCTC
>VGPU01000017.1 GCA_016882525.1 Cyanobacteria bacterium M_surface_10_m2_119 | reverse complement strand
CTGGCCGGGATCCGCTCCTCAATCGACACGTAGGAGAACAGGGAGCCGCTGGGCTCCCGGTGGCCTCGCATCTGGGCTGGGCAGTTAGCCCATTTTCGCAGAGTAGGCCGGGTTTTTCAGCAAACTCTTAGGCCCAGGCATTGGCCGGGCGGCTCGGGGTCGACCTCACCTACTACCGCCGCTTCCCGCGGCAGCTCGCGGACCTGGGTCCCCACCCCAGCAGCGTCTGCGCCCGGATCAATCCTTTGGCGCTGCCTCTCGCCCGGGGCTGGCGGCGGTGGCTGCCGCCCTGGGTCGCCCCGCACCGGAGATCCGGGCGCTCTTCGCCCCTTGAGGCGATGCTTCCATGGCACGGCTGGGTTGGTGACGATGGCGGTCCGCACCGTTCTGCGGCTGGGGGATCCCCGCCTCCGTCAGCGCGCCCAGGTCGTGGCCGATGTGCGCGATCCGGCCCTGCGCCAGCTGATCGTGGATCTCGAGGACACCATGGCGGCCTGCAGTGGCGCCGGTCTGGCGGCTCCCCAGATCGGTGTGCCGCTGCGCGTGGTGTTGTTCGGCGGCGGTGGGCCCAACCCCCGCTACCCCGATGCTCCACCGCTGCCCCGCACCCTGTTGATTAACCCCGTGCTGACCCCATTTGGGCCAGAGCGCGAGGAGGCCTGGGAGGGCTGCCTGAGTGTGCCGGGGTTGCGGGGGCGGGTGCCGCGCTGGCTGCGCTTGCGCTACCAGGGGATCGATGGCGAGGGCCAGCCCGTGGACCGCAGCGTGGAGGGGTTCCATGCCCGCGTGGTGCAGCACGAGTGCGACCACCTCGATGGGCTGCTCTTCCCCGACCGCCTCAGCGACCCCACGGCCTTCGGCTTCATCCCGGAGCTGGAAGCGGCCGGGTTGATTCCGGCGGTTCCCGCCTAGAGCGGGTCCTCCTCCCAGGCGAAGCGGGGCAGGCGGCGCAGGCCGTCCTGCATGCAGCTCGCCCAGATTTCCATCGAACGGCTGATCTCCGCCGAGTCCTTGTCGAGCTTGATCCGCCGCGAGATGCGCAGCCCATCGGCTGGCATCAGCGCCAGCTCGAACGGCGGCCCCACCGTGAGGTTGGAGCGGCGGGTGACCACCTGGGAGATCAGGCACAGCCGGGCCGCATCCTCCAGGGAGAGGCCGCAGTGGCCCACCACATCCAGCGGCGGTTTGCCGTATTTGCTCTCACCGATCTGCAGGAACGGCGTGTCGCGGGTGGCCATCACCGCATTCCCCTGGGGATAGATCAGGAACAGACCATGCCCCTCCCCAGCGATCTGGCCGCCCAGGATGAAGCTGGCCTGGGCGCTGCCGCCGCTCTGCTGCATCTGGCTGGCGAATGGCTCCTGCACCGCCACGCTGATCCGGCCCACGTAGTCGGCCGCCTCAAACAGGTAGCGGGCGGTCTGCAGGTCGGGGGGCGCCGCTGCGCAGGGAGCCGCAGGGGCTGTTGCCCCCGCCGATGCGGGGCTTGCATCGGCGGCGGCCGCCAGGGTGCCCTCCTGGGTGGCCCGCGCTTCGTTCCTTGATCCTGGCCCGGGGTGGAAGGCGGAGCTCAGGGTGGGTGTGGCTGGGGGTGTGCCGGGGCCTGCCGGCCCGTGCAGGTCGCGCTGGATGCGGTTGAGCACGGCCTGGGTGGTGGCCAGGTTGCCCGCCGCCAGCAGCACGAACAGCCGGTCGGCTGCCGGCTGGAACACGTGCATCTTGCTGTAGCTGGAGATGTAGTCCACCCCGGCATTGGTGCGGGAGTCGGAGGCGAACACCAGGCCCGCGTCCAGCAGAAAGGCCACGCAGTACGTCATGGCCGGCCACCACCGTCACGGGTACTCCCCATCAGCCCAGCAGCCGCTCCAGCACCAGGGCCACCGAGCGCACGGCGGCCCGGGCCGTGGCGTAGGCCATGCGCATGGGTCCCACCAGCGCCACCTGGCCCACGCCGCCGTCGCCGCTGCGGTAGTCGGCCTGCACCAGGGCGCACTGGTGCAGGGCCTGGTGCGGATGCTCGGCGCCGATCCAGATGCCCCCCTGCTGCAGCACCTGCTGGGGAGCTTCCTCCACCAGTTCCACCAGGGGCCGCAGGCTGGCGGTCTGGCTGAATTCCGGCTGGGCCAGCAGGCCCGCCAGCCCGGAGGCCACGGCTCCCTTCCCCAGCAGCCGGGGGGCCTGACCGTGGCTGGCCAGACCCTGACGCACCACGGCCCCGCAGGCGCTGAGCTGGGGCGGCAGGCTTGCCCAGTCAATGGTTCCGCGTCCCAGTTGGTCGCGCACCCAGCCCTCCAGAGCCTCCACCTCCCCACGGTTGGTGCTGGGCAGGCGCAGGTTGAGGCTCCGGGCCGTGGCCGCGTCCTCCACCAGAAACACCAGCAGACGGTCGCCGCTGGCCACCAGCCTCAGGGCCTGCAGGCGGGGATGGGGATCAGGTGGCTGCGGCCGGGTGATCAGGCTGAGCAGGCCGGTGAGGTCTGAAAGCCGGCGGCTGAGGTGGAGCAGCAGGTCGTCGAGGGCGGCCCACTGGAGGCTCAGGCCGGTGAGTTCCCGCTCCAGCTGCTGGGCCACGGCCCCCGGCGCTGGCAGCAGGCCGTCGACGTAGACCCGATACCCCTGCTGGCTGGGAACCCGCCCGGCGGAGGTGTGGGGCTGGGTGAGCAGCCCCCGCTGTTCCAGCACGCCCATGGCGGAGCGCACGGTCGCGGGACTGGCGGGCAGGCCGAAACGCCGCACCAGGGTCTTGCTGCCGACCGGCTCCATCGTGTCCACGTAGTGACGCACCGCCAACTGGAGCACTTCCTGCTGGCGGCTGGAGAGGGTCGGCACCGGGACGGAACTGGTCAGGGGCGCGGCCTGGGTGAGTTCGGACCGGTATGGTAGGGAGCCTGGAAGGTGCTCCTGGCCTGTGCCGGTTGCCGGGCTGGATCAGTAGCGGGGCACGCTCGGATCCACGTCCACGCTCCAGGCCTCGATCCCCCCGCGCAGGTTCCACACCGCGCCATAGCCCTGCTGCTCCATCAGCCAGCAGCCGAACTGCCAGCTGCGGATGCCCGCATGGCAGAGCACCACCACGGGCCGATCCCGATCCAGCTGCTGCTCGAGGGAGGCCAGCCAGGCGGCCGACTGGCTCAGCGGCAGGTGGAGCACGGGGTGCGCGAGCCGGGCCCGTTCCAGTTCCTCCGGTTCGCGCACGTCCACCAGTTGCAGGGGCTCCCCTGCCAGGAGCCGCCGCTGCAGCTCAACGGCGCTGATCTGCTGAGGCGTGTTCACGGGAGAGGGTTCGGTGCAGGATGGGCCCATCCTGCGTTGGGCGCATGAAAGCCCGCCGATTCCTGGCGGTGGTGCTGGCGGTGACCCTGCTGCTGCTGGGGCTTGGCGCCGGCGCCTGGTGGCTGGTATGGCAGCGCTCCCCGCTCCAGCTCCAGCACCGGCCGCTGGTGCCGCCCCGCTCCGCCCGTTTCGTGCCGCGCGATGCGGCCCTGAGTTTCTATCTGCTCAGCGATGCGGAGCAGCCCGTGGCCTACGCCCGGGCCGTGGCCCCGCCCCGCCAGCGGCGCCAGGCCGGCGAGGCGATCGCCGGCCTGCGGGATGGGGCCTTTGCCGCCGCCGGCCTCGACTACCGCGGCGAGCTGGCCTCCTGGCTGGGGGAGGAGACCGGTCTCTGGCTCCTGGAGGATCCGGGCCGTGGCACCACCGGCTGGGTGCTCGCCCTCTCCAGTCGCGACGGTGACGGCGCCCGCCGCTTTCTGCAGCGCTTCTGGCAGACCCGTAGCCTCGCTGGCACTGAATTGCAGATCAGCAGCTACCGGGGCATGGGCCTGATCAGTGGTCGGGGTGCCCTGGTGGGTCGGGAGCCCATGCCCCTGGCCACGGCCCTGATTGATGACGACCTGGTGCTGCTCGCCTCGGGGCGTGGCGCCCTGGAGCAGGCCCTCGACGTCTCCCAGATCGACGATCTCAACCAGGCTGCCGATCCCGCCCTGCGCCGCCGGTTGGATGCGCTGGGGCCAGGCACGGCCCTGCTCACCGCCCGGCCGTCAGCCCTGCAGCGCTGGCTTGGCACCGATCTGCCAGGTACGGCGTCAGCCCTGGTGGCCGCTCTGCATCCGGAGGGTCGCGAGCTGGTGCTCGAGGGTTGGCTCGCCAGTGCTCCTGGGGCGGCCCTGCCGCCCCAGGGCCAGGCCGGGTCAGCGGATCTGGTGCAGGCTGTTCACGCCGAGGCCGATGCCCTGGCCCTGGTGCAGGATCCGGCCCACTGGCCCGCCAGCTGGAAGCCTGTGCTGGAGCCCCTGGTAGCCGCCTTCGACGAGGAGCGGGCCGGTGCCGTGGCTTCGATTCTGCTGGCCGCGGCCGATGGCCCGGTGCTCTGGCGCCAGGGGGCCGACGGCTGGCTGCTGGGCACGGCCCCCGATCATCCCCCCGCGGCGGCGGTGGAGGCCGCCCTGCGGGAGCGCGGTCTGGTGGAGGCGCCCCTGGCCGTGCCCGGTGGCGCAACCGTGCAGGCCTGGACCCGCCTGCAGGCCGCTGCCGATCCCCAGCGCAGGGGCAAGGGCGCCGGGCAGGTGCAGGCCTCCCTTGGGGTGGCCCGCAGCGTCGGCGACGGCTGGGCCTGGTGGTCGGATTCGCTCACGCTGCTCGGGGAGCAGCGCCAGAGCCGCAGCCAGCCCCGCCCGCTGCTGGCTCGCCTGCAGTCCCTGGAGCGGCCGGCGGCCTCCCTCCAGTGGGCCGGGGGGCACCTGCCGGCCCAGGAGCTGCTGCAGCGCTGGAGCGGCTGGCGGCTGCTCTCGGCCCTGGCGGGGCAACCCCTGGCTGAGCCGGTCCAGGGCCTGGGCCTTGCCCTGGAGCCTGAGGGTGAGGCCGTGCGCCTGCAGGTGCGGCTCACCTATGGCGCCTGAGCCCCGCCCAGCGATGGCCCCCGTGGAGCTGCTGCTGTTGCGCCACGGGATCGCCGAGGAGCTCGATCCCTCCAGGCCCGACGGCGAGCGGGCCCTCACCGCCGCTGGCCGCCGCCGCACCCAGGCCGTGCTCGAGCGTATGGCGGCCCTCGGGCTGCACAGCGAGCGCCTGGTGAGCAGCCCGCTGGTGCGGGCCCGCCAGACCGCCGAGCTGGCGGTGGCCGCTGGTCTGGCCCCGTCGCTGGAGCTGGATGCGGCCCTGGCGCCGGAGGGTGACCCCTGGCCCCTGCTGCACTGGCCCCCTGGCGTGCGCCGTCTGGCTTTGGTGGGCCACGAACCCGACCTGGGCAACCTGGCCGCGGCCCTGATCGGTGCCCCGGCCGGAAGTCTGGTGCTCAAAAAGGCCGGGCTTCTGCTGCTCCAGCTCGAGATGCCGCTCTCCGACCCTGGGCTTCCCCCTTCGGAGGCCGGCTGTGGCAGGGCTCGCCTGCGCCTGCTGCTGGGCCCGGCCCAGGTGCTGGGCGGCAGCTAGCGCTACGGCGTAGGGGCTGCCGCACGGCCTAGGTTCGCTCCAGCAGCGTGCGACGGCATGGCGGTGAGTGGCTCCCTCAGCACTCCGATGGCCCCCTCCGGAGGCGGCCCGGCCCAGGAACCGCCACCTTTCCGGCCTGGCCTGGAGGGGGTGCCGGCCACCCAGTCGGCCATCTGCGATATCGATGGCCGGCGCGGCCATCTCACCTACCGCGGTTTCAATGCCGCCACCCTGGCGGCCAACAGCACCTTTCTGGAGACGGCCTTCCTGCTGATCTGGGGCGAGCTCCCCACCGCCGATCAGCTGCGGGAGTTCGAGCACGAGGTGCAGATGCACCGGCGGGTGAGCTTCCGCATCCGCGACATGATGAAAAGCTTCCCCTCCCAGGGGCATCCGATGGACGCGCTGCAGGCCAGCGCCGCCTCCCTCGGACTTTTCTACTCGCGCCGCGCCCTCGACAACCCGGAATACATCTACGGGGCCGTGGTGCGCCTGCTGGCGAAGATCCCCACGATGGTGGCGGCCTTCCAGCTGATCCGGAAGGGACAGGATCCGATCCAGCCCCGCGACGACCTGCCCTATGCCGCCAACTTCCTCTACATGCTCACCGAGCGGGAGCCGGATCCCCTGGCCGCCCGCATCTTCGATGCCTGCCTGATCCTGCACGCCGAGCACAGCCTCAACGCCAGCACCTTCAGCGCCCGCGTCACCGCCAGCACCCTCACCGATCCCTACGCGGTGGTGGCCTCGGCGGTGGGCACCCTGGCCGGTCCGTTGCACGGCGGGGCCAACGAGGATGTGCTGGCCATGCTGGAGACGATCGGCAGCGAGGACCAGGTGGAGCCCTGGCTCGATCGGGCCATCGCCGAGAAGCAGAAGATCATGGGCTTCGGCCACCGGGAGTACAAGGTCAAGGACCCCCGGGCGGTGATTCTTCAGGGGCTCGCGGAGCAGCTCTTCGACCGCTTCGGCCACGACCCGATGTACGACCTGGCCCGCCGGCTCGAGGAGGCCGCGGCCCAGCGCCTGGGGCCCAAGGGCATCTATCCCAACGTCGACTTCTACTCCGGGCTCGTGTACCGCAAGCTGGGCATCCCCCGCGACCTGTTCACGCCGATCTTTGCGATCGCCCGCACCGCTGGCTGGCTGGCCCACTGGAAGGAGCAGCTGGGCGCCAACCGGATCTTCCGGCCCTCCCAGCTGTACACCGGTTCAGCTCCCCGTGAGTGGCTGTCCCTGCAGGACCGCTAAGTTGCCCCCATCTGCGCTGCCGTCATGCTGAGCACCACGGCTCCGGGAACCACCCCCGGCCTGGATGCAGCCGCGGGCCTGGACCTCCAGGCCTCCTTTGAAACAGCCCTGCAGGGGCTGGGGCTGAGCGCTGGTGCCGCCCACCTGCTCTGGTTGCCCCTGCCGATGGTGCTGGTGCTGGTTGCCGCCGTGGTGGGCGTGCTGGTGAACGTGTGGCTGGAGCGCAAGATCTCCGCCGCCGTGCAGCAGCGCATCGGTCCGGAATACGCCGGCGCCCTGGGGGTGCTCCAGCCGATCGCCGACGGCATGAAGCTGGTGTTCAAGGAAGACATCATCCCGGCCCGAGCCGATGGCCTGCTGTTCACCCTCGGCCCGGTGCTGGTGCTGATCCCGGTGATCCTCAGCTGGCTGGTGGTGCCCTTCGGCCAGCACCTGCTGATCAGCAACGTGGGGGTGGGGATCTTCCTGTGGATCTCCCTCAGCAGCATCCAGCCCATCGGCCTGCTGATGAGCGGCTACGCCTCCAACAACAAGTATTCGCTGCTGGGTGGCCTGAGGGCGGCGGCCCAGTCGATCAGCTACGAGATCCCCCTGGCCCTGGCGGTGCTGGCGGTGGTGATGATGAGCAACTCCCTCAGCACCGTCGACATCGTCGACCAGCAGACCGGCGCCGGCATCCTCAGCTGGAACATCTGGCGCCAGCCGGTGGGCTTCGTGATCTTCTGGATCTGCGCCCTGGCCGAGTGCGAGCGCCTGCCCTTCGACCTTCCCGAAGCGGAAGAGGAGCTGGTCGCCGGCTACCAGACCGAGTACTCCGGCATGAAGTTCGCCCTCTTCTACCTGGGCAGCTACATCAACCTGGTGCTCTCGGCCCTGCTGGTGTCGGTGCTGTATCTGGGCGGCTGGGGTTTCCCCCTGCCGGTGGAATGGCTGGCCGGTTGGCTGGGTCAGCCCGTCGATGCGCCGGTGGTCCAGGTGATCACCGCCTCGGTGGGCATCGTGATGACCGTGCTCAAGGCCTACCTGCTGGTGTTCCTGGCGATCCTGCTGCGCTGGACCACGCCGCGGGTGCGGATTGATCAGCTGCTCGACCTGGGCTGGAAGTTCCTGCTGCCCATCGCCCTGGTGAATTTGCTGGTGACCGCCGGTCTCAAGCTGGCCTTCCCCGCCTTCTTCGGCGGTTGATTCCCCAGCTGCCGCGCCGGCCGGGCCATCATGGTGCCGGCCATCCCCGGTCTGCTTCGCTCCTGGTTCCTCGCCCCCTGCTTCCTGGCTGATGTTCGGGTTCCTCAAGAAAGTCGGCGACTACACCCGTGATGCGGTGGGTGCAGCCAACTACATGACCCAGGGTCTGGCGGTGACCTTCGACCACCTGCGCCGCCGGCCGGTCACGGTGCAGTACCCCTACGAGAAGCTGATCCCCTCGGAGCGCTACCGCGGCCGCATCCACTACGAGTTCGACAAGTGCATCGCCTGCGAGGTGTGCGTGCGCGTGTGCCCGATCAACCTGCCGGTGGTGGATTGGGTGATGAACAAGGCCACCAAGAAAAAGGAGCTGCGCAACTACTCGATTGACTTCGGGGTGTGCATCTTCTGTGGCAACTGCGTGGAGTACTGCCCCACCAACTGCCTGTCGATGACCGAGGAATACGAGCTGGCGGCCTTCGATCGTCACAGCCTCAACTACGACAACATCGCCCTCGGCCGTTTGCCCACCAGCGTCACCAGCGATCCAGCCGTGTTTGCCCTGCGGGAACTGGCCTACCTGCCCAAGGGCGAGATGGATCCCCATGGGGTGCCCGATACCGCCCCCCGGGTGGGCAGACTGCCCGAGCAGGTGCTCGAGACCCTGCCCAAGACCGAGCCCGCAGCGGCCGCTGCCACCTCCAAGGAGAAGGCCTGATGACGATCGCCACCACCACCCAGCTGATCTGCTTCGCGGTGCTCGCCTCCACCGTCGTGCTGGGGGCCCTCGGAGTGGTGCTGCTGCCCAACATCGTCTACTCCGCCTTCCTGCTCGGCGGGGTCTTCCTCTCGGTGGCCGGTCTCTACCTGCTGCTGAATGCCAGCTTTGTCGCCGCTGCCCAGGTGCTGGTGTACGTCGGGGCGGTGAACGTGCTGATCCTGTTCGCGATCATGCTCGTGAACAAGCGCGAAGATCTCTCCGCCATTCCCGGCCTGGCGGTGCGCCGCCTGCTTTCAGGCCTGGTGTGCGGCGGCCTGTTCGCCCTGCTGCTCCGGGTGGCCCTCACAACTCCCTGGGCCCTGCCCGGCCCCTTGCCCGTGGGGGAGGAAGCCACCATTCGCATCGGCGAACACCTGTTCTCCGACTACCTGCTCCCCTTCGAACTGGCCTCCGTTCTGCTGCTGATGGCGATGATCGGTGCCATCGTGCTCGCGCGCCGCGATGTGTTCAGCCGCGACATCGCCACCGGGGAGGAGGTCGATCAGGCCCTGATCGAGAAGGCCCGCACCCCGCTTCTGCTCGACAAGAGCGCCTCCTGAGCCCAGCCCCACCGCCCCAGACCTTCCCCCGTCGAATTCCAGTCCGATGGATTCCACCCCGATCGACGTCACCAGCCTGTCCCTCGCCGATGGCGTGCCCCTGCAGGCCTATCTGGTGGTGGCGGCACTGCTGTTCTGCACCGGTGTGTGGGGCCTGATCAACAGCCGCAATGCCGTGCGGGTGCTGATGAGCATCGAGCTGATGCTCAATGCCGTGAACATCAACCTGATGGCCTTCTCCAGCTACCTGGATGGCCAGCTGATCAGGGGCCAGGTCTTCGCCATCTTCGTGATCACCGTGGCGGCCGCTGAGGCGGCGGTCGGTCTGGCCATTCTTCTGTCCCTTTACCGCAACCGGGAGACGGTCGATATGGAGCGCTTCAACCTGCTGCGCTGGTAGCCCTTGCCATGCGCCTGGAGCGGGTCTGGCTGATTGCACGCGCCGGCAGTCAGGCCGCCCAGCGCCAGGTCCGCCGCTGTGCCGCTGACCTGCGCGGCCAGGGGGTGGCCGTGGTCACCGCCAGCAGCGGCCTGGCCCGTGATCCCTATCCGGGCCTGTTGGCCAGTGAGGCCCAGCTTCCCGATCTCGCCCTGGTGCTGGGCGGCGATGGCACCGTGCTGGGAGCAGCCCGCCACCTGGGTCCCCTCGGGGTGCCGATTCTCTGTTTCAACGTGGGCGGCCATCTGGGCTTTCTCACCCATGACCGCCGTCTGTTGCGGCTGGCTGGCGACACCGCCGCGGCATCGGCAGAGTCCGACGCCCTCGACCTCTGGCAGCGTCTGCGCGATGACCGCTTCGCCCTGGAGCGCCGGATGATGCTTGAAGCCCACATCGACCGGGGGGATGGGGTCGGCGGCGGCGGTACGGAGGCCCCCCACCTGGCCCTCAATGACTTCTACTTCCGCCCCGGCCTTGATGAGCTCTCCTCCACCTGCGTGCTGGAGCTGGAGATCGATGGCGAAGTGGTTGATCAGTACCGCGGCGATGGCCTGATCATCGCCACCCCCACGGGCTCCACCGGCTACGCGATGGCGGCCGGGGGGCCGATCCTGCATCCAGGGTTGGAGGGGATCGTGGTGAATCCGATCTGTCCGATGAGCCTCTCCAGCCGGGCGGTGGTGGTGCCGCCCCGGGCCCGGCTGTGCGTGTGGCCGCTTGGGGAATCGAGCCGTCGGGTGCGGCTCTGGCAGGACGGCGTTCAGGCCACCAGCCTGGAACCCGGCGATCGGGCGGTGGTGCAGCGAAGCCGCCACGGGGCCCTGATGGTGCTCCTGGAGCAGAGTCCCTCCTATTACCGCACCCTCACCCACAAGCTCCACTGGGCGGGCAGTCTGGTGGCGGCGGAGCCATCCCACAATTAAGGAGCGACGCCGAAGCCTGTGGGACTGGAGATTGAGCGGCGGTTCCTCGTGGGTGGCCCCCAATGGCGCGAGCAGGTGCGTTGGAGCCGCCAGTTGCAGCAGGGCTACCTCAGCCGCCAGGCCGATGGCTTCACCCTGCGGGTGCGCACCAGTCGCCCGATCACTTCGGGGGACTGCGCAGCCGCAGCAGCCCAGGCCTGGCTCACCCTCAAGGCCCCGGCTCCGGCCTTCCAGGGGGTGCCGGAGGGTCTTGTGCGTCAGGAGTTCGAGTACCCCATCCCCCTTGCGGATGCCGAAGCTCTGCTGGCACTCACCGCGCTGCAGCTGAGCAAGATCCGCCATGGCCTGGCTCTACCCGGTGGCGACTGGGTGGTGGATGTGTTTGCCGGCTCCAATGCGCCCCTGGTGGTGGCCGAAGTGGAACTCACCAGTGCTGATCAGGCCCTGACGGTGCCTGCCTGGTGCGCCCAGGAACTCACGGGCCAGCACGCATTCAGCAATGCGGCCCTGGCCGGCTGCCCCTTCAGCACCTGGTCGCCGGAGCAGCGGGATCCACTGCTGGAGGTGCTGCAGGCCTGGGCCTAAAGTCAAATCCGAAGACTTTCTGCAGATCCGCTCTGCCCAGCTGCTGTGACCGGCCTCTATGACGATCAGGGCGTGCTCCGTTTTGCCGGGCGGGACAGCGATGACTGCCTGGCCTATGCCGAACTCTTCGGCCTGGATCGCTCCGGTTACAGCCTGGAATCCCTGGCCCTGATCAATCTGGCCGGTCGCTGCGCGGTGCGTCCAGAGAGCAGCAATTGAAGCCGTCCCGGCAGATCTTGCCGTGATCCATGGCCCAGTTGAGCAGCGCGACCCGATTCTTGGCGCCGGTCTTGGTGAAGATGTTGCTCACGTGGTTGTCCACGGTGCGCTTGCTGATCGTGAGCGTCGCGGCGATTTCCTGGTTGGTGAGGCCCTCGGCCACCAGACCGATGATTTCCAGCTCCCGCTCGGAGAGGTCCCGCTCGCGGGCCGGCTGGCTTCGGGGAAGCGGATCCTGCTGGTTCATGCCTGCTCAGGTCTCCCCTGATCCGGCACTTTAGGCAGGCTGGAGCCCCATGCATGATGGGGCGGCGCAGGAGGGATGGCTTGCTGCTTCAACAGGCTCTGGCCAGCGGTCGAACGGCCATCACCGCGGAGGTGACGCCACCCCGGGGGGGCAATCCGGCCCGCACCCTGGAGGCGGCCCGCAGCCTGAGGGGCTGGGTGCATGCGATCAACGTCACCGACGGCAGCCGGGCCGTGATGCGGATGAGCAGCGTGGCGATGTGCCGCCTGCTGCGCGATGAGGGGCTGGAGCCGGTGCTGCAGCTTGCCTGCCGCGACCGCAATCGCATTGCCCTCCAGGCCGATTTGCTGGGCGCCCATGCCCTCGGCCTGCGCAACCTGTTGTGCCTCACCGGCGACCCCGTGCGGGCGGGTGACCAGCCCGATGCCCGCCCGGTGAACGAGCTGGAGTCGGTGCGCCTGCTGCAGCTCGTGCAGGCCCTCAATGCCGGCCGCGATCCCGTGGCCGGCGAGCTGGCCGATGGCGGCACGGCCTTCTTTGCCGGGGCAGCCGCCGATCCCCAGTCACCCAGCTGGAGTGGCCTGAAGGCGCGGGTGCGGCGCAAGCAGGCGGCCGGCGCCCGCTTTCTGCAGACCCAGATGGTGAGCGACGCCGATGCCCTGCGCCGGTTCGTGGAGGAGATTGCCGCGCCCCTTGGCCTGCCGGTGCTGGCGGGGGTGTTTTTGCTCAAATCCGCCCGCAATGCCGCCTTCATCAACCGGGTGGTGCCGGGGGCCAACATTCCCCAGAGCCTGATCGATCGTCTGGCCGCCGCTGAGGATCCGGCGGCCGAGGGGGTGGCGATCGCCGCCGAGCAGGCGGCCTGCTATGCCGGCATTGCCCAGGGCGTGCACCTGATGGCGATCAAGGCGGAAGAGCGGATCCCCCTGATCCTGGAGCGGGCTGGCCTGCAGGCCGCCGCCCTCAGCCCGGTTGGCTGAGGGCCAGATCGCTGCCGAGCAGCTCGGCCAGGGCCTTTTGCTGGGGTGAGGGCTCCACCACGTCCTGGCGGCGGGCATCGGTGATCAGCCAGTCGAGTGCCGCTTCCTGCAGGTCGAAATGGTCGCCGTTGCGGTCGACGCAGTAGCGGCCGAACACCAGCTTCTCCACCAGGCGCACGCCGGGGCCAATGCGCGAATAGTCGAAGATGATCGAGTTGTCGATCGTGGCGTTCTCGCAGATGTGACAGCTCGGGCCGATCATGGCCGGTCCGATGATCCTGGCGCCATCCTCAATGCGGGTCATCCCGCCCACATACACGGGGCCCTGCACCTTGATGCGATCCCAGTTGGCGGCCACGTTCAGGCCCGTGTAGATGCCAGGGTGCACTTGCTTGCCCGGAATCTGCACCTGGCGCACCTGGCCCTGCAGCACGCTGCGGATGGCCTGCCAGTAGTCGGGAACCTTGCCGATGTCGACCCACTCGAATTCCATCGGCAGGGCGTAGAACGGCGCCCCGGCAGCGACCAGCTTCGGGAAGAGATCGGAGCCGATGTCGAAGGGAACTCCGGCCGGCACATAGTCGAGCACCTCGGGCTCGAAGATGTAGATGCCCGTGTTGATCATGTCGCTGGCCGCTTCCTCCACGGCCGGCTTCTCCTGGAAGGAGCGCACCCGTCCATCGGCGTCGGTCACCACCACGCCGTAGCTGCTCACCTGGTCTTTCGGCACCCGTTTGGTGATCAGGCTGGCCAGGGCCCCCTTCTCGCGGTGGCGGCGCACCGCTTCGGTGAGATCCAGATCGATCAGCGCATCGCCGCACAACACCACAAACGTGTCGTCGAAGAAGGGTTGAAAACTCTGGATCTTCTTCAGGCCCCCGGCTGATCCCAGCGCATCCCCGATCAGCTCGCCGTCCTCAATCCGGCCCTCGAAGCTGTAGGCGATCTCCACGCCGAAGCGCTGGCCGTCGCGGAAATAGTTCTCGATCTCCTCCGCAAGGTGGGAGACATTCACCATGATTTCCGTGAAGCCGTGCTCCCGCAGCAGTTCCAGCAGAAACTCCATCACGGGCTTCTGCAGGATGGGGATCATCGGCTTGGGAATGGTGTGCGTGATCGGCCGCACCCGGGTGCCCTTGCCGGCCGCCAGGATCATCGCCTTCATCGGCGTTTGCTCACATCGGTCGGATGGCTCAGCCTAGGCGGCCCCTCAGGCGGCCAGCTGTTGCACAGCCGGCAGATCAGCTGACCCTGCCGGTGCTATGGGCTGAACCCGCTCGTGCTCGCTGCTCTCCTCGAGGCGGCGCAGCGCCAGGGGGCCGAACAGGCCGTTTTCCTGCACCAGCTCGAGCCGGCCCTGATGGCAGAGAAAGAGCAGGGCCCAGAACACCCCCACCCGATCGCTGTCGAGGGCCTCTTCCCCTTCCCCTGCGCGCACGGCCGCATCCCAGGCCTCCACCAGGGCATCAAAGGCCACCCAGTCGGCAGCGGCGGGCCAGTCGCGCAGAAAGCGGCTCAGGGCAGCGGTGGTCTCCGGCAGCTTCTCCCTGTGGGCCAGGTTGGCCACCTGCTCGATGGCGGCCCGATCGCTCAGGCGGCGGGGACGCGAGCGCCGCCGGCCCTGCTGCTCATCCTGTTCCAGCCGTTCGGCGATGTCCTCGAGCTGACGGATCAGCTCCCCCAGGGTCACCGGTCGCTGCAGGGGGGGTGGCGCCACAGGCCTTCGCCAGAGATGGCGTTCGGGTCGCCTTGGCAGGGCAAGGGCCGCGTCCTGCGCCCAGGCCTCATCGAAGCCAGAGCCGTCATCGACGTCGTCATCCGCCAGGGGCTCCGCCGGCAGCGTGCTGGCCTCCAGTACCTCCGCTTTCAGGCTCACCAGCACGGAGGCGGCCAGAAAAGCCTCGCTGGCCTCCGCCAGATCCTGCTCGTAGCTGCCCCCAACGGCCGCCGCCAGGCGTGGCACGGTGATCCGCTGGTGGAGTTGGTCGAGAAAGCCATCCACCACGGCGATGACGTCCACATCCCAGGGGTCCAGATCACCCCGTTCGGCCGCGTCCTGCAGCATGCGAATGGCGAGCCGGGCGCCTCCTTCGGTCAAGGCCTGGTTGAGGTGGGAAGGTGGGCGTGGCGCGGAGCGGACCCCGGACCGGCTTCAACCTACCGGCGGGGATCCCGTCTGGCCAGCGGCCGGCAGCAGGCCGAGCTGGGCATCCACCGTGGCCCGGTAGCGCTGCAGATCGTTCTCCAGCTCCTGGATGCGCACCTGCTGGGCCTCCAGCTCATTCTGGTTCTGGATGGCCTCCACCTTCTTCACCACGCCGCTCCACACGGCAAACACCCAGGCCGCGGTGGCCCCCACACCCCCCACCAGCAGCAGCAGGGCGGCCAGGGGCATGGTGGCCTTCAGCCCGGGCAGAAAGTGCACGGTGGTCGCCGCGGTGTTCTCCAGGGTGAACATCACCATGGCCAGGCCGAAGCTGAAGATCAGCAGGAAATTGACCTGTCTCATCGGTCAGGACCGGAACCGGTGGAGGTGGTGCTGAGCGTAGGCCGCTCTGCTCAACCCGGCACGGCCGGGGCCTGCAGGTTGGCCTGACGGATCAGGCTGCCGGAGGGCACGCTCACCACCCGGGTCATGGCGCTGGTTTCGCGCTGCACTAGGGCCTCGATGGAGGCCCGGTAGGTGTCGGTCATCAGCCGCGGGTAGAGGCCGATGCCGATAATGGGCACCAGCAGGCAGCTGATCACGTAGATCTCGCGCGGTTCGGCATCCACCAGATGGGTGTGGGAGGCCAGCTCGCGGTTCTCCTTGCCGAAGAAGATCTCGCGCAGCATGGAGAGCAGGTAGATCGGGGTGAGGATCACGCCCACCGCCGCCAGGATTGCCATCACCACCCGGAAGCTGAGGGTGTAGGCCTCACTGGTGGCGAAACCCACGAACACCATCAGTTCACTGACGAAGCCGCTCATCCCAGGAAGGGCCAGCGACGCCAGGGAGCAGATGGTCCAGAGGGCGAACATCTTGCGCATCTTCTGGCCCACCCCTCCCATCTCGTCGAGCTGCAGGGTGTGGGTGCGGTCATAGGTGGCGCCCACCAGGAAGAAGAGGCTGGCACCGATCAGGCCGTGGCTGATCATCTGCAGCATGGCGCCACTGGTGCCCAGGGCACTGAAGCTGCCGATGCCGATCAGCACAAAGCCCATGTGGCTGATCGAGCTGTAGGCGATCTTGCGCTTCAGGTTGCGCTGGGCGAAGGACGTGAGGGCGGCGTAGATGATGTTCACCACCCCGAGCACCACCAGCAGCGGCGCGAACTGGGCATGGCCTTCGGGCAGCAGCTGCACGTTGAAGCGCAGGAGGGCATAGCCGCCCATCTTGAGCAGGATGCCCGCCAGAAGCATGTGCACCGGCGCTGTGGCTTCGCCGTGGGCATCGGGCAGCCAGGTGTGCAGGGGCACGATCGGCAGCTTCACCCCGAAGGCGATCAACAATCCCGCATAACAGAGGATCTGAAACTTCAGGGGGAAGTCCTTGGCCATCAAGGCCGCGTATTCAAAGCTCGTGTTGCCGCCGTAGAAGGCCATGGCCAGGCCCACGATCAGGATGAACAGGGAGCTGCCCGCGGTGTAAAGGATGAACTTGGTGGCGGCGTACTGGCGCTTCTTCCCCCCCCAGATGGCCAGCAGGAGGTAAACCGGGATCAGCTCCAGCTCCCAGGCCAGGAAGAAGAGCAGCATGTCCTGCACGGCGAACACGGCGATCTGGCCGCCATCCATCGCCAGCAGCAGGAAGTAGAAGAGTCGTGGCTTGAAGCTCACAGGCCAGGCCGCCAGGGCCGCCAGGGCCGTGATGAAGCTGGTGAGCAGGATCAGCGGCATCGAGAGGCCGTCGGCCCCCACCGACCAGGCCAGCCCCAGGCTGGGCAGCCACTCCACACGCTCCACCAGTTGCAACCCCTCCACCGCGGGGTCGTAGCCGTTCAGATAGCCGCCGACGGTGAGCAGGAAGGTGGTGAGCGCGACCCCCAGAGCGAACCAGCGCACCTGGCGGCCGTCGCCCTTGTCGGGGACGAACGGAATCAGCAGCGCGGCCCCGATCGGGAACAGGATCGAGGCGCTCAGCCAGGGAAAGACCACGAATGCAAGTCGTCCGTTGGCTGGAGTGTAGAAATACCTTTCGGGCCGCCCCAGGCCTGGTGGTCGGAGGCACACAGTCCGTAGCGGCTCGAGCCATTCCGGCTCCTCGTGAGCTTCCGGCGTCCCTCAGGCCAGCTCGCGCCTTTGAACCTGCGCCCCTCAGCCCAGGGAGCCGAACAGCACCACCAGGGCGATCACGCCGCCGAACACGATCAGGGCATAGAACTGGGCCCGGCCGGTCTCGAAGTACTTGAGCCCCTCGCCGCTGCCCAGGGTCATCAGGCCGGTGAGGTTGACCACCCCATCCACCACCTTGGAATCCACCTCGAGCACCGAGCGGGCCAGTTTGCGGCTGCCCTGCACGAAGAGCTTGTCGTTGATGGCATCGAGGTACCACTTGTTGGCCAGGAAGGCATTCACCGCCGGGAAGCGGTTGGCGAACAGGGCGGCCATGTCCAGCTTGCGCAGGGCATAGGCCAGCACGGCCACCGTGATGCCGGCCACGGAGATTGCCACCGAGGCACCCGCCAGCGGCAGGAACTCGCCCCAGCTGAAGTGCTCGGCCATCTCGGCGCCCTCGTGGGGATCGAGCAGGAAGGCGAAGCGGCTGTTCCAGGGGGTGCCGAGCAGGCCGATCAGCACCGACGGCACCGCCAGCACCGCCAGGGGCATCGCCATCTGCCAGCCCGATTCGTGCGGGTGCTCGGCGTGGTGGCCGTGATCGTGGTCCTCGTCGTGGTCGTTGCCCTTGCCGGCAGCCGCCAGCAGCGCTGCCTGAACGGCGGTGTCGTTGGCCCGGAACTCGCCCTCAAAGGTGAGGAAGTAGAGGCGGAACATGTAGAAGGCCGTCATCCCGGCGGTGATGAAACCCATCGCCCACAGCAGGGGCAAGCTGTTGAAGGCCTGGCCGAGGATCTCGTCTTTGCTCCAGAAGCCGGCCAGGGGCGGGATGCCGGCGATCGCCACGCAGCCGATGAAGAAGGTGGCGGAGGTGATCGGCATGTAGCGGCGCAGGCCTCCCATCAGGCGCATGTCCTGGGCGAGCACCGGTTCGTGGCCCACCACCTCTTCCATGGCGTGGATCACCGAGCCGGAGCCCAGGAAGAGCATGGCCTTGAAGAAGGCGTGGGTCACCAGGTGGAACATGCCGGCCACCGGGGCGCCGCAGCCCATGGCCAGCATCATGTAGCCGAGCTGGCTCACGGTGCTGTAGGCCAGACCCTTCTTGAGATCCTGCTGGGTGAGGGCGATGGTGGCCCCCAGGAACAGGGTGATCGTGCCGATCACGGCGATCGTGATCTGCACGGCGGCGAAGGGCTCGTACACCGGCTGCAGCCGGGCCACCAGGAACACACCGGCGGCCACCATCGTGGCTGCGTGAATCAGGGCCGAGATCGGCGTGGGGCCCTCCATCGCATCGGGCAGCCACACGTGCAGCGGGAACTGGGCCGACTTGGCCATCGGGCCCATGAACACCAGCAGGCAGAGGATCACGGCAACGCCACTGCTGAGGCTGCCGCCGGCCACGGCGTCCTGCAGGCCGGCGCCGATCTCCTCGAAGCCGAAGCTGCCGGTGGCCCAGAACAGGCCGAGGATGCCCAGCAGCAGGCCGAAATCCCCCACGCGGTTGGTCACGAAGGCCTTCTGGGCGGCATTGGCGGCGCCATCGCGGTCGTACCAGAACCCCACCAGCAGGTAGGAGCACATGCCCACCAGCTCCCAGAAGACGTAGATCTCGAGGAGGTTGGGACTGATCACCAGGCCCAGCATCGAGCTGCTGAACAGGGCCAGGTAGGTGAAGAAGCGCACATAGCCCTTGTCATGGGCCATGTAGCCATCGGAATAGACCATCACCAGCACGGCGATGGTGGTGACCAGGCTGAGCATCACTGCCGCCAGGGCATCCACGCGGAAGCCCATCTGCAGATTGAACGTGCCGGCGCTGGCCCAGTTGAACAGCACTTCCGTGGGACCTGCTCCCGCCAGCTGCTGGGCGAGGATCGCGTAGCTGAGCACCGCTGCGGCGCCTACACAGCTGATCAGCAGCCAGGCGACCGGTTTGCGCAGCCGGTTGATCGTGCGGTTGAAGCTGATCAGCCCCAGGCCCACCAGGCAGGCTCCAGCCAGAGGCAACACCGGGATCAACCAGGCAAGTTCGGCGGCTGAGGGCATCCGGCTGGGCTCCCGGGGGGCTGGCTGCATCCGAGTGTAGGCAGGACGCCTGGGGATCTCAGCCCAGCCAGTGGGCCAGCCCTGTGCGGCTGAAGCTCACCGCCCCCAGGCCGATGTAGCGGTGGGCCCACCAGAAGACGCCCACGGCGATGGCGATGCCGAGCTGGGCTGGCCGCAGAAACTCCGCCAGCACCAGCCGCTGGCGCCCATCGAGCACCGCCCGGAAGGGGATCACCGAGGTGCTGGCCTTCAGCTCCGCGAAGGCGGGTCCGAAGCGGTTGGCCAGGCGCCGGTCGCCGTTCCACACGGCAAACAGATGGTGGGCGATCAGGCCGGCGCAGGTGGCCACCATGAAGCTGCTGCCGATCCAGAGCAGATGGGTGGCGCACCAGAGGATCTGCCCCACGGCCTGGGGGTGGCGGCTGATGCGGATGATGCCCGTGGCGTAGAGCCGCACCTGGGGCTTGAGCACGGCCGGGATTTCCAGCAGGTTGTAGGTGGCCGGATAGAGAAACAGAAAACTGATCGCCGTTCCACCCCACACCAGCGGCACGATCCAGGGCTGGTCCTGCAGGTCCCAGAGCCGCACCCCGTCGTAGCGGTGCGCCAGGAAATAGCCGATCACCACCACCGCAGAAGGGATGCTCACGGCCGCGAACAGCAGCCGCCAGGCCCGCTCGCCGATGCGCGCCACCCCCCACATCCGCAGTGAGGCGCCGCCGCTGTGGAGCACGGCGAAGGCCAGCAGCAGGCCGAGCATCACCCAGCTGCTGTGGTGCAGGCCGGCGGCCGGGGGGGGACCGGGGATCAAGGGCAGGGTGGGGAGTTGTGAAGGGGCCGATTCTGGCGACCCGCCAACCCGCCTAGAGTTTTGCTTCGCTGGCAGTGCTGGGCTGCAGGCCCCGGGTCGACCTATGGCAGATCTGCCCTTCACCCTCGACCAGCTGCGCATCCTGCGCGCCATCGCCACTGAGGGCAGCTTCAAGAAGGCCGCCGACAGCCTTTACGTCACCCAGCCGGCCGTCAGCCTCCAGATTCAGAACCTGGAGAAGCAGCTGAGCGTGTCGCTGTTCGACCGGGGCGGACGAAAGGCCCAGCTCACCGAGGCCGGCCACCTGCTGCTCAGCTACTGCGATCGGATCCTCAGCCAGTGCCAGGAGGCCTGTCGGGCCCTGGAGGATCTCCACAATCTGCGCGGGGGCTCGCTGATCGTCGGCGCCAGCCAGACCACCGGCACGTACCTGATGCCGCGGATGATCGGCCTCTTCCGTCAGAAGTACCCGGATGTGGCGGTGCAGCTTCAGGTGCACAGCACCCGGCGCACCGGCTGGAGCGTGGCCAATGGCCAGGTCGACCTGGCGATCATCGGCGGCGAGCTGCCCGCCGATCTCAACGATCTGCTCCAGGTGGTGCCCTACGCCAGTGATGAGCTGGCCCTGGTGCTGCCGGTCAAGCACCCCCTGGCGCGCCTGCCTGAACTCACCAAGGACGATCTCTACCGCCTGGGTTTCGTCTGCCTGGATGCCCAGTCGACCACCCGCAAGATGGTCGACCAGCTGCTGGCCCGCTCCGGGCTGGATGTGTCGCGGTTGAAGATCGAGATGGAGCTCAACTCCTTCGAGGCGATCAAGAACGCCGTGCAGAGCGGTCTCGGCGCGGCCTTCCTCCCGGTGGTCTCGATCGAGCGGGAGCTGGCGGCGGGCACCCTGCATCGCCCCCAGGTGGCCGACCTGCTGGTGCGCCGCCAGCTCAAGCTGATCACCCACCCGGCCCGCTATTGCTCCAGGGCCGCCGATGCCTTCCGGCGGGAGGTGCTGCCGGTGTTCGCCAGCGCCGACAGCCCCCTGCGTCGCCCTCTGCAGCAGAGCCAGGCCAGCGTGGAGGCCACGCCGGCCTGAGGGGAGGCGGCAGCGGCCAGGCTCAGAACTGATCCGCTTCCGGCGTCACCCCTACGGTGTCATCGGCGATCCCCTTGGTCACGAACTGGTTCTCGCGCACGTCGGTCTGGTACACGCAGCGCACGATCGGCTTGTCCTTCACCGAGCCGACGTAGGCAAAGGTGTTCATCCGCTGCTTGCACTGCCGCATCTGCTCGGCGGTCACGGCCCCCTCCTTCTGCAGCACGCTCCAGTTCTCGCGCCGGATCACGCAGCCGGGCCGCAGGATCGGCTGGGTCACGAAGCTGGAGCTGGGGTTCATGGTCGTGTAGATCTCCACGTCCATCACGAAGGCACTGGCCCCCCACTGCCGGCAGAACTCGGGGTCGGGGACCGCCATGTCCAGCTGCTGGGAGCTGGCGATGTTGCCCTGGTTGCCCTGGGTGGTGCTGGAGATGCCGGTGCCGATGCCGATGCCCACCACAAGCACGCCGGCCAGCACCGCCAGGGTGCCGATGTTGAAGGGCACCGGTCCGCCTCCCTGGCCGCCGGGCCCACCACCAGGGCCGCCATTCCCGCCGCCACTGCGGCCGCGGGGTGAGCGGTCGGCCTCTCCCCCGTAGCGCTCGTCGGCGTAGGGATCCCGGCCGTAGCGCTCGCTGCGGTAGCGGTCAGCCGCTCCCGAGGAGCGGCGTGAATCCCGGTCGTAGCGGTTGCTGGAGCGAGTCAAAGCGTTTCCGGCGTGCGGGGCAGGCCCATGGAGTAATTGAGCACCCGGCAATCCGGGTTGTAGCGGAGCTCGCCGGCCTGCAGCAGCTGGCGGATCAGTCCCTCCAGTTCCGAGCCGATCCGCCTCAGGTTGTAGTCATTGAGGTCGGCGCCGGCGTGGGCCGCCACCAGCTCCCGGAAGTGCTGCTGCACCTTCTCGAGCACGGTCTGATCCCAGAGGAATTCGTTGTCGGGATCCACGTCCAGGGTGAGCTGGGCGGGGTCGGGCACCAGGTTGCCCTGCTCCACCCGGGCGGTGAACAGGCGCACGTGCCGGGTGGTGGCCTTCAGCAGGGTCGTGGCGGAGCTGGAGTCGGCCATGGGGGTCGGGGCGCGGCGGGTGGCCCTGGAGGCGGGCCGGTTCGTGGAGCGACTCTAGGCAGGGCATCCGCCGCGGCTGCAGGACCGACCGCCGTAAGGTTGCTGCTGGTTTCCTTCCTTGAGATGCGCGTCGCCATTGCCGGTGCTGGCCTGGCAGGTCTCTCCTGTGCCAAGTACCTCTGCGACGCCGGCCACACCCCGATCGTGGTCGAAGCCCGCGACGTTCTGGGTGGCAAGGTGGCTGCCTGGCAGGACGAGGACGGCGACTGGTACGAGACCGGCCTGCACATTTTCTTCGGCGCCTACCGCAACATGCGCCAGCTGTTTGCGGAGCTCAACATCGAAGACCGGCTCCAGTGGAAGAGCCATTCGATGATCTTCAACCAGAAGGAGACGCCCGGCACCTACAGCCGCTTCGACTTCCCCGATATCCCTGCCCCTTTCAACGGTGTGGCGGCGATTCTGGGCAATAACGACATGCTCACCTGGCCGGAGAAGATTTCCTTCGGCCTGGGCCTGGTGCCTGCGATGCTGCGGGGACAGGCCTACGTGGAGGAGTGCGACAAGTATTCCTGGAGTGAGTGGCTCAAGCTCCACAACATCCCCGACCGGGTGAATGACGAGGTGTTCATCGCCATGGCCAAGGCGTTGAACTTCATTGATCCCGATGAGATCTCCAGCACCGTGGTGCTCACCGCCCTCAACCGCTTTCTCCAGGAAAGCGACGGCTCGAAGATGGCGTTCCTCGACGGCAACCCGCCCGAGCGACTCTGCCAGCCGATCGTCGATTACGTCACGGCCCGTGGCGGTGAGGTGCACCTCGACTCCCCGCTCCGGGAGATCGAGCTGAATGCCGATGGCACCGTGAGTGGCTTCCGCATCGGTGGCATCAAGGGCAAGGAGGGTTACACCCTGCAGGCCGATGCCTACGTGAGCGCCATGCCGGTGGATCCCTTCAAGCTGCTGATTCCCGAAGCCTGGAAGTCGATACCCTACTTCCAGAAGCTCGATGGCCTCAACGGCGTGCCAGTGATCAACATCCACCTTTGGTTTGACCGCAAGCTCACTGAGATCGATCACCTGTTGTTCAGCCGCAGCCCGCTGCTGAGCGTGTACGCCGACATGAGCAACACCTGCAGGGAGTACGAAGATCCCGAGCGCTCGATGCTCGAACTGGTGTTCGCCCCCGCCAAGGACTGGATCGGGCGCCCGGATGAGGAGATCGTGGCGGCCACCATGGACGAGCTCAAGCGGCTGTTCCCCCAGCACTTCACCGGCGACAACCAGGCCCAGCTGCGCAAGTCGATCGTGGTGAAGACCCCGCTTTCGGTCTACAAGACCGTGCCCGGCTGCCAGCAGCTGCGCCCTGATCAGGCCTCGCCGATCGCCAATTTCTTCCTGGCCGGTTGCTACACCATGCAGCGCTACCTGGCCTCGATGGAGGGGGCGGTGCTCAGCGGCAAGCTCTGTGCCCAGGCGGTCTCCGGCTCGCGGGCAGGCGTCTCTGGCAATCTGGCGGCGGTTTGAGCAGCGCTGCGGTGCCGGTGCACAGTGCCTCGGGGATCCAGCCCCTGCCTTCCCTCGACGAGGCCTATGAGGCCTGTCGCCGGGAAACCGCGGAGTGGGCCAAGACCTTCTATCTCGGCACGTTGCTGATGCCGCCCGAGAAGCGGCGGGCCATCTGGGCCATCTACGTGTGGTGTCGCCGCACCGATGAGCTGATGGACAGCCCCGAGGCCCAGGCCCAGCCGCTGCCGGTGCTGGCGGAACGCCTGGACGCCTGGGAAGCCCGCACCCGCGGCCTGTTCGCCGGGGAGGTGGGGGATGGGCTCGACCTGGTGATGCACGACACGCTGCAGCGCTATCCCCAGCCCCTGCAGCCCTATCTCGACATGATCGAGGGCATGCGCATGGATCTCACCACCAGCCGCTATGCCACCTTTGCCGAGCTGGAGCTCTACTGCTATCGCGTGGCCGGCACGGTGGGCCTGATGACGCAGGAGGTGATGGGGCTGGATGCGGCCTACACCACCTCCCCCTGGAGCGGCCGGCCCGACACCCTGCCCGACACCACGGAGGCCGCCGTCGCCCTCGGAATCGCCAACCAGCTCACGAACATTCTCCGGGATGTGGGGGAGGACCGGGGCCGGGGACGCATCTATCTCCCCCTCGATGAGCTGGAGCGCTTCGGCTACTCCGAAGCGGAGCTGATGGCCGGGGTGGTCAACGACAACTGGCGGGCCCTGATGCGCTTCCAGCTGGAGCGCGCCCGGGACTGGTTCGCCCGCTCCGAGGCCGGTGTGCGCTGGCTGGCAGCGGATGCCCGCTGGCCGGTCTGGGCCTCCCTGCGGCTCTATCGGGGCATCCTCGACGTGATCGAGCAGCACGGCTACGACGTCTTCAATCACCGGGCCTATGTGCCGACGGCGGGCAAGCTCCTCGACCTTCCGTTTTCTTATCTGGCCGCCCAGGCCCGCTGAGGGCCGGCCTCAGGTCGGCATGGGGCCCAGGATCCAGCGCTGCAGGATCGGATTCACTTGGTCAGGGGCTTCATCGTGGGGGCAGTGGCCGATGCCCGGCAGCACGATCAGCTCCTCGATGCAGGCGTAGGCCTGGGCCCACCGCCGGGCTTCGCCTGGATCCTCCCAGGGATCGGCTTCGCCCCACAGCAGGCGCACGGGGATCGATGCGGCCTCAGCGGTTTCCCCTGCACCGGCGCCGCTGCTCAACGCGTCGAGGAGTGTGGGGGCGAGATGGTCGTCGAAGAGATTGATGAAGCCGCGAAAACTCTCCACCGCGCCGGGGTCGGTGGTGGGCTGGTGCAGCAGGGCCACCAGCTCGGCATCCACGTGGGCGCCGCTGGGGTAGGCCTGCAGCAACACCTGGCGGATCACCGCCGGCCGGGCCAGGGCCCGGAACAGCAGGGCCGTGAGCCAGCGTTGGCGCACCAACTGCTTCAGGGCCGGCCGGCCCAGCCGCGCCAGGGGCGGTTGCTCCGCCAGGCGCTTGTCATCGAGGGTGCGCTGGGCACAGTCGAGCAGGATCGCCTGCTGGGGTGGGTGTCCCTGCCGGCGCAGCCGCAGGCAGGCATTGAGACACACCATGGCGCCAATGGAGTTGCCCACCAGGTGCAGGCGCCGATCGCCCAGGCCATCGGTGGCCAGATCGGCCACCAGCTCGGCCCAGAGATCGAAGCCGTAGCGCACGCTTCCCGGGGTGAGGAGCTCATCCCGCAGGGCCGAGCGGGGCTTGTCGCTGGCCCCGAAGCCGAGCAGGTCGGGGGCGATCACCTCGCAGCTGGGCGCGAGGGCCGGCCAGGTGTGGCGCCAGTGGCCGTTGCAGGCCCCAAAGCCGTGCACGAGCACCACCCGATCAAGTGCGTCCGGGCTGCCGGCGCGCAGGCACTGGATCCCGTGCTGATGCCAGTGCCAGGTGTCCGTGGTGGGCGCTGGGAGGGTCAGACGCTGACTTTCTGGCTGTCGAGCAGTTGCTTCAGCTTGGCCAGTTCGCCGGCCCAGCGGGGATCGGGGGCTTCGCCGTCCACCTGGTCGGCGTGCACCACCTTGTTCACCACCTGGCGCAGGGGGGTGCCGCCGCCGGGGCCGCGACGATCGCCAGGAGCACTGCTGCGGCTGTCCTTGCGCTCGGAGATTTCGATGCGCAGGGCATTACCGCCGAACTCGCGGCCGTTCAGCTGGGCGATCACCGTCTCCGCCAGCTTCTGGTCATCGACATTGGCGAAGCCGAATCCGCGGCAGCTGCCGGTCTCGCGGTCATGGACCGCCTTGAAGCGCACACCCTCCCCCACGCCGGTGAACAGAGCCTCAAGCTCCTTGGCATCAAAAGACTGCGGCAGGTTGCCGACGTAGAGGCGAACGCTCATGGATGGAAAAGGGAAAAGGGAAATACTTCAGCTGGCGAGGACAAACCTCAAACTCACGCCTTCGCAACAAGCAGTTAACCACGGCGACAGCTCAGCCACTGCCGTGCGGCCTGCAGGGCCTCGTCGCGCTGGGCAGGGCCCTCCGCCGCGATCCGGCCAAAGGCCCGCTCCCGGGTGAGGTGCTGCAGCAGGGCACCGAGCTCCGGTCCGGCCGCCAGCCCCAGGGCTTGGCTGAGCACATGGCCATTGAGCGGCGCCCGGGGATGGAACAGGGGGTCCTCCTGGTCGCGCCAGCGCCGCAGGGCGCCCTGGGCCCCGGCCCGTGGCAGCCCCAGCAGCAGGGCCGGCAGGTCGGCCTCCAGGTCCCTGTGCAACTGCAGGCGGGGCTCCTCCGCCAGGGTCTCCAGGCCGCCGCTCCCCCCGGCCGCCAGGCGCTCCCACCAGCGCCGCAGGCCGCCGCAGCGCTGCTGCAGCCGTCTGCTGCCGCGCAGATGCTCCACCGCCGCCGGGGGAAGCAGCCGGGCCAGCCGGGCCAGGGGCAGGGCCCAGGCCGTTTCCGCAGGGCTCAGGTCCCGTTCTGCAGCGGCCCCGGGCGTGAGGCAGGCCAGGGTTGCCCCGGCCTGCGGATCAGCTCCCCAGGCCTGCAGCAGGGTCAGCGCCAGGGCCTGCTCCAGGCCCTGCTGGCCATCCGGGGCCGCCGCCAGGCGCTCCAGTTCGCTCAACACCCGCTCTCCGGCCACGGTCCCCAGGCGGGCGGCGTGACGCCCGATCCAGCCCAGGCTGGTCGCCTCCAGGGTCAGCTCCAGCTCCGCCGCCAGGCGGATGCCCCGCAGCAGGCGCAGGGGGTCATCGAGCAGGTTGCTCTCGCACACCGCCACCAGCTGGCGGCGCTCCAGGGCCTCCAGGCCCCCCGTGGGGTCGAGCAGGGATGCCCCGGGCGCCAGCGGCAAGGCGATGGCGTTGGCGCTGTAGTCCCGCCGCCAGAGGTCGCTGGCCAGGTCGCTCCCCTCGCGGCGGGCGAGATCCACGGTCCAGCCCTGCAGAACGAGCCTGGCCATGTCCCGTTCCGGATCGAGCACCACGCAGCTGCCGCCCCGTTGCCGGGCCAGGCGGCGGGCCAGGGCGATGGCCTCCCCTGGCACCACCAGGTCCAGGTCGGGCTGGGCGGCCAGACGTCCCAGCAGGGCATCGCGCACGGCTCCGCCCACCAGGGCCGTGCCCGGCGGCAGATCGCTGGGGCTGAGGGGCCAGCGATCCGGGGCGAGCCTCTCCCAAAGGCGAGCCTCCAGGGCCGCGCCCGCGTTTCCCCTCGTCAGAATGGGGTCCTGGCGCGGCCTGGCCGGGATGTGCATCTGTGTGGACTGCCGCTGGGTCGACTCCTGTCAGGCCTATCACGCGGTCGAGCGGCAGCACGGGGTGCCCCATCTCTGCGCCGCTCCCCAGTTCCAGCCTGAGCAGCCCCGCATTCACGTGCAGGTGCGGGACCTGCCGGCTGGCGGGGTGGGGGTGGAATGGGACGTGCGGGCCTGTGCGAGCTTCGTCGCTGATCCTGGACGCTGGCTGCGAATGCGGCCTGGCGAACCCCTCCCCGGCTGAAGCCAGGGAGGCCCCCTCCCCCCTTCCCTGCGATGCCTGAAGCCTCCGATGCCTGAAGCCCTCCTGGCCCTGCACAGTTCCGCGGCGGATCTGGGCGTCGGCCTGCGCTGGCTCGATGGATCCGCTCCGGATGTGCTGCACACCGCAGCTGCCGGCCGGGACCTGAGCAATCACCTGCTGACGAGCATCGAAGAGGTCTTCCCCGCCCGGCAGTGGCCGCAGCTGGTGCGCCTGGCCGTCGCCACCGGGCCGGGGGGCTTCACCAGCACCCGCCTCACGGTGGTGCTGGCCCGCACCCTGGCCCAGCAACTGCAGTTGCCGTTGCAGGGGGTCAGCAGCCAGGCCCTGGCGGCACGGCGGCTGGCCCTCACCGAGCCCACCTGGCTGGTGCAGGAGCTGCCGCGCCGCGGTCTGGTGGCCGGCCTCTACGCCCCCCACCCGAGCGAGGCTGGGGAGGTGGAGGAACGGCTGGCCCCGCGCCTCTATGCCGATGCCGAGGCCCTCAGGGCAGTGGCACCGGCCCCGCAGCTGCCTGCAGAGGACGATGTGCGCGCCGATGTGGCCGCCCTGCTGGCCGTGGCCACCCGCGCCCATCGCCAGCAGCGGCCCGCGCCCTGGCAGGAGGTCTTGCCCATCTACCCCACGTCCCCGGTGGCCCTCCGCTGATCGATGCAGGCTCTGCCGCCCCCGCCTTCCCGGCCGTCCTCAGGGCGCCGCCCCCGCCGCCGTCGCCACCCCGGCCGCTGGCTGCTGGTGGTGTCGCTGGGCTCGGGGCTGCTCTGGCTCTCCCGGGGCTGGTGGTGGCCTACCCCACCGCCGCCGCAGCTGATCCTGGTGCTGGGGGGGGATGTGGCCCGCGAACGCCATGCGGCCGCCCTGGCCGAGGACCTGGGCCTGCCGGTGGTGGTGAGCGGCGGCAGCAATCCCGAATACGCCCACTGGCTGTTCGAGCAGCGCCAGGGCCTCTCGCCCGGTCAGGTGCAGCTCGACTATCGCGCCCGCGACACCCTCTCCAACTTCACCTCCCTGGTCGATGACCTGCGTCGGGCCCGCATCCGCCATGCCCTGCTGGTGACCAGCAGCGATCACATGGAGCGGGCTCTCCTGGTGGGGCGGATCGTGGCCGGCAGCCGCGGGATTCACCTCACCCCGGAGCCGGTCGACTGCGCCGATCAGTGCGTGCCCGAGCGGCGACGCAAGGTGTGGGGGGATGGTCTGCGCGGTGCGCTGTGGGTGCTCACCGGCCGCGACCTCAAGGGCTGGGCGGCAGAGCACCTGCCCGCCTGGCTGGCCCCAGCTGGCGGCCCTGGATCAGTCCCTGATCCAGCAGAGCATTGATCTGCTCCTGCACCGCGGCGGTCGCCCGATCCAGATCGGGTCGTCGTCGCGAGGCGGGGGGCGGCACCGGTGTGCCGATGCGGATGTGCACGGGCACCAGCCGGAGCCCCTGGCCCCCTGGCCCGAGGGCCCGGTGGCTGTTGATGATCGCCACCGGCAGCAGCGGCACCCCGGCCCGGGCGGCCAGGAGGGCAGCGCCAGCCTGGGGGTTGTTCACCCGCCCGTCCGCCTGGCGGGTGCCGTCGATGAACACGCCCGTGGCCCAGCCCTCCTCCAGGCGGTCGGTGGCGGTGCGGATCGCCTCGCGGTCGCTGGCCCCGCGGGAGACGGGGTAGGCGCCGCAGGCGCGGATGATCGGCCCCAGCAGGGGTACGGCAAACAGCTCCGCCTTGGCCATGAAGGCCACCGGCCGCCCCAGGGCATGGCCGAGCAGGGGCGGATCGAGATGGGAGCCGTGGTTGGCCACCACCACCAGAGCCCCTTCCAGGGGCACGTTGGCGTTGCCGGCGGTGCGGCCGCGGAAGAGCAGCCGGAACACCGGAAACACCAGCAGGTAGCTGATCAGTCGGTAGGTGAGGCTGGGGCGGGGGGTGCGGATCAGCGCGGGGGGCTCGCGCCGCCGCCGGCGCTGCCACACCCGCTTCACGGCATTCACCGGCCGGCTGCCGGGCCGCAGGCCAGAGCCGCTCACAGTCCGAGGTCGGCGGCGGTGGCGATCTGGGCGGTGCTCACCCCGGGGCAGCTGCGCTTGATCAGGCCGCTGAGCACGTTGCCCGGCCCAATCTCCACGGCCGTGTCGATCGGCTCAGGAAGGTCTGAGCTGCCGAAGGTCTCCATGGTCTCGCGCCAGCGCACACCGGTGATCATCTGGCTGCGCAGCCGGTGCTTGAGGGCCTCGCCGCTGGTGGCGGGGGAGGGATCGGTGTTGCTCAGCACCGGGATGGCGGCATCGGCGAAGGGCACCGCGTCCAGCTCGGCACCAAAGGCCTCGGCGGCTTCGGCCATGAAGGACGAGTGGAAGGCGCCGCTCACCGCCAGGGGGATCGCCCGCTTGCAGTTGAGCTGGCCGCTCACCGCCGCCACGGCCTCCGGGGTGCCGGAGAGCACCACCTGGGCGCTGCTGTTGTCGTTGGCGATCACCACGCCGTCGGTGGCCGCCACCAGGCTCTCGAGTTCGTCCCGATCGAATCCCATCACGGCGGTCATGGCGCCGCCCCCCGCCCTGGCCATCAGGTCACTGCGCACCTGCATCAGCCGCAGGCCCGTGGCCACGTCGAACACCCCGGCGGCATAGAGCGCCACCAGTTCGCCCAGGCTGTGGCCCGCCACCAGATCCGGCTGGCGACCCTGGGCCCGGAGGGCGTCCACCAGCAGGCTCTCCACCACGAACAGGGCCGGCTGGGTGTTGCGGGTGTCGTTGAGGTCAGCCAGCTCCCCCTCCGCCTGGCCCCCGCAGATGGCCAGCAGGTCGCGGCCCAGGAGTGCGGAGGCCTCCGCGAAGCGCTCGCGGGCTCCGGGCAGCGTCAGCACCCCTTCGGCCATCCCGAGCTTCTGGGACCCCTGGCCAGGAAACACCCAGGCAATGGCCATCTGGCGCGCTGTGCAACGTCGGCTGGAGATTAGGGCCCACCCCTCTGGGCATCCCGCCGCGCGGCAGGGGCCTCAGCCCTGGGGCCCGCTCCAGCGCAGCAGGGCCGCCCCCCAGCTCAGGCCGGCGCCGAAGCCGCTGCTGGCCAGCAGGTGGCCGGGCTGCACCCGCCCATCCTTCACCGCTTCATCCAGCATCAGGGGGATCGTGGCGGCAGACGTGTTCCCGTAGTGGGCCAGGTTGCTCAGCACCCGCTCGCCGGGCATGGAGAAGCGCTCCGCCACGGCATCGAGGATGCGCTGGTTGGCCTGATGCAGCAGGAGCCAGTCGAGGGCGCCCGGATCGGTGCCGGTGTGCTCGAGCAGCTCCGCCAGGATCTGGGGCACCTCCCGCACGGCGAACTTGTAGACCTCCTGGCCGTTCATCTGGATCGGCGCGAAGCCACCTTTCTGGGCTTCGAGATCGCCGAGGAGGGGTTCGGTCTCGGTGGTCTGGGCCAGGGTGAGACAGGCGTTGCGGCTGCCGTCCGAGCGCATGCGGAAGCCCAGCAGATCCGTGGTCCCAGGTGCTGCGGCTTCCACCGCCACGGCTGCGGCGCCATCGCCGAAGAGCACGCAGGTGCGGCGGTCGTCCCAGTCGACCCAGCGACTGAGCTGGTCGGCACCGATCACCAGGGCCCGGCGCACGGCCCCGCTGGCGATGTACTGACCGGCGGTGATCAGGGCGAAGAGAAAGCCGCTGCAGGCGGCGGTGAGGTCGAAGGCCACGGCGCCGCTGGCGCCGATGGCGGCCTGAATGCGGGGGGCGGTGCCGAAGAGGTCGTCGGGGCTGGAGGTGGCCAGCAGGATCAGGTCGAGATCCGCGGCCTCCCAGCCGGCGTGGGCCAGGGCGGCCTCGGCCGCCTGGCTGGCCAGCAGCGTGAGGGGCTCGGCGGCCGAGGCCACCCGGCGGGCAGCGATGCCGGTGCGGCTGCGGATCC
This sequence comes from Cyanobacteria bacterium M_surface_10_m2_119, assembly GCA_016882525.1. Lineage (GTDB taxonomy): Bacteria > Cyanobacteriota > Cyanobacteriia > PCC-6307 > Cyanobiaceae > NIES-981. The sequence goes on along the minus strand of VGPU01000017.1, from coordinate 11,181 downwards.
AGTCGTCGCTGGTGTCGACCCGCTGGCTCAGGTCGGTGTTGCTCACCCGGGCCGCCGGCAGCGCACTGCCGCAACCCACCAGTGCCATGCCTGAAGCGGGGCCAGCCTGGCTGTTGGGGCCTGAGAGGCTGAGCGAGACGCCGAGGGGCACGGGAGACAGCCCGCAGGTTGGCTCAGTCAACCACAGGCGACCGCACCGGCCGCGCTGTCACTGAGGGCATGCAGGTCGTCCATCACGTGGTGGTTGGCGGCGGAGTGGGCCAGGCGCAGGGCGCTGAGCACCGAGAGGGCCTTGCTGCTGCCGTGGCCGATCACGCACACCCCATCCACGCCGAGCAGGAGGGCGCCGCCGTGTTCGGCATGGTCGAGCCGCTTCTTGATCCGGCGCAGGTTGTTGATCAGGAAGGCGGAGCCCACCTTGCCCCGGCGGCCGCGGGGCAGCTCCACCTTGATCACGTCGAGCAGCACGCTGCCCACGCTCTCCAGAAACTTGAGCAGCACGTTGCCGGTGTAGCCGTCGCACACCACCACGTCGAAGTCACCGGAGAGGATGTCGCGCCCCTCGCAGTTGCCGGCAAAGGTGAAGCGGGATTCGGCGGCCAGCAGCGGGTAGGTGCGCAGGCAGAGGTCGTTGCCCTTGCACTCCTCCTCGCCGATGTTCACCAGGCCGATGCGCGGGCGACCCACCTGCAGCACATCGCGGCTGTAGATGTTGCCCACCAGGGCCCACTGGTGCAGCCATTCCGGCTTGCAGTCCATGTTGGCCCCCACATCGAGCACCAGCACCTGCTGCTCCGGATCGCGGGTGGGGAAGAGGGCGCCGATGGCCGGACGGTCGACCCCCTTGAGCCGGCCCAGGCGGAAGATCGCCGAGGCCATCACGGCGCCCGAGTTGCCGGCCGAATACACGGCGGTGGCCTGGCCCTGCTTCACCAGGTCCATGGCCAGGTTGATGCTGGCGTCTCGCTTCTTGCGCACCACCGTGGCCTCCTCGTCCATGCCCACCGACGGGCCGCTGGGCACCAGCTCGATCAGGCCGCGGGTCACCGCTTCATCCAGTTGTTCCTGCAGGCCCAGTTCGGCCACGGCGGGCTGCAGGCGATCCAGCTCCGCCACGAAGCGCACCCGCAGCGGCAGGCGCTCCACGGCCTGGAGGCACCCCTCGAGAATCGGTCCGGGGGCATGGTCGCCGCCCATGCCATCCACGGCGACCCACAGGCGGTCGGCATCGTTGATCGGTGCATCCTCATCGGGACCCCCCAGGCCCCGTTGCAGGCGCCGCAGCGGGTCGAACACCAGGGGCTGAAGCACGGTGTTAGCCGCGGACGTGGCCGCCGAGGTGGCCGCTCCGGCCACGCTGCCGGCGGTGCTGGCGGCCGTGCTCGCTGCCGAGGTCGCGGTGCCCACCAGGGTGGTCACCGCCGCATTGCGCCGATACCAGATCACCAGACGGCGAATCGTCCGGTTCGGCTTGGCGCGCTTGTCAGGCTCCTTCGGGGGCAACGGCGTCAACGATGCGTTGGAACAGGTAGCCCGTGCCGCGAGCCGTGAGGATCAGCTCGGGGTTGGCCGGGTCGTCCTCCAGTTTGGAGCGCAGCCGGGAGATATGGACATCCACCACCCGGGTATCGACGTGGCGTTCAGGGGTGTAGCCCCATACCTCCTTGAGGATCTCGCCGCGGCTGAAGGGCTCGCCGCTGCGGCTCACCAGCAGCTCCAGCAGGCTGAACTCCATGCCGGTGAGGCGGATGCGCTCGTCGCCCCGGTACACCTGGCGCTTGTTGGTGTCGATGCGCAGGTCGCCCACGGAGATCACCCCGGAGTTGGGGATGCCGGCCACCTGCTCCTTCTCCACCCGTCGCAGCACGCAGCGGATGCGCGCCTCCAGCTCCTTGGGGCTGAAGGGCTTCACCACGTAGTCGTCGGCGCCGAGCTCCAGGCCGGTGATGCGGTCGGCGACATCGCCCAGGGCCGTGAGCATCACGATCGGCACGTCCGATTCCTTGCGCAGCTCCTGGCAGACGCCGTAGCCATCGAGCTTCGGCATCATCACGTCGAGCACCACCAGATCGGGGTGGTGGTCGTGGAAGGCCTCCAGGGCTTCCTGGCCGTCACAGGCCGTCACCACCCGGTACCCGATCATCGACAGCCGCGTCTCCAGGATGCGGCGGATGCTGGCCTCGTCGTCGACGACCAGAATCGTCTCCTTCTCGCGCGCTGGGCTGTGGGGGGCAGGGCTGTGGGGGGTGGCCGTCATCGCCGCGCCGGGCACTACATCAGATCGCCCCTACTGAAAAGGCCTGAGGGGCGAATGTTTCATGCAAAGCCACCTTTCTTCATAGTTGCCTGCTCCGTCGGGCGTTCCTCGTCCCTCGCTCCCGCTCCCCTTGGCCAAGTCCACCTCCGTCTACGTCTGCAGCAGCTGCGGCGCCCAGAGCCGCCAGTTCTTCGGCCGCTGCAGCAGCTGCGGCAGCTGGAACACCCTGGTGGAGCAGGCGGCCCCCGCCGCCGCCGATACCCGCCGCCGGCGGCCCGTGGCCGCCGCTGCCGCTGAGGGCGCCCTGGCCCCCGCGCCGCGCCGCTCCCAGCCGATCGCCGCGGTGGGGGAGCGGCCCCTGCAGCGCCTGGCCAGCGGCTACGGCGAGCTGGATCGGGTTCTGGGTGGTGGCCTGGTGCCGGGCTCGCTGGTGCTGCTGGGCGGTGACCCGGGCATCGGCAAGAGCACCCTGCTGCTCCAGAGCGCCCGGGCGATGGCCGGCCGGGCTTCGGTGCTCTATGTGAGTGCCGAGGAGTCGGCCCAGCAGGTGAAGTTGCGCTGGCGGCGCCTGGCCCAGGTGGAGCAGCCGGCTGGGGATGCCGCCGGGGTGGCCAGCGGGGGCGAAGGCGCTGGCGATGCGCACCTGGCGGTGCGCATGGGCGATTTCCAGCTCCTGGCCGAAACCGATCTGGAGCTGGTGCTGCAGGAGCTCGAGGCCCTGCGGCCGGCCGTGGCGATCATCGACAGCATCCAGGCCCTGCATGACGCCGAGCTGGCCAGTGCCCCGGGTTCGGTGGCCCAGGTGCGCGAGTGCGCCGCCGCCCTGGCCCGGATCGCCAAGCGCCAGGACACGGCCCTGCTGCTGGTGGGGCACGTGACCAAGGAGGGCATGCTCGCCGGCCCCAAGGTGCTGGAGCACCTGGTGGATGCGGTGCTCACCTTCGAGGGCGACCGCTTCGCCAGCCACCGGTTGCTGCGGGCGGTGAAGAATCGCTTCGGCGCCACCCACGAGCTGGGGGTGTTCGAGATGCGCGACCGGGGTCTGGCGGAGGTGAGCAACCCCAGCGAGCTGTTTCTGGGCGGCAGCGAGCCCAGCAGCGGCACCGCCACGATCGTGGCCTGCGAGGGCACCCGGCCGCTGGTGGTGGAGCTCCAGGCCCTGGTGAGCACCACCAGCTACGCCAGCCCGCGCCGCAGTGCCACCGGCATCGCCGTGAACCGCCTGCACCAGATCCTGGCGGTGCTGGAGAAGCACCTGGGCCTGCCCCTCTCGCGCTTCGACTGCTACCTGGCAGTGGCGGGCGGCCTGGAGGTGGAGGAGCCTGCGGCGGATCTGGGGGTGGCTGCGGCGGTGGTGGCCAGCTACCGCGATCTCACCCTGCCCCCCGGCACGGTGCTGGTGGGGGAGCTCGGGCTGGGCGGCCAGCTGCGGCCGGTGGGCCAGCTCGAGCTCCGGCTGCAGGAGGCGGCCCGGCTCGGGTTCACCCGGGCGGTGGTGCCCAAGGGGTCGGGCCTGGCCAAGGCGGCTGCCGGGCTTGGATTGGAACTGCTGGAGGCCGGCACGGTGGCGGCTGCCCTGGTGGCGGCCCTAGGGGTGAACCCGGCCGCCGACCGGGACTGAGCCAACTCAGAAATACACGTCCACGTTGCCCCGGCCGCTGGTCTTGAGCCAGTTCTGGGCCTCGATGTAGTTGTTCGGGGCCAGGCGGATCGCCTTGCTCCAGAAATCGGCGGCCTGGTCGTATTGCCGGTCGGCCTCGTCCGCGTCGCCCTGCTCCTCGGCGATCGAGCCCAGGTGGTGGTGGATCACCGCCATGTTGTTGAGGGCCTGGGGCATCTTGCTGTTGAGGTCCAGGGCCTGGCCGTAGAAGTCGAGCGCCTTGGCGTGCTCGCCGTTGGAGGCGAACACCAGCGCCATGTTGTAGAGGATGAAGGCCTTGTCGTTGGGGTCGTCCTCGAGCCGCAGGGCCTCCTCGTAGTTCTCCAGCGCCTCGGCGTATTCGCCATCGGCCTGGGCGCTCATGCCGTCGCGGTAATACGCGAAGGCTTCCTTGGCCCGCCGGTTGGTGGGCAGCACCTTGAGGATCAGGTCGGCCATCACCGTGAAGCTCTTGTCGATGAAGTTGTCGTTGCGTTGGGAGCGGGGCACCGGCGGCACGAAGAGCGGGAGGGCCATCAGTTTGGCCGATCTGCCTAGCTTGGCTCCGATGCCCGGCAGCTCCCCCATGCCTGCTTCCCCAGCAGTGCCCGTGCCTTTGGGTCCTGAGGCGCCCCCCGACGCGACCGGCGTGCTGGAGCCTCTGCTGCTGGATATCGACGGCATGAAGTGTGCCGGCTGTGTGCGGGCCGTCGAGCAGCGTCTGCGCGATCAGCCGGGGGTGCGCCAGGTGAGCGTGAACCTGCTCACCCGCACCGCCTGGGTCGAGTTGGACCCGGCCCTCGCCGCCGCCTCCCCTGCCCAGCGCAGCCAGCCGCTCGAGCAGGCCCTGGCCGCCATGGGCTACACGGCCCGCCCCCGGGAGGCCTCGGCGTTGCCGAGCAGCCGCCGCAGCCGGCTGCAGCAGCGCAGCTGGTGGCAGCTCTGGCGGCAGCTGGTGGTCGCCCTGCTGCTGGTGGCGGTCTCCGCCCTCGGCCATTTCGGCCTGGTGGCCGACCCGCTCTGGCAGGGCGCCGGGGGTTGGGTGATCTCCGCGGAGTGGTTTCACGCCCTGGTGGCCACCGCCGCCCTGCTGGGCCCTGGTCGGCCGATCCTGCTGGGCGGCGCCCGCGCCGCCCTGGCGGGGGTGCCCAGCATGGACACGCTCGTGGGCCTCGGGGTGGCCAGTGCCTACGGGGCCAGCCTGGTGGGTCTGCTCTGGCCGGCGAGCGGCTGGCCCTGCTTCTTCAACGAGCCGGTGATGCTCCTGGGCTTCGTGCTCCTGGGGCGCTTTCTGGAGGAGAGGGCGCGCTACCGCACCGGTCGGGCCCTCGAGCAGCTGGCCGACCTCCAGCCGGACACGGCCCTGCTGCTGGTCGACGCCGGCCCGCCGCGGCCGGTGCGGGTGGGCGGAGTGCGCCCCCGGGATCGGCTGCAGCTGCTCCCAGGCGATCGGGTGCCCGTCGACGGCATCGTGCAGGCCGGGGAATCGGCGGTGGACCTCTCCGCCCTCACCGGGGAGCCCCTGCCCCAGCAGGTGGGCCCGGGCACCGAGCTGGCTGCCGGGGGCCTCAACCTCTCGGCTCCCCTGGTGCTGGAGGTGCAGCGCAGCGGTGCCGACAGTGCCCTGGCGCGCATCATTCGTCTGGTGGAGCAGGCCCAGACCCGCAAGGCCCCGATCCAGGCCCTCACCGACCGGGTGGCCGGTCGCTTCACCCTGGTGGTGCTGGCCCTCGCCCTGGCCACGTTTTTCTTCTGGTGGCTGTGGGGCACGGCTCTCTGGCCCCAGGTGCTGGATGGGCACCCTGCCGGCGCCGGCCACGGGGGGCACGGCGCTGGGGGCCACGGTGTTGGAGGCCACGGCGTGCTCGGCGTCTCCGCAGACACCCCCTTCAGCCTGGCCCTGCAGCTGGCGATCGCCGTGCTGGTGGTGGCCTGCCCCTGCGCGCTCGGCCTGGCCACGCCGACCGTGATGACCGTGAGTTCGGGTTTGGCGGCTCGCTCGGGCCTGCTCTTTCGCGGCGGGGATGCGATTGAGATGGCGGCCCGACTGCACACCGTGCTGTTCGACAAGACCGGCACCCTCACCGTGGGCCGGCCGATGGTGAGCGCGGTGGAGCCGGTGGAGGGCATCACCGCCGACCAGCTGCTGCAGCTGGCCGCCAGCCTGGAAGCCACCACCCGCCATCCCCTGGCCCATGCCCTGCTGCAGGAGGCCAGCGCCCGGCAGCTCGATCTGCTGCCCGCCAGCCAGTGCCGCACCCTCAGCGGCGATGGGGTGCTGGGCCTGCTGGGCGACGCGGAGGTGCGGGTGGGGCGGCTCGACTGGGTGAGCCCCGACCCCTCGCCCGCCTGGCTGGAGCGGCAGCGAACCCTGGAGGCAGCCGGGGCCTCCGTGATGGCAGTGTCCCGATCTGGTCGCCTGGAGGGACTGGTGGCGGCGGCCGACGCGCTGCGCCCCGAGGCCGCCGGCCTGATCGCCGAGCTGCGTCAGCTGGGGATGCAGCTGGGGCTGCTCAGCGGCGACCGACGCCAGCCCGTGCTACTGCTCGGTGCGGCCCTGGGCCTCCATCCAGGCGAGCTGGCCTGGCAGCTACGGCCCGAGCAGAAACTGGAGCGGATCGTGGCCGCCCACGCCAGGGGGCCGGTGGCGATGGTCGGGGATGGCATCAACGACGCGCCGGCTTTGGCGGCGGCCGACCTGGGCATCGCTGTGGGCACCGGCACCCAGATCGCCCAGGACAGCGCCTCCCTGGTGGTGATGGGCGATCGCCTCGAGGGAATTGCCCAGGCCCTGCGCCTGGCCCGCCGCACCATGACCAAGGTGCGCCAGAACCTGGCCTGGGCGTTCGGCTACAACCTCATCGTGCTGCCGATTGCCGCCGGTGCCCTGCTGCCCGGTTTCGGCGTGCTGCTGGATCCACCGCTGGCGGCCCTGCTGATGGCCCTCAGCTCGATCACGGTGGTGCTGAACGCCCTGTTGCTGCAGGATGGAGCCCTGCCGGTGCACGAACGGCGTGGCGCCTGAACCCCAACCGGGCTGCTTTCTGGTGCTGGAGGGCATTGATGGCTGTGGCAAGACCACCCAGCTCCAGGCCCTGGCCCAGTGGCTTCCTGGCAGTGGCCTGCTCCCCCCAGGTGCCGAGCTGATCGTCACCCGCGAGCCCGGGGGCACGGCCCTCGGGCTGGCCCTGCGGGAGTTGCTGCTCCATCCCCCCGCGGAGGCGGCACCGCTGAGCACCGCCGAGCTGCTGCTCTATGCGGCCGACCGGGCCCAGCATGTCGAGCAGATCATCCGGCCGGCCCTGGCCGCCGGGCACTGGGTGCTCTCCGATCGCTTCAGTGGCTCCACTGCCGCCTACCAGGGCTATGGCCGCGGCCTCTCCCTGCCCCTGATCCACCAGCTTGAGCAGGTGGCCACAGCTGGGCTGCAGCCCGATCTCACCCTCTGGCTCGACCTTCCCCTGGCGGAGAGCCGCCGGCGCCGCAGCGCCCGGGCCAGCGACCGCATCGAGTCGTCCGGCACCGCCTTCCTGGAGGCGGTCGCCGCCGGTTTCCGCCAGTTGGCCAGCGAGCGCGGCTGGCAGCAGGTGGCCGCCGATCAACCCCCCGATGCGGTGGCTGCCGCTTGTCGCGAGCGGGTTCTGGGGTGGTGGAGTGGTGTGGGCGGGGGGGCCAGTGCCTGATCTGTTTGCCGATCTGGTTGGTCAGCGCCAGGCCCGCACCCTGCTTTCGGCGGCCCTGGAGAGGGAGCGCCTGGCGCCGGCCTACCTGTTCGCCGGCCCGGAGGGGGTGGGCCGGCGCCTCGCCGCCCTGCGTTTTCTCGAGGGCATGCTGGCCGGTCTGGAGGGCTCCCCCCTGCAGCGCCGGCGCTTGGCCGAGGGCAACCACCCCGACCTGCTCTGGGTCGAGCCCACCTATCTCGACAAGGGGGAGCTGATTCCCCAGTCGCAGGCGGAGGAGCGGGGCGTCAGCCGCCGCAGCCCGCCCCAGCTGCGGCTGGATCAGATCCGGGAGGTCTCGCGTTTTCTGGCCCGTCGACCGGTCGAAGCTCCGGGCTGCCTGGTGGTGTTGGAGCAGGTGGAGCTGATGGCCGAAGCAGCGGCCAACGCCCTCCTGAAGACCCTGGAGGAACCGGGTGATGGGGTTTTGCTGCTGATCTCGGCGGCGCCCGAGCAGTTGTTGAGCACCATCCGGTCGCGCTGCCAGCTCGTTCCGTTCACCCGGCTGCAGCCGGGTGAGCTTGCCGGGGTCCTGGCCCGTTGCCCCGATCCGGAGCCCGCTGGCGCGGCGGAGCCGGCCGAGCTGCTGGAGTTGGCCGCCGGTTCGCCTGGGGCGCTGCTGCGCCATCGCCAGGCCTGGCGTGCCCTGCCGGAAGGGCTTGCCGGCCGCCTGCAGGCCCTCGCGCCGGCGGACCCCCTCGCCGCCCTGGCGCTGGCCCGCGACCTCACCGACGCCCTTGACGGCGAACAGCAGCTCTGGCTGCTGAGCTGGTGGCAGCTGTGGCTGTGGCGGCGTCATGGACGCGCCGATCTGCTGCGCCGCCTTGAGCAACTGCGCAGCCAGCTGCGGGCCTATGTGCAGCCCCGGCTGGCATGGGAAGTGGCCCTGTTGGAGCTGGCCCGGCTGATGCCGGGCGCGCCGGCCTCGGTGGCTTGATCTAGCTGGCCTGGCGCGACTGTTCCACCAGGGGGATCAGTTCGGCCAGCTGCTCGCCGTGGGGCAGCTCGAGGCAGTAGCCGGCGCCGTAGACCGTCTTGATGAAGCGGGGTTTGCGGGGATCGGGTTCGAGCTTGGTGCGCAGGTGACGCACGTGGACGCGGATGGTCTCAATGTCGTCGTCGGGCTCGTATCCCCACACCTCCTTGAGGATCAGGGCCGGCGAGACCGTCTGGCCGTGGCGCTGCAACAGGCAGTGGAGCAGCTCGAATTCCAGATGGGTGAGACGAACCGGCGCATCGAACCAGATCGCCTCGAAGCGCTCGGGCACCAGGGTGAGGGGGCCGTAGCTGAGGATCTCGTTGTGTTTCGTCGACAGGGGAGCGTGGTCGCTGCGACGCAACAGTGCCTTCACCCGCACCGTCAGCTCCTCGAGGTCGAAGGGCTTGGTGAGGTAGTCGTCAGCCCCGGAGTTGAAACCGCTCACCTTGTCCTTGGTGCCCCCCAGGGCGGTGAGCATCAGGATCGGGATCCTGGAGGTGCGTTCATCCCGGCGCAGCCGCTGACAGAGGGTGAGCCCGTCCACCTTGGGCAGCATCAGGTCGAGCAGGATCAGGTCTGGGCTGTATTGCAGTGCGAGGGCCTGGCCGCGGATGCCGTCCTCGGCCTGTTGCACATCAAACCCGCCATGCATCAGGTGACCGGCCACCAGCTCGCGCATGTCGCTGTCGTCTTCGATCAGCAGGATGCAGGGTTTCATGACAACTGCTGGGAGCCCACACCTGTGCCAGCGCATTCTCCTGGCCCGCGCTGCCTCCTGCATGACCATTCGGGGCCCCGTGGGCGTCGCTGACCCGGATCGGGAAGCCTGCCTGGTCGCCGCCAGCGGGGGACGCCAGTGGTGGCGGCCTGTCTCCCTGCACCATCCCTCCCCTTGACGCCTCGGATCTTCAGGATCTCTTCGGGGTTGTTTGTTGTAATCGTTGCGTCAACGCCTGCCTGGTGGGTCAACGGGCTGTGGGGGTGGAGGCTTCCTCGGGGCTTGCGGTCGTTGGCCCCACCATGCTGATTGATCAGTGCCCTGATTGCTCAGCCAGCTGATTGCCGGACATGACGGGCTTGATCGCTCAACGATCACGTGTCATCGATTCGGGTTGATTCTCGTCAACCCACTGGCACCAGCCAGAAGGGGCTGATGCGATCTGAAAACTCCCCGGGCGGGATTCGAACCTGCGACCAATCGGTTAACAGCCGACCGCTCTACCGCTGAGCTACCGAGGAATGGGCCAGCGCTGGAGCGCCAACGGTGTTGAACCATACCGGGTGGCTTGCCCCCCCGGCAAGGGCTCAGCGCCTGGCCAGCTGGGCCGCCAGGGCGCTGCCCGACAGCCAGGGCCCGATGCGCCCCTGCTCCATCAGAGCGGCCCCGTCGCACTGGGCCAGCTCGTCAAGCCGATGGGTGATCCACAGGGCGGTCAGCGGTCCTTCGGGGCGGGCGGTCAGCGCGCGGATCAGGGCCAGCACCTCCGCCTGGCTGTCGGGGTCCAGCAGGGCCGTGGGTTCATCGAGCAGCAGGAGGTCGGCGTCGCTGGCCAGGGCCGCGGCAATGGCCAGGCGCTGCTTCTGGCCGCCGCTGAGACCATGGATCGGCCGTTCCCTCAGCCCGGCCAGCCCCACCTGCTCCAGGGCCGCCTCCAGCCGCTGCAGGCGCAGCTCCTCCGGCAACCGGGGATCGATCCCCAGCAGCAGTTCGCTCCCACAGCTCGGCAACAGGAGCTGGTGGTCGGGGTTCTGAAAGACCAGGGCACTGCGGCCCTGGCACTGGAGCTCCCCTGCCTGGGGGCTGAGCAGGCCGGCGATCAGGCGAAGCAGTGAGCTCTTGCCACTGCCGTTGCGTCCCACCAGCATCCACAGCCCACCGTGCGGCAGACGCAGGTCGCAGCCCTCCAGCGCCTTCGCGCCGCCAGGCCAGCTGTAGTGAATGCCCTTCAGATCCAGGAAGGGTGGGTCTGGATGCACGGCGGCTCAGCCGTCGAAGCTGAAGCCGGGCCGCTTGCCGCCGCCACCGCTGGCAAACTTCTCGTACACCTGCACGGCCACCACTTCGCTGCTGAGCAGGCTCACCTTCTTCTCAGGCTCCTTCTCGCACCTCAGTTCCAGCACCCGTGGGCCCATGCCCTCCAGGGCCTGGCGCACCGAGTCGTAAAGGGCCTGGGCATCGGCCAGCTCCTTGCGCTGCACGGCGATCGGCATGGGGCTGAGCTTGAGGGAGAGCTCGACGACGTACATCGGAGGTTCCGGGTGGTGCGGACTGGCCGGCTCCACTCTGGCGAATGGCCCGTGTAGGTCGTTGTACTCAAACCCCGGCGGCGACGGCCGCAGTTCGGCGTCCTTCCCCATAAGATTCAGGTGTAACGCTTCATGAAGTACGCCTCTCATGACGATCGCTGTAGGGCGCGCCCCAGCCGGTCGGGGATGGTTCGACGTCCTCGATGACTGGCTCAAGCGTGACCGCTTCGTTTTTGTGGGGTGGTCTGGTCTGCTGCTCTTCCCCACCGCCTATCTGGCGCTGGGTGGCTGGCTGACCGGCACCACCTTCGCCACCTCCTGGTACACCCACGGCATTGCC
>VGPU01000016.1 GCA_016882525.1 Cyanobacteria bacterium M_surface_10_m2_119 | reverse complement strand
ACCAGCCGATAGCTGAGGGCAATCGCCAGGAGTGGCCCATCGGGAATCGCCGTGCCGAGCCGCAGCAGCAGGGCCGCTTCAAACACCCCCAGCCCCCCCGGAGCCCCGGGCACCACCAGACCAACGGTCCAGGCCAGAACAAAGCCGGCCAGCCAGCCTGTCCAGGGGAGGCTGGCCTGCAGGTCAAAAGCGAAGACGCAGCAGGCAAACCCGCCAAAGCGCAGCAGCACGAACCCCAGCTGGGCCAGCAGGGGAAGCAGGGGATAGCCCGCCAGTGCCGCCGCCATGGCCGCCCCGCCCTGGCCGGTCAGCTCAGCGCTGAGGGCATCGCTGACCTGCAGACGACGGGCCTGGCGCTCCTCCAGCTGCCGCAGCAGCGGAGCCAGCCACTGGGGCCACAACAGCAGCAGGGGCAGGAGTGCGAACAGGGCCAGACCGCCCTGCCAGCCGCCCACCACCACCAGCGCCAGGGCCGCCACAGCGGCCACCAGGGGATCCAGCAGCACAGCCGCCAGGGCGATCGCCAGCCCGGCCGGGGTCTCCAGGGGACCGTCGGCGGCGCGCAGGCTCTGGAGCCGACTGGTGAGATGCCAGATTCCACCGGGCAGATATTTGCGCAGGTTGGTGTTCAGGTAGAGCGCCACCAGCGGCAGCCAGTGGGGGCGCAGCTGCAGCCAGCGCAGCACCACGCCCAGCCCCAGGGCATTGGCCAGGAGGCTCAGCAGACTCACCCCAACCCCCAGCAGCAGCCACAACCAGCCCTGGAGATCGAGGCTGAGCTGCAGCATCTGACGCCCATGGCTGCCCAGGGCAGCGAGCAGAAAGCCCACGCTCAACAGGGTGATCCAGAGAGATGCCCCCCCCGGCAGGGGCGGCAGGCGACCCAGCAGGGGCCCCAGGGCCGCGCGGCAGCGGGCCAGCAGCAACGAGAGATCGGGCAGGGTCGGACGGATCATGGCTGGCCGGCGATCGGGGGGTGGGGCCTGGACTGGGGCTGCGGCGACAGCCGCTCCTGCTGCTCCTGGTGTTGCCACACGGTGGCACGCACCTGCTCCAGGGCCAGGCCGTGGCGACGGGCCAGGGCCAGCAGATCATCGTGCTCCGGTTTTGATCGCCAGCGACCATCGGGGAGCAGGGCCTGTTTCAGGCGCACGCTGCCCAGACTCGTCTGGAGGGTGACGATCCGACGGGGAAGCAGCCAGCGCTGCTCCAGGCGTTCGCGCAGCCCCAGGCTGGTGCCGTGCTGCCACCACAGCGCCCGCAGCCGCTCAGCGGCCACCGGCAGGCAGAGGGCCGTCACCAGCCAGCCCGGCCGTCCCTTCTTCATCGTGAGCGGCTGGGCGAACACGTCGAGCGCGCCGGCCTCCCGCAGCGCCTCCATCAGGGCTGCCAGATCCTCCGGCGTGGCGTCATCGATCAGGGCCTGCTGTTCGACCACCGGCTCCCGCAGCGGTGACGGTGACTCCCCTGCGCCGGCGAGCGGATCGGCCAGCACCAGCCGCAGCAGGTTGGGCCGATCGAGCTGGAGACTGCCCAGCCCCACCCCCACCCGCCGGGGCAGATGGGCCGGCGGCAGGCCGAAGCGATCAGCCCAGCAGGCCGCCAAGGCCAACCCGGTGGGGGTCGTGAGTTCCACCGCCGGCAGACCGGCACTGCTGGCCAGCGGGATCGCACGGCGCCTCGCCAGCTCCAGCACGGCGGGCACCGGCACCGGCAGGGGGCCGTGGGCCGTGGCCACGCGGCCGTGTCCGGCGGGTGGCGGCAGGCAGACCACCTGATCCACCCCCAGGTGCAGCAATCCCGCGCAGACCCCCACCACATCCACCAGGGCGTCGATGGCTCCCACTTCATGAAAGTGCACCTGCTCCGGGTCGTGGCCATGCACGGCCCCTTCCACCTCAGCCAGCAGGGTGAACACCGCCAGCACCCGGCGGCGCAGGGGATCGGCCAGTGGGGCCTGCTCCAGCAGGGGCCGCAACCGGGCCCAGTGGCGATGGGCAGGCTCGCGCTCGCGGACCTCCACCTCGAGATGCAGGCCGCGCAGGCCGCCGCTGCGGCGCTCCTCGAGTTGCAGGGCGTAGCGGCCGGCGAGCCCCAGGGCGGCCAGGGGCTCCTCCAGCACCGCGGGAGGCACACCCAGGTCGAAAAGAGCGGCCAGCAGCATGTTGCCGGCGAGGCCCGTGGGACAGTCGATCAGGGCCAGGGCCATCTCATGCCTCCCCAGGGGCGGTCGGCTCCAACCCAGGGGGGCGGCGCCCGAGCCGGGGAGCAGCCTCCAGCAACCGCTGGGCTTCGCCCTCCAGCTCCTGGCGGCGGCGTCCCAGCTGCTGCTCGATCTCCCGTCGCGCGCGGCGCTGCTCCCGCTGGGCCGTTTCCACGTCGTAGCCGGAGATCCCCCAGAGCCGCCCCAGCAACGCCCGGTCATCGGCACCACCGACACTGGCGCCATAGACCAGCTGCTCGGCGGCGATCCCGGCCTGCAGCACCCGACTCCAGCGGCGCAACTCCTCGAGGGGCAACTTGGCCTGCGGGGGAGGCTCCAGCTCCGTGGTGCCCCCGGACGCCAGGCCAGCCTGCAGACAGGCCAGGCTGCCGATCAGCACGCGCTGCACCGGCATTCCCTCCTCGGCCGCCACGAGCACATGACCGGCTTCATGGATGGCAATGCGGCGCAGACGGGCTTCGCCCCCCGGCAGAGCTTCAGCCAAGAGATGGCCGCCGCGGCCGGAAAAGGTGGCGGCATCGAGGGTGAGTCCCCCCAGCCCCAGGCCGGCAATCAGGGCAATCCACCAGGGGGAAAGACCCACCAGGGGCCCGACCACCGCCAGCAAGCTCACCAGGGCCACGGCCAGCCCGGCCGCGAGGGGGGAGGTCATGGCTGGTGGGGACGGGTAAAGGAAAGATGGGGAACCCCCGGGAGACCTTCAGCGGGCGGGCCGACCGGCCGCGGGCGCTCCGGACTGGTGGGGGGAGGAGCGCCGGCCATCGCGACGGCCATCACGGCGCCCCTTGCCGCCGCGGTTGCCGCGCTGCGCGACCGGTCCGATCACTTCAAGGCGCTCCAGCTGAAGCTCCTGACCCTGGCGCCGCAGGTCGAGGGCGACGAAGTGACGCAGGTGCTCCAGGGGCACGGTGCCCTGAATCTGAAGTTTGAAAGGCAGGGGTCGCTGGCCGTCAGCCCGGGGGAGTTGGCGCACCTTCACCACCAGCTGGCCGGTCTCCGGCTTGGTGAACACCAGTTCGCCGCGCACGGAGAAGTAGTCATCGCCCTCGGGAAGGGCATCGGCCGGCGACGTGTCAACCGGCGAAGAATCAGTGCTGTCGGCGGCGGCAGGTTCACCGTCAGCTGGGCTGAGGGTGCTGGGTTCCCAGACACCGACCATCTGCAGGTGCAGGCCACCTTCCTCGCGCGAGCGGGGATAGACCACCCAGAGATGGGGGCATTCGAGGTCGAGATGGCGCCGCATCAGGGTGAGGAGGCGACCCAGCACCACCGCCTCGAGCTCCTCTCCGTCCTCGGTGCGGATCAGACCGCGGGTGATCTGCTCGGCATCGGCCGGCACGTATGTGCCGCGCACGACGCCGATGGCCCGGTACTGCAGGGGCTCGGTGACCGGAGGGATGGGATGGGGGCGCATGGCCGCCAATGTAGTGGTCTCCAGCGCGGCGGCGGCCGGGCAGACTGACAGCCCCTCCAGCGCGGCGCAATGCCTCCACGGCAATCCCGGCAAGGTCTCTGGCTGGGCACTGGCGTGGTGGCCCTGGCAGCGGTCTGCGTGGGCACGGGCTGGTGGCTCGGCCAGCTGCACCACGGCAGCGCCGCCGGCGCCTCGAACAGCCAGGCGACCCTGCAACGCGAGGCCCAGCAACTGCGGCGGCAACTGGATCGGGGCCAGGCCAGCGCCGCCCAGCAGCAGCGGCTGCTCGAACTGCTGGTGGCCCTGGATCGGCGAGCCGAAGCCACCCCCCTTCTGGAGCGGCTGGCGGATCGGGAACCGGATCGCTGGTCGCTGCGGCTGCTGCTGGCCGAACTGCGCCGCGATCAGAAGGACCTCAAGGGCGCGGAGCGCGAACTGCGCCAGCTCCTCAGCCAGCGACCCGACCAGTTGGAGGGGTTACAGCTGATGGCCCTGATCCAGCTCGAGCAGGGGCGGGGCGCGCAGGCCCAGCAACAACTGGAGGCTGCCCTCAAGCGCGCCACGAGCCCCAGCCTCAGGCCCGAGGCCCTGCCGATCGGCCTGTTGCTGGCCAACGTGCTGCAGCGACGCGGCCAGCAGGGGGCAGCGGAGGCAGAGCTGATCAAGCTGACCACCCGTTTCCCAAACGACCATCGGCCCCTGCTGGCCCGGGCGATGCTGCAGCACGAGCGCGGGGATGATGCCGCAGCCCAGCAGACCCTGGGGGAGGCACGACGCCGGCAGAGCGACCCCAAGGCTCAGGAGCAGCTCGACCGGGTGGCGGCAGCCTGGGGGATGGCGGCTCTCAAGGGGTCCGCATCAGGCTCGAGCCCGGCGAAGCCGACGGCTTCGCCGGCTGGGCCTGAAAATCCCTGAGAGCGGCATCAATCGCGTCGGACGGAGGGGTGGCATCGTCCATGGCCGTCGCCCGCCGCAGGCGGTTCATCAGATCGATTGGGTTGGTGGCATCGAGCACGGTGGAGTTGCGCTGCGGACCGGTGCCGTAGTCGAGCTCCCGCTGTTGCTGGGGGGAGTTGATGGTCTGGCCATAGCCCTCCTGCTGGGCCCGCGATGGCTGGGGCGCCAGGGCTGCGGCGATCAGGAGCGAAAGGGCCAGGAACACCGGGAACGGCTTGGGGAAACCCTGGCTGCCCGGATGACGGTTGCCCATCGGAAGCGACTCCACACCTGACATGCATGCTAGGGGCGGTTTGCTGAAGGCCATGCGCATCGCCAGCTGGAATGTGAACTCGGTGCGCACGCGGCTGGAACAGGTCGTGGGCTGGCTGGCCGCGGAACAGCCCGAGGTGCTGTGCCTGCAGGAAACCAAGGTCGACGACCCGCTGTTTCCCCATGCCGCCTTCTCCGACCTCGGCTACACCGCCGCCATCAGCGGCCAGAAGGCCTACAACGGGGTGGCGATCCTGAGCCGTCTGCCGCTGGAGGATGTGCAGGTGGGGTTCAGCGCCCTGCTGCCGAGCGACGGCGAAGCGGCCCAGCTCGGTGAGCAGAAACGGGTGATCAGCGCCCGCATCGAGGGCCTGAGGGTGCTCAACCTCTACGTGCCCAACGGCAGTTCCCTCAAGAGCGAGAAATACGCCTACAAGCTGGCCTGGCTGGCCTGCCTGCGCCGCTATCTGGCGGTGCAGGACGGACAAGGCGAGCTGCTGTGCATGCTCGGCGACTTCAACATCGGCCCCGAAGCCCGCGACCTGCCGGATCCGGATCGCCTGACCGGCGGCATCATGGCCAGTGAGGCGGAACGTCGGGCCCTGCGCGAGGTGCTGGGAACACGGCTGCAGGATGCCTTCCGCCTGTTCGAGCTGGCAGGCGGCCACTGGAGCTGGTGGGACTACCGCAGCGGTGCCTGGGAGCGCGACCAGGGCTGGCGGATCGACCACATCTATCTCGACCAGGAGTTGGTGGAGCTGGCGACCGGTTGCGTCATTCACAAGGCCACCCGGGGCAATCCCCAGCCCAGCGACCATGCGCCGGTGGTGGTGAACCTGGCCTGGCCGCCGGACGATGCCGAGGATGCCGAGGTTCCCGAAGCTGACGACTGGGGGGCCGGCTGACGTCGACGGAAACCGAAGGTTCCGCCACACTGACTCAGGCCGTAGCTGTCGAGAACCGAAGGCGATGACCAGCCGCCTCGACCACACCGGTCGCGTGGCCCAGCCCAGGCTGCTGCCATCGCTGCTGCGGGCCGGTTCCGATCTGGTGCTGGTGCTCGACCCCGGGGGGGACCTGCTGCCCACCGATGGACGCATCTGGCCCCTGCTCGGTCTGGACGAGCCAAGCGGCCAGCACCCCCTGCGCTTCGCCGAGCTGTTTCCCGGCGTACGGCAACCCGTCTGTCCGGCTCCGGGGTGTGCTGCCCCGACCGACTTCAATCCTGTGCAGCTCCAGCGCCCCGATGGTCGGCGTATCTGGGTGTTGCTGAAGACGGTGGCCCTGCCCCCACCGGATCGGGGGCAACAGCTGCTGCTGATCCAGGAACCCAGCACGATCCGGCGGATCGTGGATCGCCTGGATTACGTGGAGGATCACGACCCCGCGACCGGCCTGTTGAGCCGCAACCGGGGACGCCAGGAACTCCGGCAACTGCTGGCCACCGGCATGCCGGGCTGCAGCCTGCTCATCAGCGTCCAGGGCAACGTGCCGCTCCCCCGGGCGACCCTGGAGCGGGGACTGCTGCTTCTGGTTGAGGGCTGCAGGGCGGTGCCTGGTCTGGAGCCCGTGATCGCCCGCCACGACCAGAACGAACTGCTGGTGCTGTCGCTGCATCCGCAGGCGCTGCCCTCGGAAGCGGCAGTGCAGGCCCTGAAGGCCAGCCTCACCGAGCGCCTGACGACAGCCTTGAGGGCGGAAATCCCCCGGGGGGGAGCCGGCCTCAGCGTGGAGACGGGTTTTGCCCGCTGGGACAACCAGGGCCATGGGGCGACCGCGATCCTCGAGGCCCTGCGGCTCGACCAGGGGAGCGGCCCCGGGGGGGGGAAATCAGCGGCGGCACTGCCGACCACAGGGAACTGGTGCGGGCACTGGAGGCCGGGGAGATGGTGTTCCACATCGAACCCCAGGTGCGCGCCTGGGACGGCGCCATCACCGGAGGAGAGCTGCTGATCCGCTGGCAGCACCCCGATCGCGGACTCATCTTTCCGGGGGCCTTCATCGAGGGTCTGGAGGCTCCCCGCTGCGCCGACGCCTTCCTGCGCTGGTCGGTGGACACCGCCGTGGCGGTGGCACGCCAGCTGCGGGCCAGCCTGGGGAGCTGGTTCCCCCTCAGCCTCAACATTCCCGGCTCCGCCTTCGGCCCCCGGCTGCTGAGACTGCTGCAGGAACGGGCGCAGGCCGCGGGTCTCCCCCCGCAGATGCTGGAACTGGAGATCACCGAGAGGCTGATCGCCGAGGACGCAGCCCAATCCCTGGCCTGCCTGCAGGGGCTCCATGCCGCCGGCTTCCGCATCGCCGTCGACGATTTCGGCACCGGGTACTCCAGCCTCTCCTACATCCGCAACGTGCCCCTGGACCGCCTGAAGGTGGACCGGGCCTTCGTGCTGGGCATCGCCGAGAGCGAGGAGGACCGACTGATCACCACCGCGATCATCTCCCTCTCCCGCGTGCTTGACATCGGGGTGGTGGTGGAGGGGGTTGAAACCGCCGAACAGGCCCAGATCCTGAGGGACCTGAGGGCGGAGACCTACCAGGGCTATCTGTTCGGCCGGGCCATGCCTGTGACGGACTTCGCCGAGCTGGTGGGCAGGGGACAGCCCTCCGTGGTTGCGAGCGGGGCGACCACCGGGGAGGACCCGATCGACTTCGACACCCTGCAGCGGGAGCGGCTGCGGCAGCTGGAGACGGTGGTCTGGAAGCGGAGCTTCTCCACCGACACCAGGTCGGTGGAGAAGCTCCGCGCCCTGATCAACCTGCTCAACAGCCTCAGCAACACGATGCGCGAGGCCTCCACCAATCTCGGTGTGGCGATCGCCCTCGACCACCTGGCCCGCGAGACCCACAGCCACTTCCAGCACGAGGAGCAGGTGATGGCCAACATCGGTTACGACCGGCTGGCCATCCATCGAAGCTGCCATGCCGATCTGCTGGCGGAATTCGGGCGGCGCCGCGACAGCCTGGTGCAGCAGTTCCGCCAGGGGGAGTTTGAAGCCCTGATCGCCTACCTCAAGGTGTGGCTGCTGCAGCATCTGGTGAGTGAGGACACCCGGCTGCATCGGTTCCTCAACCGCAGCGGCGGCCAGCAGGCCTGACCAGCGGTTTCAAGCATCAGAAGACGACTGCTGCCTCGGGGAGGGGCGCCCCCTCCGCCTGGAGAACCTGCAGGCGCCGCGCCGATTCGGCACACCCGCGGGGGGTGGGAAAGATCTTGCCGGGGTTAGCCAGGCCGTTGGGATCGAAGGCCCGCCGCACCAGCTGCATGGTGGCCAGATCATCGGGGCCATACATCCAGCTGAGGTAGCAGCGCTTGTCGCTGCCGATGCCGTGCTCGCCGCTGATGCTGCCGCCAGCCTCCACGCACAGGCGCAGGATCTCGCCCCCCAGCTCCTGCACGCGCTCCCGGATGCCGGGCTCGCCGTCGCGGTAGAGGATCAGGGGATGAAGGTTGCCATCGCCGGCATGGAACACGTTGGCCACCGGTAGCCCATAGCGCTGGCTGAGCCCATCGATCGCCGCCAGCACCCGGGGCAGGGCGCTGCGGGGCACGACGCCATCCTGCAGGTAGTAGCTGGGGAAGCGACGCCCCAGGGCGGAGATGGCCGACTTGCGCCCCTTCCAGAGCAGGGCCCGCTCCTGCTCCTCCCAGGCCTGGCGCACCTGGCGGGCCCCGGCCTGGATGCAGAGGTCCTGGGTGAGGGCTGCGGCGGCAAGCACCTCGCGCTGCTGGCCATCCAGCTCAATCAGCAGCACCGCCGCCGCATCACGGGGGTACTCCTCAAAACCGGCGGCCCCGCCCAGGTAGTCGTTCACCGCCTCGATCGTGAGGCGATCCATCATTTCCATGCCCGCCGGCAGCACACCGGCCGCCGTCACGCGGCGCACGGCCTCCCCGGCCGCCTCCATGCTGGTGAAGTCGGCCAGGAGCACGGCCACACACTGGGGAGCCCGCAACAGACGCAGGGTGATGGCGGTGGCGATGCCCAGGGTGCCCTCGCTGCCGATGAAGGCCCCACGCAGATCGAGACCGGGGGTTTCATCCAGCTCGCCCCCGAGGGTGGTGACGGTGCCATCCGGCAGCACCACCTCAAGGGCCAGCACGTGGTTGCTGGTGACGCCGTACTTGAGGCAGTGCACACCGCCGGAGTTTTCAGCCACGTTGCCGCCGATGCTGCAGGCCACCTGGCTGGAGGGATCGGGGGCGAAGTAGAAGCCATCGCCCGCCACCGCCCGGGTCACCCAGCTGTTGATCACACCGGGCTGCACCACCACCCGCCAGTTGGGCAGATCGACCGCCAGCACCCGGCGCATGCGGCTGGTGGCCACCACCAGAGCCTCGCTCTCAGCCACGGCACCGCCAGAGAGCCCCGTGCCACTGCCGCGGGCCACAAAAGGGACCTGCCAGTCGTGGCAGAGGCGCAGCACGGCAGCCACCTGCTCGGTGGTCTCGGGCAGCACCACCAGGGGCGGCTGGTGGCGGTGCAGGGTGAGCCCGTCGCAGTCGTAGGCGAGTAACTCCTGGGGGGCCGCCACCACGGCCCGGGGAGGCAGCAGCTGGCGCAGACGACGCTGCAGCGCTGACCAGTCGGGACTCACAGGCTCACGGACGCGGGGAACGGGGCGAGGGTGAACGGGACCGACAAAGCAGTGGGTCGGGTTCTGGGTCAGGATAGGCAGCGGTTTTCCCTCACTCCGCGGAATCCGCCTTGACCTCGGCACCCGTTTCGGCTCCCGCCTTGAACACCACCCGCTCCCAGGCGATCTTCAGCGCCGCCCAGTCCCTGATGCCGGGTGGGGTGAGCTCGCCGGTGCGGGCCTTCCGCTCCGTGGGGGGCAACCCGATCGTGTTTGACCGCGTGAAGGGCGCCTACGCCTGGGATGTGGACGGCAACCGCTACATCGATTACATCGGCAGCTGGGGTCCGGCGATCTGCGGCCACGCCCACCCCGAAGTGATCGCTGCCCTGCACGAGGCCCTGGAGAAGGGCACCAGCTTCGGTGCCCCCTGCGCCCTGGAGAACCAGCTCGCCGAACTGGTGATCGACGCCGTGCCGTCGGTGGAGATGGTGCGCTTCGTGAACAGCGGCACCGAGGCCTGCATGTCGGTGCTGCGCCTGATGCGCGCCTTCACCGGCCGCGAAAAGATCATCAAGTTTGAGGGCTGCTACCACGGCCACGCGGACATGTTCCTGGTGAAGGCCGGCTCCGGTGTGGCCACCCTCGGCCTGCCCGACTCCCCCGGCGTGCCGCGCACCACCGCCGCCAGCACCCTCACCGCCCCATACAACGATCTGGAGGCGGTGAAGCAGCTCTTCGCCGAGAACCCCGGTGAAATCGCCGGTGTGATCCTTGAGCCCGTGGTGGGCAACGCCGGTTTCATCACCCCCGAGCCCGGCTTCCTCGAGGGCATCCGCGAGCTCACCAAGGAGAACGGTGCGCTGCTGGTGTTCGACGAGGTGATGACCGGCTTCCGCATCAGCTATGGCGGCGCCCAGGCCAGGTTCGACATCACCCCTGATCTCACCACCATGGGCAAGGTGATCGGTGGTGGCCTGCCCGTGGGCGCCTACGGCGGCCGCGCCGACATCATGGCCATAGTGGCCCCCGCCGGCCCGATGTATCAGGCCGGCACCCTGAGCGGCAACCCGCTGGCGATGACCGCCGGCATCAAGACCCTCGAGCTGCTCAAGCAGCCCGGCAGCTACGAGCGCCTCGAGGCGATCACCAAACGCCTGATCGACGGCATCCTCGACGCCGCCCGCAGCGCCGGCCTGCCGATCACCGGCGGCTCGATCAGCGCCATGTTCGGCTTCTTCCTCTGCGAAGGGCCGGTGCGCAACTTCGAGGAGGCCAAGGCCGCCGACACCGTGCGCTTCGGCAAGCTGCACCGCGCCATGCTGGAGCGCGGTGTCTATCTGGCCCCCAGCGCCTTCGAGGCGGGATTCACCTCCCTGGCCCACAGCGACGAGGACATCGACGCCACCATCGCCGCCTTCCGCGACTGCTTCTCGGCCGTCGCCTGAGGGCCGGCCTTGAGCTGGAGTCAGCTGCCGGCCCCATAGGCCACCACACAGGCGGCGTTGAGCACATGGGCGTTGGCCGCGGTGGCGGCAACGCCGTTCAGGGCGCCCTGGCGACAGCTGCTGAATGCGCTCTGGCTCGTGGTTCCACTGCTCCAGCTGAAGGCCACCCCATCGGGCTCGATCGCCTTCACCGACGCGTAGTTGAGCTGAACCCCGGTCTGGGGGACCACAACAAAGGTCGATTGCTGGGCAGCGGCGGCATCCACCGCGCTGGTGATGGCCGCTGCGCTGGCCATGCCGGCCACCCCCCAGGCCAGCGGCGCCGTGCCGTACCAGCCGTAGGTCCAGGGGCGTGCCGCCCAGTAGCCCCCATGGGCCCAACCGGCATGCCAGGCCCCGCCGCCATAGACCCCCGGGCCCGGCCGGCCCACCCCAGCGCCTGGGCGTACCCCGGCCCCGGGAGCGCCCCACCCTGCACCGGGGCGCACGCCGGCACCCGAGGCCGGGCCGCCCACGCCCCCCCCGGGGCGCTGACGGACTTCCGCGCCAGGGGCCCCGACCCCAGCACCGGGCCGCACCCCGGGCCCGGAGGCTGGCCCGCCGAAGCCTCCACCGACTCCGGGTCGCCCCCAGACCGCCGGCCCCGCCCAGAGGAGCATGCCCCCGAGGGCCAGCAGCGGGACAGCACGACGACAGCGCTGGTTCATGGCAGGAGCAGGGAGCGGAACGAGGGGGAGACCCCTGTCCCAGCTGTAGCCAGGACAGGCGGGGGCGTCGACCAGGCAGGTCCCGGTGAGGCACTTAGCATCACCGGAGTTCCAGCGCGTCTCTGTCCTCGCCGCCCGCTGCCGTCGCCGGCCCCACCAGCCGGCTGGAGTCCCGCCGGCGCGGTGCCCGGCGCCTGAGTGCCCTGCTGGCGGCGGGAGTCGGCGCCCTGGCCCTCCTTGGCCAGCAGGCCGATCCCTCGACCAGAGCGATTCCCCCAGGCGGCGTGCTCAAGCTGGGAGCCGTGATCGCTCTCACGGGAAACGCCAATCTCTACGGCCAGGACCAGCGCCTGGGCATCGCCCTGGCCCAGCAGTGGTTCAACGGTCGCTCCCGACCGAAGACCCCCGACTCCGCCTCTCCGCTGACACTGGAGCTCGAGGATGGCGGCAGCGATGAGGCCACCGCCATCGCGGCGTTCAACCTGCTGATCAACGCCGGCGCCCTCGCCCTGATCGGCCCCACCCTCTCCCAGCAGGCCTTCGCGGCCGATCCGATCGCCCAGCGCCTCGGCGTGCCCGTCGTGGCCCCCTCCAACACCGCCCAGGGGATTCCCCAGATCGGTCGCTACATCAGCCGTGTGTCGGCCCAGAGCTCGGTGATCGCCCCGCTGTCCCTGGGGGAGGCTCTTCGCCGCGATCCCTCGATCCGACGGGTGGCGGTGTTCTACGCCCAGGACGACGCCTACAGCGCCGCCGAGACGGTGATCTTTCAGAAAGCCCTGGCCGCCCGCAACCTCACACCGGTGACCGTGCAGCGCACCCAGCTGGCCGATAACGACTTCCAGAACCCGATCACCGCCGCCCTGCAGCTCAATCCCCAGCTGGTGGTGATCTCCGTGCAGGCGGTGGCCGGCGGCAACCTGATTCGCCAGTTGCGCGAACTGGGCTACCGGGGCCAGATCGTGGTGGGCAACGGCCTCAACACACCCAACATCTACCCGATCTGCCAGCGCTGGTGCGACGGAATCCTGATCGCCCAGGCCTACAGCCCGGAGCTCGACACGCCGATCAACCGCGCCTTCCTGCGGCTGCATCAGCGCGCCAACCCGGAGCAGCCCCCCTCCCAGATCACCGCCCAGGCCTTCACCGCCTACCAGGTGCTGGCCGAAGCGATCACGCGGCTCGAGCAACAGGGCGGCCTGCGGGGCCAGACCCTAGGCCAGGCCCGCAGCCGGCTGATGCAGGAGCTGCTGGGCGGCAGCTATGACACCCCCCTCGGGCCGATCCGCTTCCGCCCGGATGGGGAGGTGGTGCAGGGTCGCTTCTATGTGGCCGAGGTGCGCATGCAACCGGATGGTCGGCGCGGTCGCTTCACCCTGGTGCGCGACCTTAGCCTGGAAAGCGACCCGCAGGATCCAGCTCCCAGGCCAGCGACAAAGCCGTCTGCCAGGGGAGAGCGGCCGTGATCGAAGCCCTGTTGCAGACCCTGCTCAACGGTGCCGCCGCCGGTGGGGTCTACGCCCTGGTGGCCCTGGGTTACACGCTGGTGTTCTCGGTGCTCGGGGTGATCAACTTCGCCCAGGGCGCCCTGTTCTCCCTGGGGGGTTACCTCACGTTCCTGCTGATGGGCGGACGCATCAGTGCCAACGGCGGGCTGCCTGGATGGGGATTGCCGCTCGCGCTTCCCTTCGCCCCCGCCCTGCTGCTGGCGGCCATGGGGGCCGCTCTGGCATCGCTGCTGGTGGAACGTCTGGCCTTTGCGCCGCTGCGCCAGCGCAACGCCGAACCCCTGCTGTCCCTGATCACCAGCCTGGGCGCCGGTCTGGTGCTGGTGAACCTGCTGCAGCTGCTGATGGGTGCGGAGGGCTATGCCTTCCCGGCCGGCACCCTGACCGGCCTGCCCGCCGCGATCAGCCTGGGGGGGGCACGCATCCGCAGTGTGCAGGTGCTGCTTCTGGTGATCTGCGCCGCGGCGGTGCTGCTGCTCACCCTCTGGCTGGAACGCAGCCGGGGCGGCCGCGCCCTGCGGGCCGTCGCCGAAGACCCCACCACCGCCCGGTTGCTGGGCATCGACAGCGACGCCATGGTGCGGCTGGCCTTCCTCCTCAGCGGCGCCCTGGCTGGCCTGGGCGGTGGTCTGGTGGGAGTGAGCGTGAGCCTGCCCGGGCCCTACTTCGGCATCGGCTACGGCCTCAAGGGGCTGGCGGTGCTGGTGCTGGGTGGACTGGGCAGCGTGCCTGGAGCGATCGCCGGGGGGCTGCTGATGGGGCTGGCGGAGGCGCTGGTGCCAGCCGACGCCTCCGGTTGGCGCGACGCCCTCGCCTTCGCGATCCTGTTCGCGGTGTTGTTGCTGCGCCCCAGCGGCCTGCTCGGACGCCGCCTGGTGGAGAAGGTGTAGCGCCATGGGATGGAACGCCATGCGGCTGAGCGCCATGCCCCGGTTTCACGCTGGGGGTGCACCAACGTGATCGACAACGGCCTCCTGGTGCAGATGCTCATCGGCGCCCTGCTGGGGGTATCGGTGTACCTCCCGCTGGCGGCGGGGCAGCTCTCACTCGCCACCCCGGCCTTCTATGCGGTGGGCGGCACCCTCGCCGCCCTGCTCTCCACCCGCTGGGCGGCGCTGGGAGCGGGCGCTGATGGCAGCTTCCCCCTGCCCTCCTTCCTGTTGGAACTGTTGCTGGCCGGAGCACTCGCCGGCCTGCTCGCCCTGCTGGTGGGCAGGCTGGTGCTCCGCCTGCAGGGGATCTACCTGGCGATCGCCACCATCGCCCTGGTGGAGATCGTGCGGGTGGCGATCCTCAATCTCCCCTTCACGGGAGGAGCCATCGGCATCTTCGCGATCCCCCAGCCCTTCGCCACCGCCAGCGGCTACCTGGTGCCGGCCCTGGCCCTGCTGGCCCTGGCGGGCTGGGGCTGCCAGCGCCTGGAAGGGATGCCCCTGGGGCGGGCGATGGCCGCCATCCGCGACGATGAACTGGCGGCCCGATGCATGGGCATCGACACCACGGCCACCAGGCTGAGCGCCTTCGTGCTCAGCGCCGTGCTCGCCGGCAGCACGGGCGCCCTCGCCGCCCACTTCCTCAACACCTGGAACGCCCGCCAGGGCAGCTTCGACGCCAGCATCACCACCCTGGCCTTCGTGATCCTCGGCGGCTCGCGCAGTTGGCTCGGGCCCGTGGTGGGCGGTCTGCTGCTCACGGCCCTGCCCGAACTGCTGAGACCCGTGGGCGACGTGCGCCTCGTGCTGTTCGGCCTGGTGATTCTGCTCGGCCCCGTGTTCTTCCCCCGGGGCCTGATCACACCAGGCCTGCTGGAACGGATCGGTGGCCGCCGCCAGGAGGCACCGCGATGAGCAACAGCTCCGCCCGGCCGACCCCGCTGGTGGGCCACCCGACGGCCCTGCTGGAGGTGCAGGAACTCAGCTGCCGATTCGGTGGCCTGCTGGCCCTCGATCGGGTGAGCTTCTCAGTGCAACCGGGGGAGATCTTCGGGGTGATCGGCCCCAACGGTGCCGGCAAGACCACCCTGTTCAACCTGATCTCCGGGGTGACCCCGGCCAGCGGCGGCGCAGTGTGCTGGCGGGGGGAAGCGATCACGACCCTGCCCCCCGATCGCCGCAACCGCCTGGGGGTGGCACGCACGTTCCAGAACCTGCGGCTGTTCGAGGGTCTGACGGTGCTGGAGAACCTGCTGGTGGCCCTGCAACGGCAGCCGCGCAGCACCGCCCTGGCGGGCCTGCTCAACAGCCCGAGGCACCGCCGGGCCGAGACCCAGCGGCTGGAAAAGGCCTGGCAACTGCTTGAGGAACTGGAGCTCGATAGGCTGGCCGAGCGTCAGGCCGGGACCCTGGCCTATGGCGACCGCCGCCGGCTGGAGATCGCGCGCGCCCTGGCCACCGGGCCGGCCCTGCTGCTGCTCGACGAGCCGGCTGCGGGCCTCAACCCGGCGGAAAAGGAGGGGCTGGCCGCGCTGATCCGGGGGCTCCGCAGCCGCCACCAGCTCACCCTGCTGGTGATCGAACACCACGTGCCTCTGCTGATGCGCGTCTGCGACCGCATGGCCGTACTCGACTTCGGCGTGCGCATCGCCCTGGGCACACCGGAGCAGGTGCGCCGCGATCCAAACGTGATCGAGGCCTATCTGGGAGGGGGGGCATGAACGGCCGGCCCCCCGGCGATGGCATGGGCGACAGGCCCCTGTTGCAGCTGCAGGGCCTGCAGGTGCACTACGGCAACGTGCGAGCCCTCCATGGCGTGGAGCTGGAGGTGCGTCAGGGGGAGCTGGTGGCCCTGCTGGGACCGAACGGGGCCGGGAAGAGCACCACCCTGCGGGCCATCTCCGGGTTGGCGGCGCCGGCCGCGGGTCACATTCTGTGGCGCGGCGGCAACCTGGCCGGCCTGCCGGCGCACCGGATCGTGCGCCTGGGCATCGGCCACTGCCCCGAAGGCCGACGGGTGCTGACGCGCCAGAGCGTGGCCGCCAATCTCGAACTGGGGGCCTGGCTGCGACGCGACACCGGGGCCATCCGCCACGATCTGGACCGCTGCTACAGCCTCTTCCCGCGCCTGGCAGAACGACGTCAGCAGCTCGCCGGCGGACTCTCCGGAGGCGAGCAGCAGATGCTGGCCATCGCCCGCGCCCTGATGGGTCGCCCCACCCTGCTGATGCTCGACGAGCCGAGTCTGGGCCTGGCCCCGCGACTGGTGGGTGAGGTGATGACGGCCCTGGCTGGTCTCCACCGCGACGGGCTCACCATCCTGTTGGTGGAGCAGAACGCCGAGGCGGCCCTCTCGATCGCCGACCGGGGGTACGTGCTTGAGGCGGGACTGATCAGCCTGGCAGGTCCAGCCAGGCAGCTGCTGGCCGACAGCAGCCTGCGCGCCTCCTACCTGGGGGAGTGAGCGGGCAGGGAGGACGCGGATCCCCCCAACCCGACGGAACTGCAGCAGGGGAGTGGGCCGCCGCCACCCCACCGGGAACACTGCAGCGCTTGCAGCCAGGCGACACGACCCAGCAACGGTCAAGCAGCTGCCAACGAAGAGTTGGCATCAGACAGCCAATCTCAAGCCACAGAGCGATGAACCAGGGAAACGCAGCCCCGGGGAAATGGGCTCCTCTCCCCAATCAGGACGTAGTCGCCCTGTGGAAAGCGAACCTGAAACATCAGGAACATCCAGACGGCGAAAAAGACGTGGGGTTCCCACCTCAGCCGCAAGACAACAGCAACGCTGGACATCAGCGCACTCACGGAACGCCGCGCCAGCAATGGACAGAAAAGCCCAGCCCGCCTGCCCACCCGCGGCGGCTCACCCTGGCCTGCGGCCTCTCACTCCCCCAGGGCCTCAGCCACCGCGCGCTGAAACACCTGCTCCTCCGGGCGGACCCCGGTCCAGCGCTCAAAAATATGCATGGCCAACTGCACCAGCATCTCCACACCATCAACCACCCGGCACCCCCGCTCCCGGGCCGTGGCGAAGAACGGCGTGACCCGCGGATTCGTGATCACATCCACCACCGTGGAGCCAGCGTCCACCGTGGCCCAGTTCACGGGCACCGGCTCCAGATCGGGCGCGCAGCCGAGGTGGGTGGCATTCATCAACAGCGTGGTGCCTGCCGGCACGTTCACCTCTCCATCCCAGGGTTGCCACACGGCCGGCACACCGCTGGTCCGGGTCACGGTGGCGGCCACCTCCTCCCCCTGATCGCGGCGGCGCGTGACCAGGGTGAGGTGGGCAGCACCAGCCCAGGCCAGCTCCACCGCCATCGCCCGTCCGGCCCCGCCAGCCCCGAGCATCACCACCCGCTGGCCAGCCAGGGGCGTGACCTTCTCAATCGCCTTCACCACCCCCTTGCCATCGTTGTTGTGGCCGATCAGCCGGCCATTCTCGATCGTCATGTAGTTGGCAGCGCCGATCGCCTGCACGTCGGCGTCCACCGCATCGAGGAGGGGAATCACCGCCACCTTCCAGGGCACGGTGATGCACATGCCCGCGTAGCCGAGGGGCCGCAACGCCCGCACCGCAAGGGCAAGATCAGCCTCGCTGCCGATGTCGTTCTTCCAGAACTGCCACGCCAGACCGTAATGGGCGAAAACGGCATCGAACATCCGATCGATCGGGTTCTCGGCCACCGGGTGGCCGAGCATGCCGGTCATCTGTTTCTGGGGAGGGATCACGGCGGCGGCAACGGGGAATGAAGGAGCAGAGGGCACTGGGACGACGCGCAACGCTCACACCTCGGCCGCCGCCGCCTCCACCCCGAAGCAGTGCATCAGCGCATCACCCCAGCTGTTGATCCCGGAGAGCACATGGTCGGGGGCGCTGCTGAGGGCACGGGCGTGCTCCCGCAGCAGCACCGTCTTGTCGAGGTCATGGCCGTGGGCCGCTGCAATGGCCACGATGTCGTCCACCCCCGTGGCGGCATGCACCCGGTCACGCAGGTCCTCGTCGGCGGCGACGCGGGCGCAGAAGGCTTCAAGCGAAGCGACGGACATGGGAAGAGAGGCATCCAGCCCGGTGTTAGCAGCATCCCGCGACATCAACAGGCCAAAACCGCCAAAGCGTCATAGGGTCCTGGCAACTGGCCAGTGGCCATGTCACCTGAGCGCTTCTTCCTTGAACTCACCCCACCGGATCTCTCCCTGAGCCAGCAGCCCCATGTGGTGATCGTGGGCGGAGGCTTTGCCGGTCTCAAGGCAGCCCATGCGCTGGCCGGGAAACCGGTGCGGGTCACCCTGATCGACCGGCGCAATTTCAACCTGTTTCAGCCCCTGCTCTATCAGGTGGCCTCCGGACTGGTGTCGGAGACCGACGTGGCCTCCCCCCTGCGCCAGATGGTGGGCCAGGCCCCCAATGTGCAGATCCTGCTCGGCGAGGTCGATGACCTCGACCCCGAGGCCAGGGAGGTGATCTTCAACAACCGGCGGTATCGCTACGACCATCTGATCCTGGCGGCCGGTGCCACCAGCAGCTACTTCGGCCACGACGACTGGCGGCCCCTCGCCACCCCGATGAAGACCCTGGAGGACGCGGCCGCCATCCGCCGCCAGGTGCTCAACGCCCTGGAGGAAGCGGAGCAGACCCCGGATCCCGAGCAGCGCAAGCTGCTGCAGGCGGTGGTTGTGATCGGTGGTGGACCCACCGGCTGCGAGCTGGCCGCCTCCCTCAACGATCTGATGCGCCATACCCTCGAGCGCGCTTTCAAGCAGCTCGATCCCCAGCAGTGCACCGTGACGCTGGTGGATCCCGGCGACCGGGTGCTGCGAGCCATGGATCCCCAGCTCTCCGCAGCGGCGGGCAACCGGCTCCTGCACAACGGCGTGCAACTGCTGCTGGGCGGACGGGTGCGCTCGATCGAGCCGGGTCGGGTGGTGGTGGACACGGCGGCCGGCGAGCGCGTCCTCGAAGCTCACACGATCTGCTGGACCGCCGGCGTCAGCGCCTCCCCTCTGGGCAAACGACTGGGGGAATGCTGCAGCGGCGTGACGGTGGACCGAGGCGGAAGGGTGGTGGTGGAGCCCGACTTCTCCATCCCCGGCCACCCCGAGATCCGCGTGGTGGGCGACCTCTGCAGCTTCGGCCACACGGCGGATGGCAAACCCCTGCCCGGCATGGCTGGGCCGGCCGTGCAGATGGGAGGCTGGGTGGCGAAGGACATCCTGGCCAGAATCGAGGGCCGGGAGCACGCCCCGTTCACCTTCACCGATTTCGGCAGCATGGCGGTGGTGGGTCCCCTGTTTGCCGTGGCCGATCTCCGCGGCCTGAAGGTGAGCGGGGCCCTGGGGTGGCTGCTGTGGGGGCTCGCTCACCTGGCCTTCATGCCCGACACCGAGAACCGCTTCACCTTGCTCACCAAATGGCTCTGGGTGATCGCCACCCGGGAGCGTTCAGCCCTGGTGATCAGCGAAGCCGCCGGTGGAAGCGGCCCAGGATGACGGCGATCAGAATCGCCACATACAGCTGACCGGCCACGGTGATCATCGAACTGATCACCTGGGCCGTCACGTTGCGGGGGTTCAGCAACGCCGTGCCCGCCGTCGTGAGCAGATTCATGGCCCCAGCCATCAGAGCGGGGGCGATGGTCATCAGCCCCCTGGCGGCATCGCTGCCGGCGGCGGGCAGGTCAGCGAGATTGAAGGCCTGGGGCTGAAAGACCCACAGCGCGGTGAACAGCAGGCCGCCGGCAATACCGATGAGCAGGTAGCCGCTGGCGGCCCCCATCAACACCGACACGGTGACGAACGGCTCCCGCACCAGGCCGTTCACCTTGCGCAACAGCACCAGGGCGAGAAACACCACCCACACCACCACATGGGGCACCGTGAGGAGCACGGCCCAGCGGGAATCGATCTGCCGCAGCAGATGCCACAGCACCTCGAGGGCGATCGCCAGACCACCGAACCCGTACACCACCATGCGCGAACGGCGCAGCAGTGAATAGCGGCTGAGAAACACGTTCAGCACCACGGCCAGCGCCACCAGCAGCAACGACAACAGCCCGGGCCACAGCTCCGCCAGGGGCAGGCAGAGCACCAGCAACACCTCCACCGCCAGGGTGAGCTGGTACCCTCGATGTCGCTTGCGCAGGCGCTCCACATCGGCGCGGGTGTACCCCCTGGTGCTCAGCGGCTCAGGCTCGACCATCAACCCACCAACACCGGGCCATCAGAGCCCAGGGCTGCTCTGCATGATGCCGCCATCGGCAAAGATGCTGGTGGCGGTGATGTAGCTGGCGGCATCGCTGGCCAGGAACGCCACCACCTTGGCGATTTCAGCTGGCTGGGCCATGCGCCCCATCGGGATCGCCGCATTGAGCCTGGCCAGCAGCTCGGGGTCATTCATCGTGGAATCGTTGATCGGCGTGGCCACCGCACCGGGACCCACATTCACGATCGACACGCCCTTGGAGGCCAGCTCCACTCCGGCCGTGCGGGTGAGCATGCGCACGCCGCCCTTGGCCACGCAGTAAGGGGTGTTGTTGGGCATGGGCCAGTCCTCATGCACCGAGGAGATGTTGATGATGCGGCCGCCGCTGCCCTGGGCAATCATCTGCTTGGCGGCGTACTGGGTGGCGAAGAACACGCCGCGCAGGTTCACGTTCAGCACCTTGTCGAAGTCCTCGGGGGTGGTGTCGAGGATGGAGGTGCGGGTCTCGATGCCGGCGTTGTTCACCATCACATCCAGACGCCCATAGCGCTCCACCGCTGCCTGCACCAGGCGCTGAAGATCATCGAGTTTGCCCACATCGGCCTGCACGCCGATGCAGCTGCCGCCGAGTTCACCGATTTCCTCTTCGATGGCCTCGGTGGCTTCCGGATGCGATCGGTAGTCGATCACCACCTTGGCGCCGAGGCGAGCCACCTCCTCCACGATCGACTTGCCGATGCCGCTGTTGCCGCCGGTGACAATGATCACCTTGCCCTGGAGGAGGTTGGCCAAGGTTTCCTGGGCGTAGGGATTGGCCTGGGTCATTGCGCGTGGCCGCAGTGAAGGAGGGAATCAGGCCGAAACTAACCACTGCGGATGAAACCGGCAGCCAGCTGCAACACCCCTGCAGACAACCCCCGGACTGGGATCGGCGATTCATGACCGCCGTCGCATTGATCCATGACAACAGAGGTTCACCGGAGCTGAACTGCGTACCTTGAATTCAGACAGCCTGCAGTGGGCGCATGGCAGCGACGCACCGGCATGGAGCTCTCCCCCGTCATCGGGTGTCCCATGCCGCTGCATTCGAGAGGCCATGCAGGGTCAGTCCATCCAGCCTGCGTTCGCAGCCCTGAATCGCTGTTCTTCATCCACCCATGGACGAACCCACAAGCCTGCCCCCCCTGCCAAAGACCTACTGGCACCTCTGGACCGACGACGACGGCATCAGCCGTCAGACCCTGTGCCGCTACCGGGACTTTGCCTCATCCCCGCTCAATCCCGGGGTCGCCCCCCAGTGGAGTGCGCCGCTGATGGAGGAGGGCAACAATTTTCTGACCCTGCTGCCGGTGGGCTGGCTAGGGGAATGGCACGAGAACCGCATCCCCAAGTGGATCTTCGTGCTCAGCGGCTCCTGGTTCGTGGAGAGCATGGACGGTGAGCGCCATGTCTTCGGTCCCGGAGACTTCAGCTTTGGCGGGGATCAGCGCTGTCGCAGGCTCGACGACGGCCGCTGGGGGCATCTCTCCGGCCAGGTGGGAGACGAGCCCTGTCTGCAGCTGATCGTGCAGCGCAACGATGACGCCTGGATGCAGGCGCCTCCAGGCTTCTTCTCCTGAGTGGCGATGGCACCCACCCCCGCCTGCATCGAGATCCAGGACCCGCGCTTCGAACAACTGGTGCTGTTCAACGCCGAGCTGGAACTGCTGGCCGAGGGCTTCCGCTGGCTGGAGGGTCCCGTGTGGTTCGGCGACCACCGCTGCCTGCTGTTCAGCGACATCCCCAACAACCGCACCCTGCGCTGGAGCGAGCAGCACGGCGTCAGCACCTTTCTGGAGCCATCGGACTTCGCCAACGGCCAGACCCGCGACCTGCAGGGGCGGCTGATCCAGTGCCACCACCGCAGCCGCTGCCTCACCCGCCTGGAGCACGACGGCAGCACCACCACCCTGGTGAGCCAGGCCCGGGGCCAGCGGCTCAATGCCCCCAACGACGTGGTGGTGAAGGGCGACGGCTCGATCTGGTTCAGCGATCCGCTCTACGGCCTGATGAACGACTACGAGGGCGGCCGCCAGAACTCGGAACAGCCGCCTGCCCTGTATCGGCTCGATCCCACCAGCGGCATCGCCGAAGCGGTGGCCACGGATTTCGATGGCCCCAACGGCCTGGCCTTCTCCCCGGATGAACAGCTGCTCTATGTGGCCGAGTCCGGAGCCCCCGGTGCCAGCGAGCCGCGCCAGTCCATCCGCCGCTTCCGGGTGAACGCCGACGGCCGCAGCCTGAGCGGCGGCGATGTGTTCCACAGGATCACGCCGGGCTGGGCCGATGGCTTCCGGGTGGATGAGCACGGCAACCTCTGGTGCGGCGCCGCAGACGGCGTGCACGTGATCGCCCCGGACGGCACCCTGCTGGGCAAGGTGCTGGTGCCCCGGCGCGTCAGCAATCTCTGCTTCGGCGACCGCTTTGGCAGCCGCCTGTTCCTCTGCGCCTCCACAGCCCTCTACGCCCTGTTCACGGCCACCCGCGGTGCCACCTGGCAGCGCTGAACTCCAGCTCCCCTCAGCTCTCTGCTCACCCCTGCCGACCCATGGCCAACCCCCAGCTCGAAACCTTCCTCAGCCAGGTGAAGGGTGATCCGGCACTGCTGCAGCGCTTCAGCGCCTGCCCCAACCTCAATGCCATCGCCGATCTGGGCGCTGAGCATGGCTTCAGTTTCAGCGGCGTGGATGTGGTCAGACACCAGGCCGAAGCCACCCTGCGGCTCAGCGACAGCGAGCTGGAGGCCGCCGCCGCCGGCGTGGAGCTGGAGGGCCACCTCTGGCTGATGAAAATCGTGTGGAGCTGAAGGCGATGCGTTCTGCCCTTGCCCTGGAGTTGGCCGATGCCGAGCGGCTGCTGGCGGCGGCCCAGGCTGAAGCCCGCCGGGATGGATCGCCCGTGGCCGCTGCGGTGGTGGATGGGGGCGGCCGGCTGCTCGCCTTCCGCCGCCTGGATGGGGCCAGCCCCGCCGCCGCCGAGGCGGCGATCGCCAAGGCGCGCATGGCCGCCCTCAGCGGCAACGACACCGCGGGGCAGGAGGCAGCCATCAACGGCGAATGGCCGGCCCTGCTGCAGCTGGCCGGGGCCCTGGGCCAGCCGGCGGCGGCGATGGGAGGCGGCATCGCCCTGCGCTGGCGAGGGGAGCTGCTGGGCGGACTGGGGGTGTCGGGCATGACGCCCCAGCGCGATGGCCAGATCGCCGCGGCCGGTGCCGGGGCCCTCGCCCCCTGGCCCCACCTGGAGGCGGTGAGCTTCAGCTGCGCCGATGCCGAGGCCTGCGCCGCCTTTTTCTGCAGCCACCTGGGCTGCCGCCGTCTCGATGCGATCGAGCCGGGTCCGGGCTACGCCGAGCTGATCGGCCTGCCGGGGGCCCGGCTGAAGCTGGTGCGCCTGGCCCTGGGCCGCGAGCGGCTGGAGCTGCTGGAGGTGCAGGAGCTGGGCCCCGGCCAGCGGCCCGGCCGCCCCTTTCCCCCAGACAGCCGCAGCAACGACCTCTGGTTCCAGCACATCTGCATCGTGGTGCGGGACCTGGAGCAGGCCAGCGCGCCGCTGCGGCAGGTGATCGCCGAGGGGCGCCTGCAGCCGATCTCCAGCGCACCCCAGCGCCTGCCGGACTGGAACAGCGCCGCCGCCGGCATCGAGGCCTTCAAGCTGCACGGCCCCGAGGGCCACTGCCTGGAGTTGCTGCAGTTCCCGGCTGATAAGGGCGACGCCCGCTGGCATGGGCACGACGACACCACCAGCCCCGATGCGGCCGGCCTGTTCCTGGGCATCGACCACAGCGCCATCGGCATCAGCGACACGGAGCGCAGCTGCCGCTTCTACGACCAGCTCCTGGGCCTGCGCCTCGGCGGCGACGGCGTGAACGAGGGGCCGGAACAGGACGGGCTCGATGGCCTGGCCGGCACCCGGGTGCGCATCAGCGGCCACCGCTGCCCCAGCGGCGCCGGCATCGAGTGCCTCGACTACCGCAGGCCGGAAGGGGGCCGGCCGCTGCCCAGTGATCTGGGTCCTCAGGACCGTGCCCATGGCCAGCTGCGCCTGCTGGTGGGCGATGGCCCCGCCCAGCTGGAGGCCATCGCCGCCCTGGTTGAGACCGATGGCGGCAGGCTGCTCAGCCCAGGGGTTGTGACACTCTCCGCCGCGGAAGCCGGGGAGCTGGGATTTCTGGCGGGCCTGCAGGTGAGCGATCCCGATGGCCACCGCCTGCAGCTGGTGGTGCGCTGAAGCCTCAGCCCCGCTGGGCCTGCTGCATCAGAACGGCGCACTGATGGCCGTTCCAGCCCTCGCCGCGCCAGCTGGCACTGAGGGCATCGCTCACAGCCGCCACCAGCAACAGGGCCGGCAGCAGCTGGGGATCGCCCTGCAGGGTGAACACAAACGCAGCGCAGAACAGGGGAGTGCCCTGGGCGGCGGCGAACAGGGCCACCGCCCCCAACGCCGCCAGCTGCCCCATCTGGACCGCAGACAGCCCGATCTGAGCCGGCAGCAGGGAGGTCAACAGGGCGCCGAGGGTCATGCTGTCGTGCATCAGGCCGCCGGGGGCGCCGGCCGCCAGGCTCAGGAGCGTGGCCAGGGCGCGCCAAAGCAGGGTGAGGGGCGGGCCACCGCTCTGCCCCGCCAGGGTGGCGGCCAGCGACAGGGATCCATCGTTGAGGCTGAGCCCCGCGCTCAGCAGCGCCAAGGCCGTGAGTGCCAGGGCCAGCAGCAGGGCCCCCAACAGGCGTTGCCGACCCATCAGCCGCTGCACCAGCACCGCCGCAGGAAGCAGCAGACGCACCAGCAGCACCCCCAGCGCCGCACCAGCCAGGGAGAACAGAGCGGCCCAACCTCAGAGGGGAGCCGCCAGGGCTCCGAACTGCAGGCCCGCCAGCCGGGCCGGCTGCCCCAGCGGCGTGCTGAGCAGGGCCCCGGAGCCTGCCACCAGCAGCATCGGGCCCAGCAGCCGCACGCCACTGCGGCGACCCACCTCCTCCAGGGCATAGGTGACCGCCAGCAGCGGGGAGCGGAAGGCCACCCCCAGGCCGG
Organism: Cyanobacteria bacterium M_surface_10_m2_119; assembly: GCA_016882525.1. Lineage (GTDB taxonomy): Bacteria > Cyanobacteriota > Cyanobacteriia > PCC-6307 > Cyanobiaceae > NIES-981. Next base: position 22,334 of record VGPU01000016.1, on the reverse strand, counting down.
CGGCACCGCCAATCACGGCCACGGCCGGCAGGGGCAGGGCCGCCAGGGGCCGGAAGCGCGACCAGTGCCGCCGGATCGCCACGAAGGCGCTGGCGCCGATCGCCACCGACGGCGACTCCACCCCCACCGCCAGCCCCCCGAGGTGGGTGAGCAGCATCAACGGCAGCCGCTGCAGCTGGCTGCGCAGGCTGAGCTTCTCCAGCCAGCTGGCCTCAACCGCCGCTGGCAGGGGTCCCGGCGTGCGGTCGAGGGCCAGCAGCGGCGCCACCCCTCCACCCCGGCCGGCGGCCAGGGGACCCCAGGCCAGCCAGCACAGCAGGGCACTGGCACTGGCACTGGCACTGAACACCAGCAGCACCGCCGGTCCTGGAGTGATCACTGCAGCCCCTGCAGATCCACTGCCAGCTCCACCATCAGCCGATGCGGCCAGCCCCGGCAGCGGCCAGCCCCAGCGCTGCAGGCGAAACCCCAGCTCGGAGAGCGCCTGGTAGGGCCACTCCAACAGCGCCAGCGCCAGGCCCAGCAGCAGCCAGATCAGCGCGGCAGCCAGATTTGCCATCAACGTGCTGTTCCACTCTCCACGTCACGCTGGCGCACCAGCAGCACCACCACCGAGCGGGCCTGCACCTGGCAGGCGTGGTCGGGCAGCGGCGGCGCCTCTCCCCAGGCGACGATGTCGTCGGGGCTGGGCCGGGCGGTGTCGATCCAACGGTGCCAGCGGCCATCCGCCAGGCCGGTGGGCGGCAGGGTGAAGCGCAGGGGCTGCCACCAGGCATTCACCATCACGTGCATCCGAAAGCGGTGCTCGCTGCTGGTGCAGCTCAGGGCCAGGGAGTGGGAGTCGGGGCCCCAGTCGGGCCGGCAGGGCTCCACGCCATGCCACTCCACGGCGCAGCGCCGCAGCAGCTCGGCCAGCGGCAGGCTGGTGTGATCCACCACCACATCGCGCCGCTGCCGGTAGGCGATCAGCTCGCGGGTGAAGCGCAGCAGGTCGGCATGGCGCTCCACCAGGGTCCAGTCGAACCAGCTGATCGGGTTGTCCTGGCAGTAGGCGTTGTTGTTGCCCTGCTGGCTGCGGCCCACCTCATCGCCCATGGCCAGCATCGGCGTGCCGGCCGCGAGCAGCAGCAGGCAGAGGGCATTGCGCTGCTGGCGGGCCCTGAGGGCCAGCACCTCCGGATCGTCGCTGGGGCCCTCCACGCCGCAGTTCCAGCTGGCGTTGTCATCGGAACCGTCGCGATTGGCCTCCCCGTTGGCCTCGTTGTGCTTGGCGTTGAAACTCACCCAGTCGGCCAGGGTGAAGCCGTCGTGGCAGGTGAGGAAATTCACGCTCACCTCCACCTCCCGCCGCCGGGGGCCATAGATGTCCGGGCTGCCGATCAGGCGCTGGGCCGCCGCCCAGGCGAAGCCGCCGTCCCCCTTGAGGAAGTGACGCAGGTCGTCGCGGAAGCGGCCGTTCCACTCCTGCCAGCGCTCGCCCACGAAGCTGCCCACCTCGTAGAGACCGGCCGCATCCCAGGCCTCGGCGATCAGCTTGGTGCCCGCCAATACGGGATCGCTGTCGAGATCGAACAGGATCGGCGGGCGTGGCTCCGGCTTGCCCTCCTCATCGCGGGAGAGCACGGCGGCCAGATCGAAGCGAAAGCCGTCCACGTGCATCTGCTCCACCCAGTGGCGCAGGCTGTGGCGGATCAGCCGCCGCACCACGGGGTTGTTGGCATTGAAGGTGTTGCCGCAACCGGTCACATCCAGATCGCGCAGGCTGTCGCCTTCCCCTTCCAGCAGGTAGTAGTCGTGGGGGGCCAGGCCCCGGTAGGAGAGGGTGGGCCCGGCCGCCGGCCCGGCCATCGCCCCCTCGGCGGTGTGGTTGAAGACCACATCCAGGATCACCTCGATGCCGGCGCGGTGCAGGGCCTTCACCAGGTCGCGGAATTCATCCAGGGCCGCCAGCGGATCGCTGCCGCTGGTGTAGGCCGGATGGAGGGCCAGCACCGTGATCGGCTGGTAGCCCCAGTAGTTCACCAGCTCCGCCGGCGCCGCCTGGGCGTCGAAGGCGAACACCGGCAGCAGCTCAACCGCGGTGATCCCCAGCTCCTGCAGGTAGGGGATCTTGTCGATCAGCCCCGCGTAGGTGCCGGCCCGCCCGGCGGGGATGCCGGCGCTGGGATCGGCCGTGAAGCCGCGCACATGCAGCTCGTAGATCACCGTTTCGCGGGCGGGCCGGCGCAGGGGGCGATCCCCCTGCCAGTCGTAGCTGCCGAGGTCGGCCACCACACTCTTCATCGCCCCGGCCCAGCCGTCACCGCCCTGGCGCCGCTGGCCCCGCTGCCGGCTGTAGCCCGGCGGCACCGCCAGGGCCGGGGCATAGGGATCGAGCAGCAGGCCGTCGGGATCGGCCGGCAGGCGGTAGCCATAGAGCTGGCCGGGGCCCAGCCCGGCCACCAGGCCATGCCAGTAGGAGCCGCTGCGGTGCTGTTCCCCCTCGAGCACCAGCACCGCCGCCGGCTCAGGATCCTCGAGCCCCTCGAAGAGGCAGATCTCCAGGTGAGCGCAGCCCCGGGCATGCACGCTGAAGTTCACTCCCCCCGGCTGCAGGCTGGCTCCGAGCGGCGCGCTGCAGCCGGCGGAGAGGCCCAGGGGAATGGTGGTCACAGCCAGGCCCTCGCTCTGTGTGTGGTCACCCGCCAATGGTGGCCAGGGCCAGGGCCGCTGCCTACGTTGCAGAGAAAATCAGGTCGAATTGATGGACGTCACGGTGGTGGAACTGCTGGTGCCGGTTGCGCCTTCCGCGGCGGCCCAGGCCGCGCTGCTGCTGCTGCGGCTGTTCATGGGGGTGTGCTTCATCCGCCACGGCTGGCCCAAGCTGCGCAACCTCTCCACCTGGGCCCAGGCGCTGAACACGCCGCAGTGGCTCTGCTTCCTCTCGGCCTTCTCGATGTTCGCCGCGGGCATCGCCCTGCTGCCCGGACTGCTGACGCCCCTGGCATCGCTGGCGATCCTGGTTTCGATGGCCTACGCGATGGTGCTGGAGATCCGCTCCGGTTTTCCCTTCATCGCCCCCGACCCCTACCAGATTCCCGCCGGCGACTATGCCGGCCCGATGGGGGTGGGCGAGCCCCCCAGCTCGGAGAAGGCCGCCATGTACGTGGTGATGTGCCTCGTGCTGATCGGCTGCGGCGGCGGCCTGTTCTCGATCGACAACCTCTTGATCGCCGATCTGGTTCAGAGCCTGCTGGCTGGCTGAACCGGCTCCCCGCTCATGAAGCGGCTGGTCGACTCACCTCGGCGAGGGCGTGATAGATGGGCTGAGGCACGATCAGACGGCTCACCAGCGCTGCCAGGACGGCGGCCAGAAGCATTCCGGGCAGGAGCTGTTGATCGCCGGCCAGACGCAGGGCGAACAACACCGTCATCACCGGCAGCTGGGTCGCCCCGGCGAGCCCCGCCGCCATGCCCAGCGCCAGGCCCATGCCAGTCAGACCGGCCAGGCCCCCCACAGCGCGACCGAGCAGGGCGCCGAAGGCGAGGGCCGGATCGATCAGACCGCCAGGAATCCCGGCCCCCAGGGAAAGGGCAGGTCCGAGAACCCGCAGCAACAGGGTGAGCAGATCGCCGAGCGGGCCGCCATGGCCCGTGGCCCGGGATCCCTCCACCGCGATCAGCTGGCCCATCAGCGCCTCGCCGTCTCCGCCGCTGGAGCCCCCGCTCGCCAGCAGAAAGAGGCTGAGCAGCGTGCCGATGGCCAGACCCAGGACTAGGGGATGGCTCCTGGCCAGGCGCAGGAACCGCCGGGTGAGGGCCAGCAGCAACCGGCCGAAACCGGCGCCCAGCAACCCGCCCAGCACACCGATCGGCATCGCCCAGAGCATCTGGGTGAGCTCGCTGGGCCGCACAGCCAGGATGCCCAGGGCGAATTCCGGCTGGCCGGTGAGATTGCTGAAGGCCGCCGCCACGGCGCAGATCACCAGCGCCGGCCACACCAGCGGCGCCATGAAGCGGTTGGTGAATTCCTCCGCCACGAACACCACCCCCATCAACGGGGTGTTGAAGCCACCCGCCAGGCCCGCTCCGGCAGACACGGCCAGCAGATCGGCCGTGGTGAGTTCACCCAGCAGACGCGGAAACCGGCTGCGCAGTCCCTGGGCCACCGCCGCACCCACCTGCACCACAGGGCCCTCACGCCCCAGGGGCAGGAGGCTCAGCGTGGCAATCGTCCAGAGGCCAAGGCGCTGCAGGGTGGGACGGAGGCCCAGAAGGCGGGGGGCCAGGACCGGATCCTCCACGCTGGCCATGGTCTGGGGGATGCCGGATCCAGCGCCGCCGGCCCACACGCCGCGCTGGAGCGTCAGCAGCACCGGCACAGCCACCAAGGGGGCGCAGGCGAGCAACACAGTCTGGGGCTGCCAGGGTTCACCGCTGAAGGCGGGCAACTGGCGCAGCAGAGCGTCCTGCCAGCGATCCAGCAGGTTGAACGGCCAGCAGGCGAGGCCCACCAACACTCCCAGCAGGGCAAGCTGAACAAGCTGCCGGATCAGCTGACGAACCATCGGGCGGCACTCGCGGGACCAGTAGGGGGAGTTTGTTCAGGCGCGCAGCCGTTCGCGCAGATGCTCGCCCACCCGCAACGCATTGGCGATGGCGGTGAGCGAGGGATTCACCGCACCGATGGTGGGCATGAAGCTCGTATCCACCACGTAGAGGTTGTCGAGCTCGTGGGCCTTGCAGTGGAGATCGAGCACCGAGGTGGCCGGATCGGTGCCGAAGCGGCAGGTGCCGGCCTGGTGACCCACCGCCGCAATGCTCATCATGCTCTTGATGTAGATCTGCCGCTCCACCAGGTGGTTGCGCAGGTAGAGACGGTCGAGCATGCCGGTGAGGCGTCCATACAAGCGCTGAGCAGCGGTCTGGTTGTTGGGGGTGTAGCTCAGGTGAATATGCCCCTGGCCGTCGATCGTCACCCGGTTGTCGGGATCCGGCAGATCTTCGGAGGAGATCCAGAAATCCAGGGCATGCTCGGCGATCTTGTCCATCGACCAACCGGGCATCAGGAAGGTTTCCAAGGGCGCATAGCCCTTCATGATCTGGCCGTTGGTCTTGCCGGTCATCTGGATGTTGCCCATCGGGTAATCGAACTCGGCATCCCCCAGATACCAGTCGTTGATCGTGATGGTTTTCTGAAACACGGTGGTGTTGGGCTCATGGGCCAGGGCCACCATCGCCTTGCTGTTGTGGAACATGTAGTTCCGGCCCACCTGGTCAGAGCCATTGGCCAGGCCCCGGGGATGCTGATCGCTGGCTGACATCAACAACAGCCGGGCGCTGTTGGCCGCACCGCAGCTCACCACCACCACATCGCCGCTCACCCGCAGGGGTTCACCACCGCGCTGCAGCTCCACAGCCGTCACACTCCGGCCACTGGCGTCGGTGACGAGGCGGCGCACCTCGGCACGGGTGAGCAGTGACACGTTGCTGCTGGCGAGGGCCGGCCGCATCCCCAGCACATCGGCATCGCTCTTGGCGTGCACCAGGCAGGGAAAGCCGTCACAGCAGTTGCACTTGCGGCAGCGGCTGAAGGCCAGGTTCGCTTCATCCAGCATCACGCCACAGGGGGCATGGGAGGGATGCAGCCCGGCAGCCCGCAGGTCATCCACCAGTTTCTGGATGCGGGGCTCGTGGGCAATCGGATGATGGGGATAGGGGCCGCTGCACGGGGGCTCGGTGGGGTCCTCACCGCGCAGGCCATGCACGTGATACATCTCCTCGGCCCGCTGATACCAGGGCTCGAAGTCGCTGTAGCGCAGGGGCCAGGCCGGCGAAATGCCGTCAAAGTGCACCAGCTCCTCGAAATCCTGCTGGCGCAGCCGGAAGTGGGCGGCGCCATACATCTTGGTGGCCCCGCCCACGAAGTAATGGCTGCCAGGCTGGAAGGGCTTGCCGTGCTTGTCGTACCACGTGTCCTTCGACACGTAGCGGTTCTTCTGGAACACCTCCTCCGCATCCCAGTTCTGGGGCTCCTGGGGCAGCCAGTCGCCCCGCTCCAGCACCAGGATCTTCAGGCCGGTGGGCGCCAGGGTGCGGGCCAGGGTGCCGCCACCGGCGCCACTGCCGATGATCACCACATCGAAATGAGCGCCGTCGGCCACGTGCTGCTGGCCGGCCACGGGCAACGGCGAACAGTGGATGCCGGTGAGCAGATCCTGAGAGGACACCAGGGCCATCGGTGGGGGAGCGAAGAGAAGTCGTGATCGCCGCTCGACGTTCTGGGGTGAACGTCAACCGCTGGGATAACGATGCAGCTGATTGATCATCTTGGCCACCACGGCACTCCAGCCGGTCTGGTGAGAGGCACCGACACCGCGGCCGTTGTCACCATGAAAATATTCGTTAAACAGGAGCAGATCCCGCCAGTGGGGATCATTCTGGAACAGGTCAACATCGCCGTTGAATGCACGCCGTCCCATGGCATCGCGGCGGAAGATACCCACAAGGCGCTTCTGAAGCTGCAGCGAAGCGTCCCAGAGATTGATCCAGTTGCCGGAACGGGTGGGAAACTCCACCTTGAAGCTGTCGCCATAAAAATGGGCAAACTTCTGCAACGACTCAATCAGGAGGAAGTTGATCGGCATCCAAACAGGCCCACGCCAGTTTGAATTGCCACCGAACATCGCGACCGGGCTATCCGCAGGGCTATAGCGCAGCTCCTCGCTGTCGGAGCCCGCCGTGTAGCGATAGGGATGGTCCTCATACACCTTGGAGAGGGCCCGAATGCCGTAGGGCGACAGGAATTCATCCTCGTCGAACAGGCGTTGACAGATCCGCCGCAGGCGGTCCTCCGGCACCAGGGCAAGCAAGAGGCGATCGTTATGCCAGCGCCCCATGTTGGCCTCCAGCCAGGTGGGTGAGGTGCGCTCGTGAATCAGCCAGGAGCCACTCTTGAGCACATCCAACATCGGCAGGCGCTCAACGGTCTGCACATCAAAACTGGCAACGGCCAGCAGTGGAATCAAACCGGAAACGGAGCGGGTGCGGAGATAATCGGTGCTGCCATCGGGCCGCTTGATCACGTCATAGTAAAAACCATCCTCTTCATTCCAGTTTATGTACTCACGTTGCGCCGGAACATTGAGCGCAAAAGTCAGCACCAAGAAGTCGTAAACAAAGCGCTCGCAGATATCGGCATACTCAGGCTCATCACGACTGAGCTCTACCGCTATGTTGAGCAGGTTCAGGCTCAGCGAAGCCATCCATGCAGTGCCATCGCATTGCAGAATGTGACTTCCATCGGAGAGTGGAAATCGCCGGTCAAACACGGCGATGTTGTCAAGGCCGAGGAAGCCCCCTTCAAAGATGTTGTCGCCCGAGCGATCGTTGCGGTTGGCCCACCAGCCGTACTCGAGGAGCAGCTTGCGCAGCGCTTCCCGCAGGTAGGCGAAGTCGGCCGTGCCCTCGGCCTGCTTGCGCTCGATCTGGAAGATCCGCATCACGGCCCAGGCCCCGATTGGTGGGTTGGGATCCGACAGGGCCCACTCGTACGCCGGCGTCTGGGCGTTGGGAGCCGTGTAATGGGGCGAGCGCAGCAGCATCGACTGCTGCTTGGCCGTGGCCGGATCGACGATGGCAAACGACACGGCGTGGAACATCAGGTCCCACTGGCAGAAGTAGGGGTACTCCCAGGCATCCGGCATGGCGATGATGTCGTCGGCATGCAGACGACGCCACGGAGCCGTCTCCGAGTGCATGCGCTCCGGCGGTGGCGCCGGATGGGTGGGATCACCATCCAGCCAGCGCACCACGCTCCAGCCGTAATACTTCTTGCACCACAGCAGCCCGGCCAGGGCACTGCTGTGGATGAGCCGGTCGTCGGGCGTCAGTCCCGGCAAGCGGTGTTCCATGTAGGCCTGCCATTCGTGCTCGCGGGCCTCGAACAAGGCGTTGAAGGCATCGCCGAACGGCAGTGGATCATCGTCCTCGGGTGTGTCGGCAGGGTCGTGCGGCACCAGCGCCCGCAAACGCAGCTCCACCGTCCAGGTCTCGCCCGGCTTCAGGGTGTGCTGCAGCAGCGGCGCAGCCTTGGTGCCCTCACCACCAGGGTTGACGGCACCCTGCTCCCCCTCGATGAGGAAGCGGTGGAAGCCGTCCTTCTGAAAGGGGGCGGTGTTGGGCTGGCCGTAGAGACGCTCATCGTTGGTCTCGTTGTCGGTGAACAGCCACTGGGCCGATCCCTTGAGCAGCAGCTCATAGGAGTCGAGGGATGGGAGGGTGGGCGTGATCAGCCGATTCCCGTCGAGCCGCAACGGTTGTCGGATCTGATCGGGATAGCCCCAGGCCCAGGTGTTGCGCAGCCAGAGCGTGGGCAGCAGGCTGAGCGGCGCCGCGTCGGGACCGCGGTTGATCGCCCGGATGCGGATCAGCAGGTCGGTGGGTGAGGCCTTGGCGTACTCGATGAACACATCGAAGTAACGGCCCTCATCGAAGATGCCCGTATCCACCAGCTCGTATTCCGGCTGGGTGCGGTCGCGGCGGCCATTCTCCGCCACCAGCTGCTCATAGGGGAAGCGAGCCTGGGGATATTTGTACAGCCCACGCATGAAGCTGTGGGTAGGGGTGTTGGCGATGTGGAAGTAGTAGTCCTTGAGGTCTTCGCCGTGGTTCCCCTCAGGGTTGCTCAGGCCAAAGGGGCGCTCCTTGAGGATGGGATCCTGGCCGTTCCACAGGGCCAGGGAAAAACACAGCCGGCACTGCTCATCGCAGATGCCCAGCAGACCGTCTTCACCCCAGCGATAGACGCGTGAGCGGGCGTGATCGTGTGGGAAGGAGCGCCAGGCATCGCCATCGGCGGAATAGTCCTCGCGGACGGTGCCCCACTGGCGATCGGGCAGGTAGCTGCCCCACAGGCTCCAGGGGGCATGACCGGAGTCACGCTCGGCAATCCGCTTGGCCTCGGAGGGAAGGGATACCGTCATCGGAGCACGCTGGACAGGCCCTCGACGATCCGCAGGGCGTTGGCGATCACCGTGAGGCCGAAACCCATGGCCGGGCAGGCCGGCAGGAGGCTGGCATCGGCGATGGTGAGATTGGCAACCTCATGGGTGCGACCCTGGAGATTCGCCACCGAGGAGGCTGGGTTCTCGCCCATGCGACAGGTGCCACAGGCATAGCCGATGGCGGAGAGCGGCGCCTCGCCCCGGGGATGGGTGGGGGCGCCACGCACCACCCGGGTGAGGGGATCGGCCTCCACGGCCTTGAGGGTATCGATCCAGCGATACACGAGCCGGTCGTGGGCCTCAAAGTTGTTCACCCGATAGTTCACTTGGATGTGGTCATTGCGCAGGCTGACGCGGTTGTGTGGATCCGGCAGCACGGGGCTCATCGCCCACCAGGTGATGGAACGGGAAGCCAGTTGCTCCAGTCCGAAGTCGGGCAGCAGCTTGGTCACCAGCGAGAGCACCGGCGGCGATTCGGCAAACAGGGCGTCCTGCAACACGCCACCGCCACTCTGAATCGAACCGAGCGGGAATGACACGTTCTGGTCTCCCCAGAGATAGTCGTTGACCCCGAACCCACGGCCATAGCGGCCGTCGTTGGGCTCGCTGGCGAGCTGCAGGATCGACGTGAGCTGAAGCTTCATCAGGTTGCGGCCCACCTGGTCGGAGCCATTGGCCAGACCGCGGGGGTGGTGATCACTGCCGGAACGCAGCAGGATCGCCGGGGTGTTGATCGCTCCAGCCGCCAGCACCACCTGGTGGCCGCTGAACAGCCAACTCTGGCCATCGATCAGGGCCTCCACCCCGCGCACCTCGCTGCCCGAGGGATTCACGTGCAGGCGCTGCACCGCCGCGCCGCCGCGCACCACCACCTCGACCCGCTGCCGGGCCGGCTCCACCCCGAACAGCTCCGCATCACCACTGGGATCACGGCTGGACTCCGACCAGCTCAGGGGCAGGCGATAGGGGTGCACACCATGGCGCTGGAGGTCGTCCGCCAGGGCCGACAGAAACGGCTCCACCGGCTTGGGGGCAAAGCCGAAGGGAGCGGTGCCTTGGGGCTCGGTGGGATCGCTGCCGCGCTGACCATGCACCCGGTAGAGGCGTTCAGCCTCGGCATACCAGGGCTCCATGTCGGCGTAGCTCAGTCCCCAGGCCGGCGCCTGGCGCTCCTGCAGCGGCAGGCCGGCGAACTCCCGCTCGCGCATGCGCTCGAGCACCCCCCCCCAGATCTTGGTGTTGCCGCCGAAGGCGTAGATCGTCTGCGGCGCGAAGGGATCGCCATCGGTGCCGAACCAGCGCTCGTTGGGGTGGTAGCGGTCCTTGCGGAACAGCTCCACGCCAGCCAGGTTCTGGTCGGCCAGGGGCATGCTGCCACCGCGCTCGAGCAGGAGCACGGCATGGCCCGCCTCAGAAAGGGCAGCGGCGATCGTGCCACCGGCAGCGCCGCTGCCGATGATGATCACGTCGTAATGGCGGTCGTCGATGATCATGGGCGGCTCCTCAATGACGTTGCCACACGTAGATGAGCACAAACAAGATGATCCAGATCACATCCACAAAGTGCCAGAACAGGGATGTGGCCTGGACGCCCTCTTCACCCCCGTCGTAGTTACCGGAAAGAAAGGATTTCACAAGCATCAGGGCCATCAGCAGCACACCGGTCGCCACATGCAGACCGTGAAAACCGGTGAGCAGATAGAAGGTGCCGCCGAAGGTGCCTGAGGTGAACCCGAACGCAAGACCGCTCCACTCCACGGCCTGGCCATAGAGGAAATAGGCCCCCAGGGCCATGGTGAGCAGCCAGAGGGCCCGGAAACCCCAGAGACGGCCTTGGGCCTTGAGAACCTCCGCCAGCCAGATCGTGCCGGAACTCGACACCAGGACAATCGTGTTGATCAGCGGCATGCGCCATTCCAGACCCTCCACACCGGCGGGCAACCAGTTGAGGGCTGAGGTCTTCAGCACGGCAAAGCCACTGAAGAACGCCAGGAAGATGACGCTCTCGGAGCACAGGAAGATGACGAAGCCGGTGAGGCTGTGGTTGGCATGCCCCTCTCCACCTTCGCCGTGGGGAGCGAGCGAGCCGCTGGGGGGAGTGGTGCTGGTCATGCCCGGGCCTCCTGAAGGTTGAGCTCCCGTTCAATCGCCTCCTGGTTCTCCACCAGGGGCTGGCCCAGGCCGTAGCCATAGGGCCGGGAGATCACGGTGGGCACGTGCTCGCCGAAGTTGTCCTCGGCCGGGGGCGAGGGCAGAAGCCACTCCAGACCGATGGCATTCCAGGGATTGTGGGTTGCCCTGGGGCCCAGCACCCAGGAGCTCACCATGTTGAGCAGGAAGGGAATGATCGACACCCCGAGCAGGAAGGCCCCCAGGCTGGCGAGCACGTTCCAGAAGGCAAATTCGGGGTCGTAGGAGGACACACGACGCGGCATTCCCATCAGGCCCAGGGGGTGCATGGGCAGGAAGTTGAGGTTCGCCCCAACAAACGTAAGCAGGAAGTGGAGTTTGCCAAGCCCCTCGTAGGGCATGCGCCCGATGAACTTTGGAAACCAGTGGTAGATCGCCGCGAAAACGCCCATCACGGCCGCCCCGTAGATCACATAGTGAAAGTGGCCGACAACAAAATAAGTATTGCTGACATGAATATCCACAGGCACGGTGGCCAGCATGATGCCGGTGATGCCGGCGAACACGAAGTTGAAGAGCCCACCGAGGCAGAACAACATCGGTGTTGTGAGCCGCAATTTGCCGCGCCAGAGGGTGCCAAGCCAGGCAAACACCTTCACGCCGGTGGGCACTGAAATCAGCATGGTGGTGACCATGAAGAGATTGCGCATCCACTGGGCCACTCCACTGGGAAACATGTGGTGAACCCAAACCACCAAACCCAGGCCCACGATGATGAAAGAGGCCAGAGCCACATAGACGTAGCCGAACAGGGGCTTGCGGGCATACACCGGAAAGAGTTCGGAAAAAATGCCGAACACCGGCAGGATGATCACGTAGACCGCCGGATGCGAATAAAACCAGAAAAAGTGCTGATAAAGCACTGGATCACCACCCCCTTCCGGCCTGTAGAACGACGTGCCGGCCACAAGATCGAACAGCAGCATCACCGCTCCGCCCGTGAGGGCCGGGAGGCCAATCAGCTGCAGAGTTTGGGCCGCCAGTGCCGTCCAGCAGAACACCGGCATGCGGAACCAGCCCATGCCAGGAGCACGCATGCGAATGATCGTGGTCACGAAGTTGACCGCCCCCATGATCGACGACACGCCGGAGAGCGCCACTGCCGTGAGCCACAGGCCCTGGCCGCTCACCAGATGGCCCAGAGGGTTTTGGATGCTCACCGGCGGATAGGACCACCAACCGGAATAAGCGGGCCCACCGGGCACAAAAAAGCTGGCGATCAGGAGAGTACCGAAGATCGGAACCAGCCAGAAGGCCACCGCATTCAAGCGAGGAAAGGCCATATCCGGCGCACCGATCATGGTGGGAATCAACAGATTGTTGAGACCGTTAAGAACCGGAAAGATGAACAGGAACAACATGATTGTTCCATGCATAGTGTAGATGCCGTTGTAAACCGTACGGTCAACCAGATCGGCGGCGGGCGTGATCAGCTCACCGCGGATGATCATGGCCAGCAGGCCACCGATCAGAAAATAAAAGAAGGCCAGCACGATGTACTGGATTCCAATCACCTTGGCGTCGGTGTTGAAACTGAAGTAGCGGGTCCAGGAGGGCTTGGGCTCGCTGGCGGGGAAGGTGGCGGAGGTCATCGGAAAGCGAGCTCAGGCGTCATGGGGCAGGGTGTTGGAACCGGGAACATTCACCTGCGGAGGCGGGGCTGGAGGCACCGTGGCCCAGCCGGGGTTGCTTTTCTTGCCACGCTCGGCGTATTCCTGCACCGCATCGCTGATGCCGCTCTGGAGTGGTTGGCCCGCGGCCTGCTTCAACCAGGAGAGGTGATCCGGGCCGCTCTCCACCACCACATCGGCCTGATTGGCGGCGAACCAGGTGCCGCTGAACTGGGAATCCCGCAGGCGGTAGCGCCCTTCCCGGGTTGGGGTGAGGTTGAAGTCGATGGCCCGGCCAGGCACCACGTCCTGCTTCAGGCGAAAGGCGGGGATGTAGAAGCCATGCAGCACGTCTTCAGAAACCAACCGGAAGGTCACCGGCTGATCGACGGCCAGGTGCAATTCGGTGGAGGAGACCCCAGAGTTGGGGTATCGGAACTCCCACGACCACTGCCGGGCAATCACCTCAACGGATTCGGGGGGAAGGCGATCACCTGGATAGCCACCCTGCTGCTCCAGCGGATCGCGCACATGGATGTGCTCCATCGGACCTAGCACCCCCAGGGTGGTATTCACCCGGATGGCATAGATGGCGATCGCCATCACCAGCACAAAGGGAATGGCCGTCCAGATCACTTCCAGCCTGGTGTTCCCCTCAATCGGCTCGGCGTCACTCTCGTCGTACTTCTCAGCCCGGTGCATGAGCATCACCCAGGCCATCACGGAAATCACCGCCAGAAACACGAAGGTGCCCACCCCCGTCTCGAAGCTGAACAGACCATCCACCAGGGGCGCGGCCGTGGAGGCCTGGACCGGCAGCCAGCGATAGGACTGCTGGCTCATCCAGACGCTCACCAGCACGAGCAGACCAACCCAGAGGGCAAGTCCGATCAGGGGCAGCGGGCGCAGGCGCGGCGTGGAACTGGTCATGGCAGCGCCTCCTTGAGATCAGCGCCAGCAGCAAGGAGCTGGTCCGCGGTGATGTGCACTCCGAATTCAGCCGCCAGCTCGGCACCGAGGGTGCCGTGCAGGCCGATCACCAGAAACAGAACCAGACCTGTCAGCAGGTAGAGCCACTGCACCTGACGGCCCATGTCCTTGCGCCACACAAAGCGCTGGTAGCCGCGCCACACCGTCATCGCCACGATCACCAGCAGGATCAGCACACCGCCCACGCCGTGGAGCAGCATGGTTTCCATGCTTTGCAGGCCGATGGTGCTGATGACGCCAGGCAGGGGCTCCGCCAGCAGCAGCTCGTAGAAGCCAGCGGCCACGGTGAAGAAGCTCACGATGGCGCAGGCCAGCAGATTGTACCAACCCACGTCATGAAAGCCGGCACGCGTCACCGGCAGGGCCAGGAAGCGAAACACGCGCTTCTCCACCGGATAGAGCGCACCGGCAATATCAAAGGCGATGGCAATCACGAACAGGCCGATCGTGAGGTGCACCAGGTTTGGATGGATCGGCAGGGCATAGGGGAGACCATTGGGGCCCAGCTGGGAGGCCAGCTGCTCAATCGGCGGTTGCGGGGAGATGTAGGGCGCCATCACACCAACCCGTCACGCATGGCCTGCACCACGGGCACGGTGTGCAGGCCGTAAACCCAGATCAACTGATTGCCGAGGGTGACCTGCACCACGATCAGGGCGCTCAGCAGAGCCCCTGCGCCGAGAAAGCTGAGGGGAATCTCCTGGGGATCGCGGCTGCGGATCACGTAGCGCCAGCCGGACATCAGCGAGAGCACCCCCGCCAGCGACCAGCCGATGGTGCTGTGCAGATTCAGGATCTCGCTGGAGGCCCCGTAGGGATTGGCCAGACCCGCCTCCACCTGGCCGAAGATGATCGCCACGAAAATCGCCGCGGTGGCGAACAGCAGATTCCAGAAACTGACCTCAAACAACTGACTCCGACGGAAAAGCTTGCCGATCAAATCAAAGACAAAGCTGATCAGCCCCATCGCGATCACGAAATGCACAACGATCGGATGGATCGTGTCCATCCAGGGAAGGTTGTGATCGTTGAGCGCCGGCAGAAGCTCAGGCATCCGAATCGGGTGGCGCGTCGATCGACCGCGCAGGCATTCCGAATTAATCTGATCAGCCCTCTTTGGAGGGCCTTGGCGTTGTAATGAATTGCCACAAGGGGGGATCAACACGTGCCTGAGGCTCCTGACAGAGCGATCCGGCCAGCGGCGACATCTAGGGTTTCTTCAGCTCCTCTGTTTTTCCGGTGTCCGCTCCCGCTTCACCCGCCCTGCGCTGGACCGCAGCCGCTCTCCTGTTCGCCTCCGCCGGCCTGGCGATTGCCCTGCCCTTCGTCTCCGCCACCCTGCTCACGATCGGCATCGGCGGGGTGGCCGTTGCCGCCGGCATCGCCCAGCTGCTGCGGCTCACCGGTGGCGATGCCAGCAGCAGGCTGTTTCGCCTGCTCTCCGGCTTGCTCTACCTCGGGGGCGGCGTCTGGACCCTGGTGTACCCGGTGGGGAGCGAGGTGAGCCTCACCCTCTTCGTGGGCTTCCTGCTCGCCTTTGAAGGGGTGATGGAGCTGGCCAGCGCCGCCGCCGGCCAGGGGCCCGCCAGGGGCCTGGTGCTGCTGGATGGCATCGTCACGGCCATCCTGGGCGTGCTGCTGATCGCGGAATGGCCGAGCGACAGCCTCTGGGCCATCGGCACCCTGTTCGGCATCGGTCTGGCCTTCTCCGCCGTGAACCTGATCACGGCGCCTGACGCCCCTGCCAGCTGAGCACTGCGCCCGGCTCCGAAGGGGGGCGGCCCTACTCGGCCACTGCTGCCGCGTCGAGTCGGCGCGGATCGGCCACCCCGAGGCTGCGGCACAGCTCGCCGGCTGCGGGCTGCAGCACTTCCACGCTGTTGGCCGAACCCATGGCCGGCGCCAGCTGCAGCTGATGACCACGGCGTCGCAGCAGCTCGAGCGTGTCGGGGCTGATGCCCTGCTCGTGGCTGATCTGGTCGGGCCAGAGCTGGCTGTGCACGCGCGGGCTGGCGACCGCTGAGGCCAGGTTGAGGCCATGCACGAGCCGGCCGAGCAGCACCTGCAGCACCGTGGTGATGATGCGGCTGCCGCCCGGGCTGCCGGTGGCCAGCCAAGGGGAGCCATCGGGCCGGAACACCAGGGTGGGGCTCATCGAACTGAGGGGCCGCTTGCCCGGGGCGATCGCATTGGCCTCCGCCTGCACCAGGCCATAGGCGTTGGGCTGGCCGGGGCTGGCGGTGAAGTCGTCCATCTCGTTGTTGAGCAGGAAGCCGGCGCCGGGCACGCTCACGCCGTTGCCGTAGGCGAAGTTGAGGGTGGTGGTGAGAGCCACCAGGCCGCCGTTGCGGTCGGCCACCGAGAGGTGGGTGGTGTTGGGCCCCTCCCGGCGGGGAGCCGCGGGCGGGGCCAGGGTGGAGGCCGCACGGTGGCGGTCAAGATCGAGCTGGCCGCGCAGCGCGCTGGCATGGTCCGCACTGAGCAACCGCTCCAGGGGGATCGACACCTGGTCCGGATCGCCCAGCCACTGATTGCGGTCGCGGTAGGCCAGATTCATCGCCTCCACCAGTGCATGGATGCCGGCGGCGCTGTTCAGCCCCCAGCGCTCCAGGGGCAGGGGCTCGAGGATCTGCAGCAGCTGCAGCAGCGTGACGCCACCGCTGCTCGGCGGTGGCATGCCCAGCACGGTGGCGCCGCGGAAGCGGGCGCGCAGGGGCCGCACCAGCTGGGCCCGGTAGGCGTCGAGATCGGCCTGGCGAATCAGACCACCCCGCTCCCGCATCAGCGCCACCAGGGCCTGGGCACTGGAGCCCTGGTAGAAGCCGGCCTCGCCAGCGGCGGCGATGCGGCGCAGGCTGGCGGCCAGCTGGGGTTGGCGCAGCAGCTGGCCGGGCCGGTAGGGCTGGGGCTCGTCACCCGCCTGGCGCGGCGGCTGGAAGAACAGCTGGCGGGAGGTGGGGTCGGCCTGGAGCAGCGGGGCGGCCTGGCGCAGGGAACGGCTGAGTTCCGGCCCCACGGCAAAGCCCTGCTCGGCCAGGGCGATCGCCGGCGCCATCACCCGGGCCAGGGGCAGGCGGCCATAGCAGCGCTGGGCCAGCAGCAGGCCGGCTGGGGTGCCGGGCACGGCGGTGCTGAGCAGGCTGCGGGTGGCCCGCTGGCGGTCGACCTGGCCATCGGCGTCCAGGAACATCCCAGGGGTGGCTGCCAGGGGGGCGGTCTCCCGGAAGTTCACAGCCACGGCCACGCCGCGGCCGATGGCCAGCTCAGGACCGCTCGCCCCGGGCCGTTGAACCGGCAGGCAGCCGCGCCCCCGGGCGGGGGAGGGGCCCGGCAGCCAGAGCACGGCGAAGCCGCCACCCCCCAGGTTGCCGGCCTGGGGCAGGGTCACCGCCAGGACGAAGGCCGTGGCCACTGCCGCATCCACCGCATTGCCCCCCTGGCGCAGCACGGCCGCCCCCGCCTCCGAGGCCAGCTGCTCCTGGCTGGCCACCATGCCCCCGGCAGAACACTGTGGCTGAAAGCGCTGACGGCCCTCCTGCAGGGGGTTGGCCCGCCCGGGCAGGGGAAAAGCCAGCACGAGGGCGATCAGGGCCAGCACCGGCCGCACCCCCTGAGGCAGGAACTGGAAGACCAGCCGGGAGCCGAGGGTCCCCGTCATCGCTGACCCGTGGTCGGCAGCGCACCGAAGCCCCCGCCCCCCGGAGTCTCGATGCAGAGCGCCTCGCCCGCCTGCAGCGCGAGGGCACAGCAGGCCGGCAGCTCCTCACGACGACCGTCGACCCGGAGCAGCCCATTGCGGCCGCAGGCCCCCGACGCGCCGCCCTCCAGCCCGAAGGGCGCCACACTGCGGCTGCCGGAGATCAGCGACACCGCCAGCGGCTCCAGGCAGCGCAGCTGGCGCACCACCCCGTCGCCCCCCGGCCAGCGGCCGGCGCCGCCACTGCCGCGGCGAATGGCGAAGCGCTCCAGCCGCACCGGGAAGCGGGCCTCCAGCACCTCCGGATCGGTGAGGCGGGAGTTGGTCATGTGGCTCTGCACGGCCGCGGCGCCGGCGAAGCCCACCCCCGCGGGTGTACGGCCCCCGCCGGTGCCGCCGCAGATCGTTTCGTAGTACTGGCAGCGGTCGTTGCCAAAACTGAGGTTGTTCATCGTGCCCTGGGCCGCCGCCTGGACGCCCAGCGCTGCGAACAGGGCATTGGTGAGCGCCTGCGACACCTCCACATTGCCGGCCACCACCGCCGCCGGCGGCCGGGGGTTGAGCAGGCAGCCCTCCGGCACCAGCAACTCCAGGGGCTGCAGGCAGCCGGCATTGAGGGGGATGGGCTCCCCCACCAGGCAGCGGAACACGTAGAGCACCGCTGCCTTGGTGACGGCCAGGGGGGCATTGAAGTTGTCGGGCCGCTGGGGGGAGGTGCCGCTGAAATCCAACAGGGCCCGGCCCGCCTGCTGATCCACCCGGATCGCCACCGCGATCCGGCCGCCGCCGTCGAGATCGAGGCAGAAGTCGCCATCGCGCAGCCGCGCCAGGGCTCGGCGCACCGCCGCCGCCGCCTGGCGCTGGCCGTGGCCGGCGTAGGCGAGCACCTCCGCCAAACCGTGGCGGGCGATCAGCTGCTGCAGCTGGTCGACGCCCAGCTGGTTGGCGGCCACCTGGGCCTGCAGGTCGGCCAGCAGCTGGTCGGGGTTGCGCACGGGCCAGGGGCCGGCCGCCAGGCGCTGCCGCCAGACGGGCTCATCCCAGCGGCCCGCCTGCACGAAGGGCACGTTGTCGAGCAGCAGGCCCTCCTCGGCGATCGTGCGGCTGAAGGCCGGCATCGAGCCCGGGCTAATGCCCCCCACATCGGCATGGTGACCGCGGCTGGCCACGAACAGCACCGGCGGCGCCGAGCCGCCATCGCTCGGCGCAAATACCGGCGTGATCGCCGTGATGTCGGGCAGGTGGGTGCCGCCGTTGTAGGGGTCGTTGCTGAGCACCACATCCCCAGGGCCCAGGGGAAGCCGCTCACCGCGGGCGATCGCCGCCAGCAGGGCCGCGACGCTGTCGCCCATCGAACCCAGATGCACGGGGATGTGGGGCGCGTTGGCCACCAGGGCGCCGCGGCCGTCGAACACGGCGCAGGAGAAGTCGAGCCGCTCGCGGATGTTCACCGAGCGGGCGCTCTGCTGCAGGCGCGCGCCCATCTGTTCGGCCACCGCCATGAAGCGGTGGTTGTAGAGCTGCAGCAGGGTGGGATCGGGCCGGGCCGCAGCTGGCTCGCTGAAGGAGGGCGCGGCGGCGGAAGAGGCTGCGACTCCCGGGAATGCGGCGGCAGCGGCGCGCACTCGCTCCCCCCGACGCTCCAGCAACAGAGCACCTCCGGGCAACAGCCGGGCCTGCCAGCCCAGCTCCAGCAGGCTTGTGGAGGTGGGATCGCTGATCAGAGCCGGCCCCTCCAGCACCTGGCCGGGTTGGAGCTGCTGCCGCTGCCAGTGGGGCACCGTCAGCCACTGGCCGTCGTGCCAGAGCGAGCGGGGAACCGGCTCAGCCCCCGCAGCCCCGCTGGAAGCCGCCAGGGCGGAGCCATCGAGCACGGCGCTCTCAGAACTGTTCGCCGCGTCTTCGCCGGCGGCCTCCAGCTCCAGCAGCAGCCGCTCCACGATCAGCGGTTCTGCGGCCCCCTCCGGCACGTAGCCGAAGCGGCGGCGGTGGCTGGCGGCAAAGGCGCGCTCCAGGGCCGTCACCGCCTGGTCCGCCTCCAGGGGGCCGCCTGCAGCGCCGCCTGCCGCAGCCCCCATGGCTCCCTCCCAGAGCAACTCCAACCCCCGCTCGCTGCCGGGGTAGCGCAGCTCCAGACGCACACTCAGCCTGGGGGGCCGATCAGCGCCCAGGCGGGCGGCGCCCTCCGCTGCCAGCTGATCGCAGTGCTGACGCAGCCGGGGCAGCAAGTCGGCCCTGAGGGGAGTGGCCAGGCTGCGCTCCAGCAACAGCCGCTGCCGCGCCATGCCGATGCCATAGGCCGACAGCACCCCCGCCAAGGGGTGGAGGAGCACGCGCTGCACCCCCAGCACCTCTGCCAGGCGGCAGGCATGCTGGCCGCCCGCCCCGCCATAGCTCACCAACAGGGCAGCGCGCAGATCATGGCCCCGTTCAATCGAGATGCGACGGATCGCGCCGGCCATCGTCTCGATGGCGATCGCCAGGGCACCGGCCGCCGCCTGTTCTGGGCTGGTGGCCCTGGCAGCTCCTGAGCCGGCGGCGTTCATCGCAGCCGCCAATGCACGGAAGCGGGCCCGGGCGGCCTCCCGATCCGCCGGCTGGTCGCCGCCGGCCCCGAACACCGCCGGCAGGGCCGTCACGGGCAGTCGGCCCAGCAGGAGGTTGGCATCGGTGATGGTGGCCGGGCCGCCGCGTCGGTAGGCGGCGGGTCCTGGGGTGGCACCGGCGGATTCAGGCCCCACCAGCAACCGCTCGCCATCGAAGCGCACGATCGATCCCCCTCCGGCGGCGACGGTGTGGATGGGCAGCATCGGCGCCTGCAGGCGCAGGCCGGCAATCTCCGTTTCCGCCAGCCGCTCCCAGGCCAGCTCGCCCTGCTCGGGAGCGAAGTGGAAGACATCGGTGGAGGTGCCGCCCATGTCAAAGCCCACCACGGGGCAGTCGGGTTCACCGGCAGCCGCCAGGGCTTCCCGGGCCACCGCCACCGCCCCCACCATGCCGCCGGCGGGGCCGGAGAGAATCGTGTCCTTGGCATGGAGCAGGGCGGGTTCGGCCAGGGCACCGCTGGAGCACATCACCCGCAGGCGCGGGGCCGGCCCCAGGGCGGCGCGCACCTGGGCCAGGTAGCGCTCCAGCACCGGGGCCACCGTCGCCTCCACCAGGGTGGTGTGTCCGCGGGGCACCAGTCGGGGCTGGGCGCTGAGCTGGTGGGAGAGGACGATCGCCTCGAATCCCAACGGTGCCAGCCAGGCCCCCAGCTGCTGTTCATGGCCGCTGTGGCGGCAGCTATGCAGCAGGGCCACCGCACAGCTCCTGTAGCCCGCGGCCAGGGCGGCCCGCAGGTCCGCGGCCAGAGTCTCATCCAGCTGCAGCGGCTCCAGTTCGCGGCCATCGGCAGCCAGCCGGCCGCCCACTTCAAGCACGCGCACATCCAGGGGGCGGGGCCGCTCGATCGCCAGGGCAAAGATGTCCGGCCGGTGCTGATCCCCGATGGTGAGCAGATCAGCCAGGCCGCGGTTGATCAGCAACAGCACCGGGGCACCGTGGTGCTCAAGCAGGGCATTGGTGGCCACGGTGGTGCCCAGCCGCACCTCCTGCAGCAGACCCTCAGGGATCGGGCCTTCCGCCAGCCCCAGCCATTCCTGAATCGCCCGCACGGCGGGATCGCCCGGGCGTTCGGGCTGCTGCGAAAGCACCTTCCCCACCCGCAGCCGGCCCGCCGGATCGCAGCCCACCACGTCGGTGAAGGTGCCGCCACGGTCGATCCAGAACCGCCACCCGCGCGCGCCCCGTGCAGCCTGCTCCGCCATGGCCGGCAGCGTAGGCAGGCAGCCCGACCCGTGCGCTCATCCGATGGGCTGCACCACCTGCTGGGCGAAGACGTTCTGCACCACGAACAGCAGCACATAGGCCAGCAGGGCCGCCAGCACCGGTGTGGTGACCCAACCGGAGGCGATCCGCGCCAGCACGATCCAGCGGATCTGGCGCAGGCCGCGCCGTCCCTGCAGCAGGGCGACACCCACCACGGCCCCGATCATGGCCTGGGAGCTGGAGACGGGCACCAGGGGGAGGGGAGGGAGCCCCAGGCCCGCCACCGCGTCGGAGAGCGGCTGGGAGGAGAACACGAACAGCACCAGGGCGTTGGCCAGAACCACCACCAGGGCCCCGAAGGGGGAGAGGGGCATCAGGTTGTGCCCCACCGTGAGCATCACCCGGCGGGAGTGGGTGTAGACGCCGGTGGCGATGGCCAGCCCTCCGAGAAAAAAGAGCTGCTGGGTACCGCTCACGGTGAGGCCACCGGGCAGCACCAGGGCGGCGAAGGGAGCTGCGGGCACGAACACGCCCATCACGTTGCCGATGTTGTTGGCCCCGAGGCTGTAGGAGCCGAACACGCCCGACAGAATCAACCCTAGCCGCAGGCCCGCATCCAGGCGCAGCAGATGGGGACGGGTGCAGCCCACCAGCAGGGCGCCAAGGCGGTAGAGACAGGCGGCGGCCAGGGCGGCCAGCAGCGGGCAGAGCACCCAGGTGCCGACGATGCGGCTGAGCTGGCTGAGGTCAGTCTGGGCACCGCTGAACCAGTTCCAGCCCACAATCGCGCCCACCACGGCCTGGGTGGAGGAGACGGGCAGGCCGGCCCGGTTCATCCAGGTGACGGTGATGGCGGCGGCCAGGGCGGTGGTGAAGGAACCGGCCAGGGCGTTCACCGCCCCCAGCTGCCCCAGGCCTCCCGTGGCTCCCCCCCCCGCACTCACCGCCCCGAGGATCACGAAGATGCTGCAGAGCAGGGCCGCCGTGGAGAAGCGGAGCATCCGGCTGCCCACCGCCGATCCGAACACGTTGGCGGCGTCGTTCGCGCCGAGC